>DASWLM010000020.1:0-4659 GCA_036396095.1 Dehalococcoidales bacterium | reverse complement strand
TTCGGGTACTTGCTTTAGTTTCCTGGCTGCGCTATTCTTCATTTCGGTGGCTCCTCCTACTTTAGTTTTCGTCCTTCCGAGGGGACTAATCTATTGTAACTGGAGCCATCTCTATCCGTTATTCAATATACTAAATTGACGTTTTGTTACTGCACTCAACTTGATCTGTTGAATGGACGATTTAACGATTCTGAAAGATCGCCTTCGGCAGTAGTTTGTGGCGGGACGGACACTATAAGTCTGGAGACATTTGGCGTGGTCATTGCAGGGGAAAAGAGCTTACACGTGTTGGAATTCAAGCACAGTCAAGATGATGCAGAGACACTGAACATCCAGGGGCGAAGCAAGTAGTCTCCCAAAGAGATACCAACTAGCATTAAAAACCCATTCTCCCCGGGAATATCGGCAGGATGCGTTCGTAGGTTCCGAATAGCGGGAGGCTATCTGCGGGGTTTTCCACCTCCACCCTGCCTACCACCTCCCCCACCGCCATATCCACCCCCACCACCGTAACCTCCACCGCTACCACCATAGCTGCCACCCCTCTCGCGATATCCCCCGCCCCCGCCGCCACCTTCGGTACGCGGCCGAGCGGCACTCGCGGTAAGAGTGCGATCCCTCAGTGCTTTTCCATTAATACCATCGATTGCAGCCTGACCTTCGGATACTGAAGGCATCTCTACAAACACAAATCCTTTTGAGCGCCCGCTATCTCTATCAGTGATAATCGCTACAGATTCCACTTTACCAAAAGCGGCAAATTTCGTCCGCAGTTCATCCTCAGTAGTTTCATAGGACAGATTGCCTACATAAATTTTCAAAATCGCTGCTCCCGGTTATTTATTTTCTTGCTCTGTCCTACTTCGGTGGACACAGATTAACGAGCTGCTTAATGCTCTTATGGAAATTGTAACATTATCCGTTGAATTGACGCAAAACAGTGGGCCATTTGAACCTGCGAACATCCAACCCAACAGCGGATCACCTACCTTAAAAAGGTCCGCCAAATTTCACGCCTGAGCATTGAGCGTGGCGCCGCGGGTGAATAAAGGAACTTTTTTCCCAATCAAGAAGCATTGAACTTGTTTAAATCGACGCCATTATGTGATAATGACAAGGATAAGATTTTCCATTTCAACTCACGAATAAAGGAGGAAACGACCATGGGTAGTATCAGTGCAGTGGATCAGAAGACAGGACGAAAATGTTTTCTTGATGATCCGGATGATTTGAAAGCTGACGAACAGGTCGTTTTTATCCTCAATTTACACGGCGGCGGCTCCCACGGCGTATGGCAACACCTCTATTTCCCGGCTCATGATTACAAAAACAAATACCGTCTCGTTGTCGCGACGCCCTCTGCCGCCACTAAAGAGCCAATGCGCCATTGGGTTGCTGAAGCTGACGACGAGCATCTGAAGAATATCGTCGAACTCGTTTGCGATAGATATGGTAAAGACCGTATCAAATCGTTTTGGCTCGCTGGTCATAGTCAGGGTGGAATGACATCTAACCGCCTGCTTCGGACCGACTATTATGCGAAGCGCGTTGACGGATGGCTCAGCCTCTCGGGCGGGCGTATCGGGCCAGTCGAGAGGCCAGCTTCCTTTTTTACAGGGCGTGAGGGCAGACCCCGGATTCCAATGCCAGTCCCCAATGGTCCAGGCTTGGATCTCTCAGTTATGCCCGATTGCGATATTTCCTTTATTTTTGCAATCGGGGAGCTTGAAATCGTGAAACTGCCTGAGATGTCGCCCTGGGCTGAAAAGTACGGCGCTGGTCCTCGAGTGCGAATGCCGGATGTTGTCGACACCGAGAAAGGCCAGGTATCAGACGTAGCAGCCAACCGAGGTCCTAGTTGGGGTAGGGAAGCACGACCTGGTACGGCACAGATCTACGTTTTTCCGAATGCGCGTGATGGTCGAGTTATTGCCGATGTGGTTCGTCTTGACAAGGGGCATACGGAGGGGCTCGAACCAAAAATCACCGAGGAATTGATTAAGATGATGGTTTCGGCTCCGGGTGGAAAACTAATTGCTTTAGGTCGTTCCACGTCAAGAAATTGATATCGTTCGTACGAGAGGGTCAATCTCTCCCAGAAACACGATATATCGAGAGATGGATTAATGGTTGCATTAAACCTGATATAACTCAGGATACCTTCGTAAGATAGTTCTCAGTCCCTCAGTTTGACTTTGGGAGACAGTTCCCGAAGTTCGACCCATTACGGTACTAAAGCAGTAAATTATAGGAAGACGTAATTGACTTACTATTTACGCAGTTATAGACTAGGAAGCGCTGGGACCCTGAACAGCTGGAAAGCCGACATTAAATAAATGAAGTGATTCAGGAGGAGATGTAATGGCAAAACTCAATGGCAAAGTGGCAATCGTAACCGGGGCGAGCCGGGGTATCGGTGAGGCAATCGCCAAACTGTTCGCCGCTGAAGGTGCAAAGGTTGTTTGTGCGGCTCGTTCTCTGAATGAGGGCGACCACAAGTCATTCAGTGGTTCGCTTAATACCACCGTCGCAGAAATCAAAGCTGCGGGTGGTACTGCCCTGGCAATCCAGACTGATTTATCCAAAGAAGAAAGCTGTGTCCAGCTTGTAGCAAAGACCAGGGAAACATTTGGTCCCGTGGATATTTTAGTAAACAATGCCGCCGTGAGCTTCTTCTCTCAAATTAAAGACATGACGCTCAAGCAATGGGATACTTCTTGGGCAGTGGGTCCTCGCGGTATCTTCATACTTACTAAAGAAGTGCTACCGGATATGATAAAACGACGCAGTGGCGCCATCATAAACATATCGTCTAGCGGGGCTATTGGACCCGGTCGTGGTCCATATAAAGATAGGGAACCCGGTGCAAACTCCGGCACGAAATATGGGGCGCAAAAAGCGGCTATAGAACGGTTCAGTCAGGGATTAGCACAGGAATTATATCAGTACAGTATCTCTGTGACGGCATTGTCTCCCTCACAGCTTGTAGTGACACCTGGCACCTTATTCTTCAAGATGGCTGCCAGCCCTGAAGACCCACGCGCTGAGCCAACGGACATGATGGCAAAGGCTACCCTCCTTCTTGCAACAGAGCCATTGGATAAGATAACGGGCCGTGTTACTTACAGCCAGCAAATCCTACAAGAATTCGGATGGATAAAAAAGGGCAAGGGCACAGGTATCGACCGACCGGGAACTGGCTACAGCCAGATATAGGTGGTTGATAATATAGTCATAAAAACCATCTGTATTTTTTTATTAAATGTTACGATTATATGCTACTACAAAGGTTCGCCAGATCATAGGCTTAAAGCGCCACGATTGGAGTTACTTTTAGGAAAAGGAATAAATGAAAATTTATTTTAACCTAATGCAGTTTCTGTATAAGCCGTTCCCCCGATTATATGTTCCTGTTCTTCCAGTCGTTTTATTTCTTCGTCAGTCATGCCAATCACTTCTTTGAAGACGTAATCATTATGCTCTCCAAGCATACAGGGGGGTATCTTTATACTCATCGGCGTTTTGGAATATTTCCACATCATCCCGGGGAACATGTGCACACCGCAGTTGTATTTCGTGCCATCCACCCTTTCGTAAAATCCACGCGCTATGACTTGTGGGTCACGCAATGTGTCTCTTTCGTTAAGCACGGGCATCGAGGGCACTCCATATTTTTGCAGGATGAACATTACTTCATAATCGTCGTGTTGACTGGTCCAGGCTTTGATGTATTTATCCAGTTCATCCTGATGTTGATACCTGCTTTCGTGTGTGGCAAACATCTCCTGTTTCGTCCAATCAGGATTGGCGATGGCTTCACAAAATCCTCTCCACTGCTTGTCATTGTAACAGGTAATACATACCCACCTGTCTGCCGCACCGCGGCACGGGTATACCCCGCACGGTGCTGCCCATAAATCCCGATTACCTTGGGTGCGTCTTACCCGTTTGTTCATCGTGTAGTCCATAATGGCTTCTGCAAATTGAGGGATAACGGTATTGGCGCTCCCCGAGTCGATGAACATTCCTTTACCAGTTTTTGCCCTATGCCATAATCCCATCAGGATGGCTGATGCCGCCGCCATTCCCCCTGAGGCATCCATCTGATAAACATCCATATAAAGATGAGTAGGGTGGTCTTCATCCGGGTAACCCCTCAGCCACGCATGCCCGACTAGCGCCTCTATGTTTGTTCCGTATCCTATGTAATATTTGTAAGGACCATCAACTGCGAACCCCGGGGCAGTGACATAGACCAGCCTTGGATTCCAAGCACTGAGCACGTCGTAGGTCAATCCCAGCTTCTCGATAGTCCGCACCGCATTGTTTTCGAAGAAAACATCGCATTTCTCAACAAGCCTTCTAAAAATATCTTTACCTTCAGGTCGGGTTAAATCCATCGTACAGCTTAGCTTATTGAAATTTTTACTGGCGTAGGCGGCGCTCCGGTTCCATATTCCCTCGGTAGTAATATCTTTATCATGGAATGTTCTGAGCAGATTCGGATTAGCCACCGTATCGCCGTGGACCGTCCCCGGACGAGAAGCGGGCGGACGAAAATTAATTGTCTCCACACAGATAACCTCTGCGCCCATATTAGCAAGCATCTGGGTGCAGAATGGTCCTGCATAAACCACTTCGATACTGGCTATCCTGATT
>DASWLM010000019.1:0-19250 GCA_036396095.1 Dehalococcoidales bacterium | reverse complement strand
CTTGAGCATGAGTGCCCCCCTTGTTGATTTGTTCCCTCTATTTTATCAGTATTTAGCCTCCAATCACCGTTCCGGATCATTCAGTTTCAAAGTATTTTCTATTTCTTTATGACGAAGCGGGACTTTTTCGGCAGTCTCATAAAGTGACGTCACAATGTACTATTTTGTCAACTAGGGAAATCTCTGTAGTTCTTGATTTGTAAAGATGTAATTAAACTCGTTTTGTGATATTCAAGGGCTCTCTGCTTTAGATTTTGTGTTAGTTAGCCGTTTGTATTCAGTTATGGGAAATTTCATTTTTACTACCGGATTCATTACTACTATTATCCCAGATCCCCCTATACCGAACTATCGCTAACGGCAATAAAACTATAGTTTTGCCGTTTAATACACTAAAATATTCTATAATTATACGTAATATTTAATATTGACAAAGTGATCGGTGGTGTGTTAACATCATAAACACAAGGTAATCGGTTGCCGTATGCCGTAGACCTATTCTCGGGAGTGTCACTACGATGGTTGAAAATTTTAAGGTGGTTTCCTCAATAACGCCAGAACCTGTCAAGATAGAACAATTTAAACCTAAGATAACTGTGTTCCACTGCTTTAATGCTATTAACAGTATAGCTGACTCGGACAATGTATATTGTGATATTAAGGGAATTAAAATGCCATGTTCCAGTATAACACGGGAGGTTTTTCTCCTGCGCGCGTTCGAAGCCGGAGCTGATGCCGTGGTGGTGATGGTATGTCCAGAAGGCTCCTGCCGCTATATCGAGGGAAATATTTGGGCTGGCAAGAGGGTTGCCCGGATGAAAAAACTACTGGATGAAATAGGGCTTGACGGTCGGCGACTGAACATCTTTTTCATTCCGCAAAGAGACCAGACTGCCCTTAACCGTGCGATTAATCAGACTATGGACAATTTAGTCACACTGGGACCTAATCCGGCGGCTTAATTTTAACAATGGAGTGAAACGTGATAGTAGGCGAGCAGAAACCTATAGCGGAAATAAAAGACAAGGTATCTTCATATTCTAGACTTCTTATCCTCGGCTGTGGAACCTGTGTCAAGACATGCTTTGCAGGGGGTGAAGATGAGGTAGCCATCATGGCATCGGCATTACGTCTAGCTTTTCAGAAAGATGGCAGGAAAATCAAAATTGAAGAGCTGACAGTCGAACGACAATGTGAAGATGAGTTCATCAAGGAAGCGGCAACTGCCATTGCACGCAATGATGCCGTTCTGTCATTAGCTTGTGGCGCAGGTGTTCAGATGATAGCCAGTCGGTTCACCAGATCTCCTGTCCTACCAGGTGTGAACACAACTTTCATCGGTGTTCTGGAAAAACAAGGACTTTTCGCCGAAAAATGCATGGGATGCGGCAATTGCATACTGGATACTTTTGTCGGTATCTGCCCTATCAGCCGTTGTTCAAAGAAGCTATTAAATGGTCCCTGCGGTGGTTCGCAGAATGGCAAATGTGAAGTTAATTCTGAAACCGATTGCGCCTGGCAACTCATCATTGACCGTTCCAAATCATTCGGACAAATGGATAAACTCATCACCTATGTTCCGCCGAAGGACTGGCGTACCAGTCAGGCTGGTGGACCGAGAAAATTAGTTATAGAGGACCATGTTATATGAACAGTGGTAAATTGCAGGAGGTCTTATCTCAAGGGAAATTTGCCGTTACCGCCGAATGTGGTCCTCCTCGAGGGGCTAACACTGAGGTAATACATAAAAAGGGCACCCTTCTCAAAGGTTATGTTGATGCTGTCAACGTGACCGATAATCAAACAGCTATCGTCAGGATGTCCAGTATTGCCGCCTGCACCCATCTTATCCAGATGGGCATTGAGCCGGTAATGCAGATGGTTACCCGCGACCGTAACCGAATTGCCCTGCAATCGGATATTATGGGCGCCTATTCTCTCGGTATTCGTAATATCCTGTGTCTCTCCGGCGACCATCAAACCTTCGGCAGTCAACCGGAAGCCATGAATGTCTGGGATATTGATTGCATGCACCTGATTCATACCGTTAAAAACATGCGTGACGAAGGCAAAGATATGAGCGAGTTTGAGCTTGATGTAGCACCTAAAATGTTTATCGGAGCAGCAGAGAACCCCTTTGCCGACCCATTTGAGTTCCGTGTGCTCCGCCTGGCGAAAAAAGTAGCCGCCGGGGCAGACTTCATCCAGACCCAATGCATTTATGATATGGCGCGGTTTAAAGAATGGGTGCGATTAGCTCGCGAGCAGGGATTGACGGAGAAGGTCCACATTCTAGGCGGAGTAACTCCTTTGAAATCCGCCAGGATGGCGAAATACATGGCAACCAGGGTAGCTGGTATCACTATCCCTGAAGCCATCATCAAACGAATGGAAGCCGTTCCCAAAGAAAAAGCTACCGCCGAGGGCATCAAGATTTGCCTAGAAACAATCCAGGAGATTCGTGAGATTAAGGGGGTTCACGGTATTCACATTATGGCAATTGAGTGGGAAGACAAAGTCCCCGAGATTATAAAAGCGGCAGGTCTTTATCCCCGTTAACTAGTTTAACCCGGAGGCTATCATGCCTAAAAAATACGCTATACATACAAAAAATGCTAACCCACGGTTCCCGCCGGTTGGGAAATATGCTACGGTGGAGTTTCGTGAAAATTGCGCCGGTAGCTGTCGCCTCTGTGTGCGGAAACGATGCGTCTATAACATTTTTAAGGACAATTTCTTACACTGGAGCACTATGAAAGAGCCGGAGTACTTGTACACCTGCAAGAGTTGCTACCGCTGTGTTGAAGAGTGCGCCAAGGGCATTTTCTCCATGTCCATCAACCCGGAATACCGGATTCTGGGGGATGATTACTGGACGCCTGGTATCATCAATTCTATGTGGGCACAAGCTCACACGGGCAGTATCCCGGTATCCGGTGCCGGCTATCGTGGCCCCTTCGCCGGAGAGGGCTTTGATTCCATCTGGACCGATATGTCGGAAATAGTACGACCCACCAGAGACGGGATTCACGGACGAGAATATATCAATACTATGGTGGAACTCTCCCGTCGGCCAATGAAATTGGAATTCAGGGAAGACAATTCTCTCATTACGGAGTTATCACCCATCCTGGAAATACCGTTACCGGTGATATTTCAACAGCCTCAATTCGGCATACTGAGTGAAGATGTTCTGCTATCAATGGCGCAAGCAGCCAGCGAACTGGGCACTCTCATGTTTATTAATCTGGAAAATTACTCGTCCGCATTTTCAGAATTTTCCAGCAATCTGGTGCCATGCCTGACGAGAAGTAACTATCATAATTATCGTGAACTTATTCGCAAAAGCCAGATGGTAGAACTGGCTTATGACCCGGGCATCGAGAATGAATTCAAAAAGCTGCGGCAAATCAAACCGGGGTTGTTCATTTCCGTAGGAATGCCGCTCGATAGCAAAGCCGCGGGATTGACGTTGACACTGGCTCATACCGATGTTGATACCGTTCATTTCTATGGGAGTGATAATGGTCGCGAACTTTATGCAAACAATCCGCGCCACTTGAAGGATATGATACGCGAGATTCATCTGGAATTGGTGAAAAACAATATACGGTCCAGGATAAATCTGGTATTTTCGGGGGGGATTGCTATGGCAGAGCATGTTGCCAAATCCCTCATCTGCGGAGCCGATGCAGTGGCAATTGATTTATCCCTCCTCATAGCGCTGGAATGTCACCTGTGCTACCGGTGCAAGGACGGTAAATCATGCCCGGTGAAGCTGGGAGAAGTAGAACAAAAATGGGGAACTCAACGGATTATCAATCTTATGAGCGCCTGGCATAATCAGCTTCTCGAGGTAATGGGGGCTTTTGGCATCCGTGAAGCGCGACGGATGCGTGGGGAAGTGGGCAGGTCAATGTGGTTTGATGATTTAGAGAGGGACAGTTTTGCCCCATTATTCGGCATGAGAAAAGTAACCGGAATTGGATAGTTATTATGAGAAACGTGAAAGAAAGAGACATGGTTAATGAGAAATCGGGACTACCACAGACCGTGGTAACTCCCTCTCGCTACCGCAATCCTATCGGGAAATACGTGGTGAGGAGAAACTCCAACTGCATTTCCTGTGGCTTGTGCGCTGAATTGTGTCCCTATGGAGTGCATCTACGATACGAGAATTACAGTGAGCCAATCCGCCCCCTTGATTACCGCTGTATCGGCTATCGATGTGAATCTAACGACTTCTTCTGTGTAAAACGATGTCCTCAACATGCCCTATCAGTGGGTCTTAATCCTATTATGGAAACAATTGGTGATTATCGCTGGTCGTCAGAGATGATTCTGGCACACTGGTATATGGCAGAGACCGGGAACTTGCCACATGTAGACCTGGAGTACAGCCTCGGTTACTCCGGCGGGGGATTCGATAAAATCCGCTTCAGAATTCCCGACCCGAAAGATTACCTCAATATCCCGGATGAAGAAATTGATACCAGCCTCTCCTTGAACAAACGCCGTGATGGCCGACCTGAAAGAGTGCTCTCCTTGCCGTGCTACGGCGGTGGAATGTCGTTCGGTTCTACCGCTCTGCCGGTTCTGGTAGGTAGGGCACGTGCGGCTGAAAGACTGAATACTTTAACATGTACCGGAGAGGGCGGTTATCCGGAGGCATTTGTCGCTCATCGTGATAATATCATTACGCAGGTCGCCACAGGTCTCTTCGGCGTCAGGGAAGAGACCATATTATACGCTCCGGTAGTGGAATTCAAATATGCTCAGGGTGCTAAACCGGGTCTGGGTGGCCATCTCCTGGGTGATAAGGTTACTCCCGAAGTCGCCAAATTACGCGAGACTGTGATGGGTAGTTCTCTCTTTTCTCCCTTTCCTTTCCATAGCGTCTATTCCGTGGAAGACCACAAGAAACACGTGGACTGGATAAAAGAGATAAACCCGAGGGTACTGGTATCAGTTAAGGTTTCCACGCCTACTGATGCCGATATGGTAGCTGTCGGGAGCTATTATGCCGGCGCCCATATTATTCACTTCGATGGCAGTTATGGCGGCACTGGTGCCGCCCCGGATATCGCCAAGAAAAACATTGCAATGCCGATTGAGTACGCTATCCCCAAAGTACACCGTTTCTTGATAAGCGAAGGTGTGCGTGATGAGCTCTGTCTCATAGCTAGCGGTGGCATTCGTAATGCGATGGATGTTGCCAAAGCAATTGCTATGGGTGCCAATGGCTGTGTCATCGGTACAGCGGATTTGGTAGCGATGGAGTGCCTGCGTTGTAGTAACTGTGAAAGTGGCCGCGGTTGTGCTCGCAGTATTGCCACCACCGATGCCGAACTCGGTTATGAAATTACGGAAGAGTGGGCGGAGCAGAGACTGGTCAATATGTATATGGCGTGGCGCAAACAATGGTGTGAAATTCTCCGGCAGTACGGTATGAAGAGTATCAAGGAATTAGTCGGGCGTTCTGACCTGCTGGTGCATCTGGACTATCTTGATGAAGATGAGCGGAAGAAATATCAACCGGCTCCGAAAAAGAAATTAATTTTGTAGGGTAAAACTGTGCGAAACGTGAATGAAATGCTAGATGAGATAACTGCCTCCAGGGCAAAACTGCCACACTCCAATGTTGAAGATAAGAAGGCGGCTGAAGAAGGCGGTTGCGGCGTAACTGGCTTTATTGCCTCTATTCCTGTCAGCGGACGCCATATTTTCGAACCTTCGGTCCAGATGCATAACCGCGGTAACGGCAAGGGTGGAGGCATTGCCGCCGTTGGTCTATCGGCACAGGACATGGGAGTCACCCAAGATGTCCTCGATACACACTATATGCTTCAGGTTGCTTCGCTTGACCCTGAAGCCATCTCTCAGGTTGAAAAAGAGTGTATCACCCCGTATCTGGAGGTGCGAAAAGCCAGTCGCATTCCTACGGTGGACGACTATAGGGAAATTGAAGGACTGGATATAAAGCCGCCGGATGTCCACCGCTATTTTGTCCGCGCGAAAAAAGATGTCCTTGCGCATTTCATGGAACAAAATAACCTCCTGAACATGGACCCACGCCATGCAGAGGATGAGTTCATATATCAAAATTCCTACCGTCTTAATCAAAAATTCTATGCCTCACTCGGTGAAAAGCAGGCTTTTGTTCTATCCCACGGTCGTAATATCATGATACTTAAAATCGTCGGCTATGCCGAACTTGTGGCGAAATACTATCTCCTGGACAATCTCAAAGCCCACGGTTGGATTGCGCACCAGCGCTACCCCACCAAGGGGCGTGTCTGGCATCCGGGTGGCGCTCATCCGTTCACAGGACTGGATGAAGCCCTGGTGCACAACGGGGATTTCGCTAATTATCACTCTATCACCGAATATTTGAAGCAATATAATGTCTTTCCACAATTTCTTACGGATACCGAGGTTTCAATACAACTCTTTGACTTGTGGAACCGTAATTTCGGTTATCCGCTGGAATATATCATAGAAGCTATGGCCCCCACTACAGAATATGACTTTGATTCCTTGCCTTTAGAGAGACAGAAGATTTACCGGCAAATTCAACGGAGCCATATGCATGGTTCTCCTGATGGACCCTGGTTTTTCATCATTGCGCGTAATGATGTCTACAAGAAACAATTCCAGCTCATGGGCATTACCGATACCGCAATGTTGCGGCCTCAGGTTTTCGCCATGCAGGATGGTGAGGTGCAGATTGGCCTGATTTGCTCGGAGAAACAGGCGGTTGATGCCACCCTGCACAGTCTGGCATCTGAGGATAGCCGGTTTTGTCCCATTGCCGATAGCTACTGGAATGCGCGCGGCGGCAGCGCCACGGACGGCGGTGCTTTTATTTTCACCGTGAAAGATTCAGGCAAAGGAAACGGTTCAAAAGAACTTATTTGCACTAATAAATTCGGTGAGGTAATAAAGACCGCTGATAGCTTAAAGCAACATGCTCCGGTCAGGAAAAAATCAGGGCAGAAAACAAATGTGGACTTAGAGAAAGTGAACGCAACTGAACTCAAGGATTTTTGTCGTAAGAACCTGGCAAACTGGTCTTATGAAACTCTCCGGAGCTTCTGCCAGAAATTGACTGAACAGGCTAATGGTAATGATATTGCCAGGGCACAGACAATTGAGATCCTGACCTATTTGAATGATATCCGTCTTCCGCCAGGAGACAAAAAGCGTAGTGCTATACTCCATATTGTCAGAGACAGCCTGACCGATATTTTCAGCAATACGCCGAAGATAGAAACTAATATTCAGAGTATCTACAAATATATTGACTGGATGACCCGCAAGATTCTGCGTGCCCCTCAGGGGGATGAAAAAATTCTCGTGTTGAATGGCAAAGAATTCCCTCCTGAAGGGGAAGACTGTGATGCGCGTCTCATTGTCGCGGCTCACGAGTTGGGGTGGAAACAATTCATTACGTACGGTTATAAAGGGCAACGTTTCTGCGGTTGCGGGTTATCAGCGGACTCAGACGATGTACGGATTGATGTTTATGACAGCTCAGGAGACTATCTGGCTTCCGGCATTGATGGGCTTGAGATTTACGTTCACGGCAACGCCCAGGACCAAGTAGGACAAATTATGAAAAGGGGTAAACTCGCCATCTATGGCGACGTCGGGCAGACATTCATGTACGGTGCCAAGGGCGGCGAGGTGTATGTAATGGGCAATGCCGCCGGCCGACCTTTAATCAACGCGGTCGGGAAACCGCGTGTCGTTATTAATGGCACCTGTCTGGACTATCTAGCAGAGTCATTCATGGCAGGCGATCCACTGAAGGGGGGTGGGTTTGTCATTATGAACGGCATCAGTTTTGACCATGACGGGAAAATAATCATTCAGGACACGCCTTATCCCGGCTCTAATTTGTTCTCTCTGGCATCCGGTGGGGCTATCTATTTGCACGACCCGCAGAAAAAGGTCGTCAACGAACAGCTTAATGGTGGTGAATTTGTTGCCTTGAGCTCAGCGGACTGGGATTTAATTCTCCCCTATTTGAAGGAAAACGAGTGCCTTTTTGGTATAAAGATAGATGACCTCCTGACTATTGATGGTGTGAGAAATGTTTATTCCAATGTCTATCGGAAAGTACAGGCGGTCAAACTTGATGTCCTGTCAGCTAAATCTCCAACAACACCATCCACGCAAGAATATGTTGGTATTATCGCTGATGGGGAAGACGATGATGATTAGTTTTGGTATCGCCGACCTTAACGAGGAAGATAGGAACACTCTGAATCACCTGGTGACAGAATTCTCTCACCATTTTAACTGCAGTGCGGAAGAAATCCTGAAAGACAAATTTACCAGGCTGTATCCTAAATACCTCCGACCCTACGGTCAACTCTACACCTATTGAGGCGCACTTTGTTTCAAATTTTACTGATGGCAAAACCGGGCGGAGAGGCGAGCAAACTGACCGCAGCGCTCAGCCGTAACAATTTTACGTGCAATATGGTGGGCAACGCTGATAACGCCCTAGAACAGGTCAACATACACCTCCCCGACTTATTCCTCATTGAAGTTGGCAGTATTCCAGAGAGCGAACGTCTCTGCCGGTACTTGCGGGAGGAGAAGAAACTCCCTGTTCTTGCCATTACCTCAGTGGAAACAGCGCTCAATCTCGATGGCACTGCTGACGATTTCGTGCTCAGTCCGTTAAATACAGATGAGGTTATCATCAGGGCAAAACGCCTGCTAAATAAAAAAACGAAAGCTGCCAGCCCTGAACAAATCACCACCGGAGACCTTGTCATTGATACTGTAAAATACGAAGTCTATATCAGTGATAAACCGATGTCGCTCACCTTCCGTGAGTACGAACTCCTCAAGTTCCTAGCAACAAATCCCGGACGTGTCTTCACCCGGGATGCGCTCTTGAACGGGGTCTGGGGAGAGGACTTCTTCGGGGGCGACCGCACAGTTGACGTTCACATCCGTAGGCTCCGCGGTAAGATTGAAGACCAGACCCACACCTACATCGAGACCGTCCGCAATATTGGCTACCGCTTTGTGAAAAAAGCCTGAATGCCTGCTTTGCAGGCATCTGTAACCGACCCGTAATATTGCCGTAATAATTCCTCGATAGAGTAGAGACATCAAACCAGTAACAGGATAAGGAGGGCAAATATGTCATACGATTGGGGACCAAATTTTATTGTTCCTTCCAAAACCTTGAAAAAATTTTCGGGCACCGTGAGATTGCGTGAGATGCTTGACGAAGACCTTCTGAAACAGGAACTTAAAGAATTGGAACTGTCTGGGCCTGTTTTAAGAATTACCAACCCTTGGTACTATCGCAAGAAGGGCACCAGCACCTGGATTAAAATCGGCGAATCTGAGGATAAGTCGGAAAATTTCGCTGTGCAATGGGACACACGAAAATTGGCGAATGGGAGATATGAGGTGTTGGGTTTGATGCATGTCTTTGTCAATAAAGGCGGCACGGAACACGCTATCGCACGGCAAAACATGGTCGAGGTTTCAGTTAAAAATTGATTCACTCTCAAATAACATATCCACGACTGAAAGGCCGGTCATCCATGTTCTTATAAACGGCTTCGCTTTCGTTTATCTGGAAATAGCCAGCTGACGAAATCCAACTGCCGTAATTAACTTGTAACACACCTGTAATACTGCCGTAATAATTGCCCGCTAAAGTGGAGACATCTAACTCGATTGGAGATGATAAATGTCTATAAATTATGCCGACACTGCCTGGGTATTGATGTCAGCGGCAATGGTCTTGTTAATGACACCAGGACTGGCATTTTTTTACGGCGGACTGGTGAGACGGAAGAATTTCCTCTCTACCATCATGATGAGTTTCGCCTGTCTGGGTCTGATTGGTGTGCTCTGGGTGGTTTATGGGTATAGCCTCAGCTTCGGACCCGACAGAGCTGGCATCATTGGCGGGCTGGACTTTTTCGGACTGGCAGGTGTCGGGCAGGAACCATCACCTGTTTATGCCACCACCATTCCTCACCTCGCTTTCATGACATTTCAAGGAATGTTCGCAATCATTACCGTAGCACTCATTACCGGCGCTGTAGTGGAGCGTATCAAGTTCAGCGCTCTCATGCTTTTTTCTGTCCTGTGGTTTACCTTCGTCTATACTCCCGTAGCGCACTGGGTCTGGGGGAGTGGCGGCTGGCTGGCAAAGTTGGGTACGCTTGATTTCGCCGGTGGCATAGTCGTGCATATCGCGGCGGGCATTTCCGCCTTATCACTGGCTCTTTTACTGGGTCCTCGCCGCGGCTTCAAAGAAAAGGAGCCGATGGAACCGGGTAACATACCCATGGTCGCGCTCGGCGCCGGTATTCTCTGGTTCGGATGGTTTGGTTTCAATGCCGGCAGTGCCCTGACTTCCGGCGGTCTGTCTTCCAGCGCTTTCGTTGCGACGAATATCTCTGCCGCAACGGCCGCCCTGGTCTGGATGATACTCTCCTGGCTTTACCGCCGTCCGTCCCTGCTTGGTGTTGTGACTGGTGCCGTGGCAGGGCTGGCAGCGATAACTCCGGCGGCAGGTTTCGTACAGCCGATTATGGGCATACCAATCGGCGCGGGCGCGGCTATTCTCTGCTATTATATGATGTTGTTTCGCGCCAGAACCGGGATTGATGAATCACTGGATGTCTGGGCAGTACACGGGATGGGTGGCACATGGGGCGCACTGGCAACCGGCATTTTCTCCAGCGCCGCGGTTAATTCTGCCGGAAAAGACGGGCTCGTCTATGGCAACCCCAAACAACTTCTCTTTCAGTTAATCGGTGTTCTTGTTGTCTGGGCATTCGCCTTTCTGATGACCTGGATTATCGGCAAGGTAGTAAATGCGACCATCGGATTACGTGTCAGCAGTGAGGAGGAATCGGTGGGGCTGGATATCTCACAGCATGGTGAACGCGCCTATGGAGGACCACTGCGATGAAAAAAATTGAAGCGATAATTCGGGAAGAAAAACTTGACCCAATCAAAAAGTCGCTTGAAGACCTCGGCTACTATGGTATGACCATTACCGAGGTAGGCGGGAGAGGCAGAGAGAAAGGTATCGCCCTGAAGTGGGGCACCAAAGAGTATCACGTTGATTTCCTCCCCAAGCTCAAGATCGAAGTAATTGTTCTGGACGAAGACCTATCTCCCGTTTTGAATGCCATCGTCAGAAGCGCCCGCACCGGTGAAACAGGTGATGGGAAGATTTTCATCATCCCCGTGGAAAACGCCATCCGCATCCGCACCGGCGACTCCGGCAGTAATGCCGTTTAGCACAATTAGAAAAATATTAAGGAGGTTATAGCAATGCCAGCCAAGAAAAAGGATGAAAGCAAGGAATATGTTCTCAAGATGGCAAAGGAGAATGATGTCAAGTTTATCCGCCTGTGGTTTACTGACATCCTCGGTATGCTCAAGAGCTTTGCCATCACTGTTGAGGAACTGGAGGGTGCGCTTGAAGAAGGCATGGGCTTCGACGGTTCGTCAATCGAGGGGTTCGCCCGTATCGACGAAAGCGATATGGTCGCTATGCCCGACCCGGATACTTTCCAAATTCTCCCATGGAGACCCCGCGAGCATCATGCCGTTGCCCGTATGTTCTGCGATGTCTTGAAACCCGGTGGTGAACCATTTGATGGCGACCCACGTTATGTCCTCAAGAAAAACCTGAAAAAGGCGGCAGACTTGGGCTATACCTATTATGTTGGACCAGAGCTGGAGTATTTCTACTTTAGAGATTCCAAGGGCACAGAGTTTCTTGATGCCGGCGGCTATTTTGACCTGACCCCACTGGATGCTGCCACAGACATGAGACGTGAAACCGTCCTTACTCTGGAACAAATGGGCATCGGTGTGGAGTATTCCCACCATGAGGTTGCCCCCAGCCAGCACGAAATCGATATGCGCTATACAGATGCCCTGACCATGGCAGATAGTGTGATGACCTACCGACTGGTGGTCAAGCAGGTTGCCATCAATCATGATGTCTATGCCACCTTTATGCCCAAACCAGTCTTCGGCATTAATGGCAGTGGTATGCACGTTCACCAATCACTTTTCAAGGGCGATAAGAACGCATTTTTTGACCCGAAGGGAAAGTACTACCTATCGAAAGCTGCACGTAGCTACGTCGCCGGTCTATTGAAGTACGCCCCGGAAATCACTGCAATTAATAATCAATGGATAAACTCCTACAAACGGCTGGTTCCCGGTTACGAAGCACCTGTCTACCTATCATGGGCAAAACGCAATCGCAGTGACCTCATCCGTGTACCGGAATATCGCCCCGGGAAAGAAAAGGCGACCAGAATCGAGTTCCGTTCCCCCGACCCCGCCTGCAATCCATACCTGTGCTTCAGTGTGATGCTCGCGGCGGGCTTGAAGGGTATCGAGGACGGACTAGAACCCCCCGAGCCGATTGAAGAGAACGTCTACGAGATGAATGAAGCGGAACGCGCAAAACGTGGCATCCGGACCTTACCTGCGAGTCTGTCTGAGGCTATCCAGCTAACCGAGAAAAGTAAGCTAGTGCGAGAAGCTCTTGGTGAGCATGTTTTTAACGCCTTCATCACCAACAAGAAGATTGAATGGGACCTCTATCGTACTCAGGTTACTGGGTATGAGATTAACCGGTACTTGCCGATTCTCTAAAGAGGTAGTAATCTGAAGCTAAAAGGAGGTGTTAAAATGCGCCGCCTGCGGATTGCTATGGCGCAGATTAATACCACCGTCGGTGATTTTGACGGCAATGTAAAGAAGATTCTGGGAGCAGTTGATACCGCCCGTTCTGCGGGCGCTGATATTGTCACGCTCCCGGAACTTGCCGTTTGTGGTTATCCACCGGAGGACCTGCTCTTTAAGCCGCAATTTATTCAGGCAAACCTGGACTCGCTTCAGAAAATTGCTGAGTCGGCAAAGGGCATCACGGTCATCACCGGCTTTGTGGATGCTGATGGTGATATTTACAATGCAGCCGCCGTTCTTCATTCAGGTAAAGTATCAGGTGTTTACCATAAAATCTACCTTCCGAATTATGGCGTCTTCGACGAAAACCGCTACTTTCGTGCTGGAGCGGATTGTCCTGTATTTATCATTGGTGGTGTAGCGGTAGGTATTACCATCTGCGAAGACATCTGGTATGAAGCCGGACCAGCGACCGTGCAAGCAAATGCCGGCGCTGAAGTCATTGTGAATATCAGTGCTTCACCCTACCATGCTGGCAAAGGCACCTTACGGGAGAGGATGGTTGCCACCCGTGCTTCGGATACGGTGGCGATATTCGCTTACAATAATGCCGTTGGCGGGCAAGATGAACTTGTCTTCGATGGTCACAGCGTTATCATGGATGAGAAAGGTATTCTTATTGCTCGTGGCAAGCAATTCGAAGAAGACCTGATTATCGCCGACCTTGATGTGGAGTCAGTCTTCCGGGAACGTCTGCATGACCCGCGCCAGCGGAAAGAGACCTTACTGGCTGGGCAAAAGCAATGGCAACAGACCCGAATTATTGTTTCTAAGACACCATTTTCTATCCACAAAAGCCGGCTAAAAAAACAGCCTGATGTGCTTGACTTACCAGCTGAAGTCTACCGTGCGCTTGTACTGGGCACTCGTGACTACGTACTGAAGAATGGTTTTAAAAAGGTAGTTATTGGCTTGTCCGGTGGCATAGATTCAACGATTGTTGCTACTATAGCTGTAGATGCTCTCGGTAGTGAGAATGTTGTCGGGGTATCCATGCCATCGCGCTTCTCGTCAGAGGGGAGTAAGGTTGATGCTATAAAGCTGGCAAAGAATTTGAAAATCCAACTTCTTACTATCCCTATTGAAAATGTCTATAAGGCATACCTGAAAACACTTTCTCAGCCATTCGACGGTACGCAAACGGATACTACTGAAGAGAATATCCAGGCAAGGATTAGAGGTAATCTCCTGATGGCGATCTCTAACAAGTTCGGCTGGCTCGTGCTGACTACAGGTAACAAGAGTGAATATGCCACTGGCTATACCACATTGTACGGTGATATGGCTGGCGGTTTTGCTGTTCTCAAAGATGTTCCCAAGACATTGGTTTATAAAATCGCAACGTACCGGAACCAAGTAGCACGTCGTGAATTGATACCAAAATCAATTTTCGTCAAACCGCCTTCTGCAGAGTTGCGTCCTGACCAGAAGGATACCGATAGCCTGCCACCATATGAAACACTCGATCCGATACTCACTGCATATGTAGAGGATGATAAGTCCGTAGAACAAATAATAGCTCTAGGGTTTGATAAAACCATCGTGCAGAAAACTGCCAAGCTCGTGGACAGTAGTGAGTACAAGCGCCGACAGGCACCACCAGGAATAAAGATAACTCCTAGAGCTTTTGGTAGAGACAGAAGGTTACCAATTACCAACCGATTCAAGGGATAACATATACTTACAAAAGAAGATATTTCGAGATAAGCACAGGTTAAAAGGCTTGGAAGGAATTTGATGGGCAAGCCGGCGTTATTAGTTTTAGCAGACGGCTCTAGCTATCACGGCTATACCTTTGGTACTTCGGTAGATGCTGTCGGTGAAGTAGTCTTTTGCACCAGCATGATTGGTTATCAGGAAATGCTAACTGACCCCTCGTATGCAGGGCAGATTCTGGTTCCCACGTATCCACTTATTGGCAATTATGGTATCAATGAGCAGGATATCGAATCAGACAGAATACAGGTCCGGGGATTTGTGGTGAGAGAGCAATGCCTGCAGCCCAGTCACTACATGAGCCAGGAGACTATTCAACAATATTTAGAAAGAGGCGGAATTCCCGGCATTTATGGAGTCGATACACGAGCGATCACGCGTCGGCTGCGCGCTGGCGGTGTCATGATGGGAATAATAACCAGTGATAAAACCCCGCAACAGGCGCTCGATGCGCTGCACAAGATGCCTGACTACGGCTCTATTGATTTTGTTAAACAGGTAACTACCAAAGTCCCGTATTATTGGCAAGCCGAGGGTTCGGAATCAAAATATCATATAGTTGTCTTGGACTGTGGCCTGAAATATAACATCCTGCGTATTCTGAACCATTTGGGCTGTAATGTAACCACCATACCATGTACCACGTCTGCAAGCGTGATTCTCTCTTTGAAGCCAGATGGTATACTCCTCTCTCCAGGTCCGGGTAATCCGGAGTTGCTGGATTATATAGTGGCTACAATCAAGCAACTAATCGGCAAGAAACCGATTATGGGTATCTGCTTGGGGAATCAACTGATCGCCCGTAGCTTTGGTGCCAGTACCTTCAAGTTGAAGTTCGGTCACCGCGGTGGGAATCATCCCGTTCGTGAATTAGCAACCAATAGAATCTACATTACAGCTCAAAATCATGGGTACGCAGTTGCCCCGGATTCACTCAAAGGTGACTTGGAAGTCACTCATATTAATCTGAATGATGGCACTGTTGAAGGTTTAAAGCATAAAGAGTTGCCCATCTTTGCCATCCAATATCATTCCGAAGCCTCTCCCGGTCCGCTGGATAATACCTACCTTTTCGATAAGTTTATAGAAATGGTAAAAGGAACAAGCGTGTAATGGATTGCTTGTAGCTGGTAAAAACAGAGGTCTTAACCAGTGATTTGTGATAGGATTGAAAACCTTGAAACCATCTAAGGTGTTGATTATCGGTTCAGGACCAATCGTCATCGGGCAGGCGGCTGAGTTCGACTATGCCGGTACCCAGGCTTGTAAAGCGATGCGGGAAGAGGGGATAATATCGGTTCTGGTAAATTCAAACCCAGCCACTATCATGACCGATGAGGGTATCGCTGACATTGTTTATGTTGAACCTCTCAATTTAGATACGCTTACCCGTATCATTGAACGAGAGCGCCCTGATGGATTACTACCTACACTCGGTGGACAGACGGGACTTAACCTGGCGGTAGAACTAGCTGACGCTGGGATTCTTGACAAATACAATGTGAGAAGTTTGGGAACGCCAATTCAGACGATAAAACAAGCTGAAGACCGTGAGTTATTTAAACAATTACTGATTAAAATCGGGGAACCGGTACCAGCCAGTGTTAGTGTCAATACGCTGAAGCAGGCGAGGCAAGTTACCGGAGAGATAGGCCTTCCTCTGATAATCCGACCGGCTTTTACTCTGGGTGGAACCGGCAGTGGTATGGCACATAACTTAGAGGAACTGGAAATAGTAGTCTCCGGGGGATTAGCAATTAGTCCGATTCATCAGGTATTGCTTGAGAAGTCTGTGGCAGGCTGGAAAGAGATAGAGTATGAAGTGATGAGGGATGGTGCTAACAATTGTATCACTGTCTGCAATATGGAAAATCTTGACCCGATGGGGGTGCATACTGGTGACAGCATCGTCATTGCTCCTAGCCAGACTTTGACCAACAAAGAGTATCAGATGCTGCGAACAGCCAGTCTTAAGATTATCCGGGCGCTTGGCATCGAAGGGGGCTGTAACGTTCAGTTTGCCCTTGATCCGAAGAGCAGTCAGTATTACGTAATTGAAGTGAATCCTCGCGTTAGTAGGAGCTCAGCCCTGGCAAGTAAAGCCACCGGTTATCCTATTGCGCGTGTCGCTTCCAAGATAGCAGTAGGTAAAAGACTGGATGAAATTCCAAACCAGGTGACGGGGAGAACGATGGCTTCCTTTGAGCCAGCAATGGACTACGTGGTGGTTAAGATTCCAAACTGGCCGTTTGAGAAGTTTGCCTCCAGCAACCGTACTATTGGCACCCAGATGAAAGCCACGGGCGAAGTAATGGCTATCGACCGGTGTTTTGAGGCTGCACTCCAGAAAGCAGTACGCTCTCTGGAGTCTAACAGGAAATCACTCACCTGGGAAGACCCTGGGTGGAAGCTGTCAACTGATATCAATTCCTATCCCTTAAAGCCCAATGACTTGAGATTGTGGGCTATAATGGCTGCTTTAAGAAGAGGGATAACTCCTGAGACTATCACGGAATATACCAGAATCGACTTGTGGTTTATCAACAAGCTTCAAAATATTGTGGATATGGAGCGGGTACTACAATCGCAGACCCTGACTCAGGAACTTATGTGGCAGGCTAAACAATTGGGTTTCACCGATGAACAGATAGGGGCATTAACAGGCAGGTCTTCCAAGCAGGTACGACAAATGCGCCGTAAATGGAAAATTCAACCAGTCTACAAGATTGTCGATACATGCGCGGCAGAATTCGATGCCAGTACCCCTTATTATTACAGCACCTATGAGCAGGAGGATGAATCAAAACGTACTCGGAGAAAGAAAGCTATTGTCGTGGGTAGTGGCCCAATTCGTATCGGGCAGGGGATTGAGTTTGACTATTGCTGTGTTCATGCCGCCTTCGCCCTGCGGGACGAGGGCTACGAGACGATAATGGTCAATTGTAATCCCGAAACAGTTTCAACGGATTTCGATACATCCGATAAGCTGTACTTCGAGCCGTTGACCGTTGAAGATGTGTTAAATATCTACGAAAAAGAGAGACCTCTCGGGATTATTATACAGTTCGGCGGACAGACTCCACTTAATATTGCAGCGGAACTGGAGAATGCCGGTGTCAAAATTATGGGCACATCGGTCAATTCGATTGATATTGCCTCGGATCGGGGACGGTTCAGTGAGGTGATGAAAAAGTACGGTATACCCATGCCGGAATCAGGCACTGCCCGTAGTCTTGATGAAGCGTTAGTTGTGGCGAAACGCATCGGCTACCCGCTTATTGTTCGTCCATCATATGTTCTCGGCGGACGAGGTATGGAGATAATCCACGATAAGGAAGAGCTGGTACAGTATGTGAGTGTGGCTGTTACTGTCACACCAGACCGCCCCATTCTTATCGAGCGCTATTTGGAAAACGCTATCGAGACCGAAGCCGATGCACTTTCTGATGGAAAAGATGTTTTCATTCCGACTATTATGGAGCACATCGAATACGCAGGTGTCCACTCGGGCGACGCGGCTTGTGTTCTGCCACCGGTAAGTCTGCCAGAAAAACATATCTGTACTATTGAGGGGTATACGAAGAAAATTGCCCTAGAACTTCAGGTAGTCGGTCTCATGAATGTGCAATACGCTATCTGCCAGGACAAAGTCTATGTGATTGAAGCTAACCCACGTGCTTCTCGAACTGTGCCATTAGTCTCCAAGGTCTGTGGCATTCAAATGGCTCGTCTGGCTACCCAGCTCATTCTGGGTAAGAAAATCAAGGAGCTCGGTCTGAAAAAGTTATCAATCCCACACTTCGGTGTTAAGGAATCTGTTTTTCCTTTCAACATGTTTCCCGAGGTAGACCCTGTCCTCAGGCCAGAAATGAAATCTACAGGTGAAGTACTGGGTATTGCTGATTCCTTCGGTATGGCATATTGGAAAGCTCAGGAGGCAGTTAACCGTCTACCCACTAAAGGAATGGTTCTCATTACCGTTTCAGAAGCGGATAGACACGCAGTAGTTGACGTGGCAAATCAGTTCGCTACGTTGGGTTTTAAAATAAGGGCAACATCGGGAACACATACCTATTTAGCGAACCATGGTATATCATCAGATACCATACTAAAAGAGCATGAGGGAAGACCAAATATTACGGATGCTATTAAAAATGGAGAAATTCAACTGGTAATCAATACACCAGTAGGGAAACTAAGTAAATATGATGATTCATACATTCGAAAAGCAGCTATAAAGTACAGGATACCATATATCACTACACTCGCTGCCGCCAGGGCAGCCGCCAAAGGCATTACCGCTTATCGCGAAGGGAAGTCGGATGTCAAATCGCTGCAAAGCTACCATGCAGACATTAAATCATTTGCTCGTGACTGAATACTCGTGACCTGACAAGATGACTAACCAAAGTTAATTTTTTTTATTTTTCTTGTTTCAATTTGCCATCTTCCTGGGGAATTACCGCCATAACAGCTAGTTCTTGAAATTTCACCTAATGTATTTTTGTTACCCAACATTTCATCGTTCTGTGCAATCGGCGCACGGGAGAGGCGGCAGAAGAACTGGCATTTCAGCCGACTGAGATATCGGCCTTCCGAAAATGACCCGTAGTAAAACAGTGGTAATATGTTGTCAATCAGCAAAATGGGACACTTTTTGAACCGAACACTTTGGCATAATCAGGCGGCATTAACAAGCTCCCTGAGGCTTTGGTTGTAGTCTCTGCGACGATTAATTGTTAGTATTCGCACCTCCTTTCGGCGCTCCA
>DASWLM010000018.1:0-54989 GCA_036396095.1 Dehalococcoidales bacterium | reverse complement strand
GGTCACATTGTGGGAATACAGCTCCCGTACGTTGGCAGGGAGGTTCTCTATAGGCACGTAAGCATCTTTGTATTCCTTGATGTAGGCGGCGGGCCAGGACAGGATAATGGCTTTGCCATCGTAGAATTCATCCTTGATTTTGGTGAAGTCGGTGGCGAGCATCAGTGCCTGCCGTACCCCTAGTTTGCTGAAGGGCAGGTCGGCTTTATCCGTCCTCATATATATTGCCCCGCAGCCTTCAGCGGTGTAAGACATGCGCTTGACATCGGGATTATCGAGGAATTCCTTCATATCGTCATACTCCCCGGTGATGCCGTTGACTTTCTTGGTGCGGAAGGCCGTCATGGCGGTAGCCGTATCGGTGATAACCAGCCACTTGACACCATCGACGTAGGGTAGCTGGTCTCCCTTGCCGGGACCGACAGGGTTGGTCATCCAGTAGTTGTCGTTGCGGGTAAAGGTAACGGAGCCATTGGAGATGTAGTCGGTCAGCATGAATGGTCCTGTGCCGATGCTGTTCTTCCAGTCGTTCATGTTGTCTTTGTAATACTCGAGGGCGTCTTTCGGCATGATGGAGATGTAATCGGGGAAGAGGCTGATGACTTGTGACCACTGGTCAGGAGGGCAGGCGGTCGCATCGACAGTAACCGTGCGGGCGACTTCGTCACCGGTAATCTTGACATCCTTGGCAAGGAGGGGGTAGGTAATCTTGATATAGGCGCCGGGATTGGTGCACATTCGTTTGAAGGAATAGACGACATCTTCGACAGTTAGCTCACGGCCGTTGGTGGGTGGCTTGTTGTGCCAGTAGACGCCTTCGCGGATGTGGAAAATCATTTTGCCTCTTTCGGGGATTTGCCAGCTATCTGCCAGTGCGCCGGTCTTGTTGTTCATGGTGTTGATGCCGGCGATGATAAAGTCGTATTCGCCGGCGCCGGCGGGACCCTTTGCCCAGTCGCCCTGACACATCTCCTCATTAGTCAATTTGAGTGTGCCAGCGGCGTAGTGTTGAATGAAAGCTTCGTCGAAACCCGCAATATCGGCAGCTATTCTAGCGGTAGCAACGCCGCCATATTTTGGTTTCTCACTGTAGACTTGCGTATCTTGTTTTACTTCTCTTTCTGGGGGAAGGGTTACAACTCCTTTGATAATTGTCGGACCTTTTACGACTTTTTCTGGTTCTGTGCCGCAGGACGCCAGAATCAATGCCATCACGGTGAGCAGTGTTAGAGAGACCCATAATACCTTTTTTCTCATATCCATTCTCTCCTTATTTATTTTTCATAAAACAATCTTAGAGGAGTGCTGGAAGAATAATTTTAAGGTGGCAAAAGTGAAATGAGAACCCGGTGAGATATACGGATACGACTATGCTATTATGAATTAAATAATTTGTCAAGTGATAAACGAACAATTTTTCAAGGGTATTGCCAGTACTATTCACGGGAATTCTCAAGGAGAATTGGTAGGTTGTATTTGCCACCGTATTTGTGTGTAATGTATAAAAAGAAATGGCTCGGAGTTTGAACTCCGAGCCATCGTTTGTCCCTGACTGGCTGGTTGCTTATCTCTTCATCATCTTTTGTTTCAAATCCTGATCTATCCATTCGTATTTGAGGTAGCTAGGATTGTTGTAGAAACCGACACTAAGCTCACCGTTCCAGTTCTTTATCCAGGGCCACCAGCAGACATAGGTATACGCGAGTGGTGTGGGAATTACCCAGGACTGCTCAATGATGTAGGGTACCAGGGCAGCGAAGTTTTTAGCCAGCTGGGCGTCATCGTAGCCGATTAAATCCATGGCAGTCGCCAGCGCCTCATTAATGCGTGCGTCGTTCACATAACTCTGGTTGAATGTGCTTGTGCCGCTGATGCTCTGAAACTTCTGCCAGGTAGCTGAGGAATTATAGTAGATCATATTATCGTAGTTTCTGGCTCTAATCCTGGAGACATATGTGTTGTAATCCCTGCCGTCTAATTTGAGGGTTACGCCAATGTCAGACCACATGCTTGCAATCAAAGAGAGGTAATCAGTGGTGGTGGCAGTGGTGTAGAAGGTAATGGTTGAGGTGAAACCGGTGGGGTAGCCGGCAGTGGTGAGCAGTTCCCTGGCTTTGGCGACATTGTGGGAATACAGCTCCCGTACGTTGGCAGGGAGGTTCTCAATGGGCACGTAAGCATCTTTGTATTCCTTGATATAAGCGATGGGCCAGGCCAGGATAGTGGCTTTACCATCGTAGAACTCGTCCCTGATTTTGACAAAGTCGGTAGCGAGCATCAATGCCTGCCGGACCTCCAACTTGCTGAAAGGCAAATCGGCTTTATCCGTCCTCATAAATATTGCGCCACAGGCTTCAGCGGTATAAGACATGCTCTTGACATCGGGATTATCGATGAATTCCTTGAGATCGTCATAATAGCCGCTGATACCGTTGACTTTCTTGGTGCGGAAAGCCGTCTGGGCGGTAGCCGTATCGGTGATAACCAACATTTTGATACCGTCGATGTAGGGGAGCTGGTCTCCCTTGCCGGGACCGACAGGATTGGTCATCCAGTAGTTGGGGTTGCGCATAAAGGTAGCGGAGCCGTTGGAGATGTAGTCGGTCAGCATGAAGGGACCGGTGCCGATGCTGTTCTTCCAGTCGTTCATGTTGTCGTTGAAGTACTCGAGGGCGTCTTTCGGCATAATGGAGAGGTAATCGGGAAAGACACCGGTGACATTTGCCCACTCAGATGAAGGACATGCGGTCGCATCGACCGTAACGGTGCGGGCGGCTTCGTCGCCGGTAATCTTAATGTCCTTGACGAGGAGGGGGTAGGTAATCTTGATATAGGCGCCGGGATTGGTGCACATCCGTTTGAAGGAATAGACGACATCTTCGACAGTTAGCTCCCGGCCGTTGGTGGGAGGCTTGTTTTGCCAGTGGACGCCTTCACGGATGTGGAAAATGATTTTACCTCTTTCGGGGATTTCCCAGCTATCTGCCAGTGCGCCGGTCTTGACGCTCATGGCGTTGACGGCGCCGATGACCCAGTCGGATTCGCCGGTGCCGGCGGGACCCTTTGCCCAGTCGCCCTGGAGCATCTCCTCATTAGTCAAATGGAGGGAGGTAGCAACGTAGTGTTGAATGAAGGCTTCGTCGAAACCCGCAATATCGGCAGCTAACCTAATATTGGCAATGCCGCCATATTTTGGTTTCTCACTATAAACTTGTTCAACTGGTGGTTTTTCTCTTTCCGGTGGAAGGGTCACAACTCCTTTGATAATCGTGGGACCTTTAACTTGTTTTACTGGTTCCGGACCGCAGGACGCCAGAATCAATGCCATCACAGTTAGCAGTGTCAGAAAGCCCCATAATACCTTTTTTCTCATCTCTCTTCTTTCCTTTCTATACATCAAACACAAACGGTATTTTGGAGTATCGGTTTCCCCACTATCACATTTTGCACCTCCGCTGTAATAACGTTCTCAAAGTGATTCCGTATCAGTTTATAGACTAGGTCGTCTTGTGGGACCGCCGGAGTAGCGACCGAGACCGCCTCTGAGTCTGGGATCGAGCAAATCGCGCAGGGCGTCACCGAACATGTTAGCGCCATAAACGACGATACTGAGTGCCAGACCGGGGAAGATAGCTAACCAGGGAGCTTGAATCATATAGCGGCGGGCATTGCCGCTGAGCATGCCGCCCCAGGTGGGAGCTGGGGGTGGGATGCCGTAGCCGATGAAGCTGATACTTGACTCAGCGAGGATGGCACCGCCAAGTCCCATGGTGAACATGATGATGAGAGGCGCCATGATATTGGGGAGGATGTGTCTCATCAGTATTGTACTGGTTGGACAGCCGATAGCCCTGGCGGCTTCGACATAAGTATTCGATTTGATAGCCATGACGGCGCTTCTGGCAAGTCTGGAACCGGCGATACCACCCTGGATGCCGAGGACGAGGATAAGCTGGGCAACGCCTTGGCCGACTATTGCCAGGAAGGTCAGCATGACGAACATGCCGGGGAAGCAGACCCAGGCGTCGACGAAGCGCTGGATGATGATATCGGTTTTACCGCCGGCAAAGCCGGAAATCATGCCGATGATGGTACTGATAACGGTAGCAAGACCGCTGATACCAAGTCCGACGAACATAGAGATACGGGCACCGTAAATGATACGGCTAAGGACGTCTCTACCGACATTGTCGGTGCCCAACCAGAAGCTAGTTGAAGGGGCTTCCAATTTACCGCCTACGAAGGCATCGTTATAGTCGTAAGGCGCCAGCCAGTTGGCAAAGATGCCGACAAAGAGGAACAGTATGACGATGACGGCACCAACAGTGCCCAGGGGTTTCTCCTTGACAAATCTTGTGGCCAGGTCAACCAGGAAGGGTCTTTTTTTTCTTATTGGCAGTGTGCCTGCATATGTATCTTCAGTCATATTCAAACTCTCCCTCTAGCGATAGCGGATTCTGGGGTCTAACCAGGCATAGGACATATCGACCAGGAGGATTACGACGAGGAGGATAGAGGCCATCATCAGGTTACAGCCGGAGATGATGGGGTAGTCACGCGCGCCAAGAGCGTCGAGCATGTAGCGGCCGATGCCTGGCAGGCAGAAAATTTGCTCCATGATGACCGCGCCGCCGATGAGGGTAGGGATCTGGCCGCCGATGATAGTGACCACTGGAATCATGGCATTTTTCATAGCGTGGCGGATGATGACGGAGCGTTCCCTGAGACCTTTCGACCAGGCGGTCTTGATGTAGTCCTGACGGAGGACTTCCAGCATCATGGTGCGGGTCATTCTCATGGTGCCGCCAGCCGAAGCAGTGCCCATGATAAGTCCCGGGATGAGGAATTGCACTATATTAGCGCCGAAGTTTTTGGTAATGGGGATGTATTCCACCGCTGGCGACCATCCCCACCAGATTGAGGGGAGGACGAAGACCAGGGTGCCGATCCAGAAGCCAGGGACGGCGATGCACAGGATGGCGAAGCTACGACCGAGGTAATCGCCGATGGTGTCCTGGCGGATGGCGGAGTAGATGCCGATGGGGAAGGCGACTATCATGCCGGTGATGATGGAGATGATACCCAGCTCCATAGAGATAGGTATGCGGCTCAAAATCTCGGTGGTGATGACGCGTTTTGTCCAGAGCGATTTACCGAGGTCGCCCTGAAGGATACCGTGGAAACCGCCGCCATTCTCTTCAGGTTGCGGCAATATACCCACCCAGCGTAGGTATTGGACATGAGGAGGGACATCAAGTCCCAGGCTTTTCTCGATGTTTTCTCTTATAACTTCGATGGGGGTGTCACCTACCATATTGTCGCTGATCATCATGTCGATGACATTGCCCGGAACGAAGCGGACCATCAGAAAGGTCATGATAGTTACCAGAATGAGAGTGGGAATGATGAGGATAGCTCTCCGCGTAATATAAGACCGCATGCTTACCTCCTACTATCTAGAATAAATACCGCTTGCCTGGAAACAGTTATATCTACTTGCTCCTTTACTCGTTTTATATATACGAAAATAGCAGGAAAGTATTACATCTCGGAAAATTCCCGTCACAGACTTTCCTGTGAAGCCATTTACCGTTTCGAAGCTGATCGGTGATGTAGAATAGTCTAATTTAATAGTGAAACCCACTAAACCTAATCCGTGCCATATACTTGAATGACTGATAGAGTGTCAAATCTGAAACTACAATCGATTGCGAATATGCTATCCTTAATTTCCTTTTTTGTCAAGTGGGAAGTTGGACGATTATTCATCTTATTGAGACCGATGGATGCGCTGATTGTCAGGATGAGAGGTAAATTGAATTAAAGAGAGTTAGGGTGTTGATGAGATAAATAAGATAGCTCGGAGTTTAAACTCCGAGCTATCTCTCTTTTGTTACTTTGCTCTGTAGTCTGGTTTATTTCTTCTTTGCCGCTTTCACTTTCTGGTCGATCCATCTAAATGTAGAGCCATTTTCGGTCTGGTAGTAACCGACCGAAAGCTCGCAATTGTAGTTTTTCACCCATGGCTGGAAGAAGTAGAAGATATATGGTTGAGGTGGGGTGATTTGCCAGCACTGCTCAAGAATATAAGGAGTTTGCGCTTTAATCAGCGCCTGTGCCTCGGCTTCCTTAAACGGGTAGAGTACATTCACCTGGTTATACACATCTATGAGTTTTTGCTCATTAATGCTACCTGCATTAATGTTGTTGGGTCTCCAGTTGGTCATCTTGTAAGGCGCCTGGGTGCCATCGTAACACAAGATCATATGTTTGAATGTTTTACCGTTTAACTCAGATGTGTAGACCGTATTCTCCTTTGGTACAACATTCACTGTGACATTGATTTCCTTCCACATATCTTTAATCAATTGGAGTAAGTCCTGCTGAGTCTGGGAAGCAGTAGTAACAAGTATGTCCGCTGTGAAGCCAGCACTCTGACCTGCCTCAGCCATAAGCTGTTTAGCCTTGGTGACATCGTACTTGTACAGGTCCTGGGTAGTCTGAGGAAGTTCGGAAAACGGCGTGAACATGCTTGCGAGTTCCGGGAAAGGCATTATCGGGAAAGTGAAATCGACAGCATTCCCGCCGTAGAATACATCCTTGATTTTCGCGCGATCGGTTGCCATGGAGAGCGCATACCGAACTTTGATGTCATCCCAGGGGAAGCCCTGCCCTAATTTCATCTGTATGCTGTTGCTGGTGGGCGAAAGATATTGCCCCATAAGTAAATCGGGGTTAGTCTTGTGTAAAGCCTCTGCAACATCCCAGGTGATACCCTGATAAGCATCAATTTTACCTGTTTTCAGTGCGGTGACGCGCATCGACTCATCCGGTATAATCAACCGTAAGTATTTGTCCACATAGGGTAACTTATTCCCGGGGATGAGAGGGTCGGTCATCCAGAAGTCAGGATTCTTCACATAGGTGCAGGAGCTATTTGGTACGTAGTCCGCTAATATGAAGGGTCCCGTACCGCAGGAAGTTTTCCAATCCCTGAAGGTGCCCTTGTTGGAACCTTCAGTCGCCGCGCCATCACGCGGGAATATGTTACAAAAACCCTGCATAGCAATAAATAGCGGTCCCTGTTTTCCGACATTAGTTTTTATTTCCACTGTCCACTGGCTGGTGGCTTTTATAGAGAGCGGAGCATCAGCTCCCCGGTACGTTGAATACAGGTAAGCCCCGGCAGTTTCAAAGTTTCGTTTTAAGGAGAACTCGACATCATAAGCATCGCATTCACGACCGCTTACCGGCGCCTTATTCTGGAAATGAATCCCTTTACGGATATTGAAGATTATTGTCTGGTCGTCAGGTACCTCCCAGCTTTCAGCAATGCGCCCTGCGGTGTATTGTAGAAAGGTCATGCCTGCAATCTGCCAGGTCACGTTGTTGGAACCAGCTGGTCCTTTTGACCAGTCCCCAGACATAAGGGGTTCGTTGGTCAAACTACCTGGCACGGCTAAATACTGCGGAGAGGTACTGGAAACAGGGTCGAAGCCCGTATAATCGGAAGCTGCACAGCCGATATACGTTCCACCGTACTGCGGTTTCTCGACCGTTTTGCCTGGTATTGAGGTTTGAACCATCTCTGCCCCTGCAGTCACTGGTGGTTTTGGTATTATGCTCGTGGGGTAGGTAATCTTTCCTTTTACTATTGTCGGTTCTTTAGGCGTGGTGGTTACAGGCGCCTCATTACAGGATGTCAGCACCATAGCTGTAATCAACAACAGACTAAATAGTAACCACCCAATTTTCTTTTTCATAGATACTCCTTTCTTATATTCATTATTTGTTGGCTGGAAAAATATCTCACATATTTTACCTCCGGTATCAACTATTTTCTGGGGGCTGATTGCTTCGGCATTTTTTTCTTTGTCCCTGAGTAACGCCCCAGCCCTCCCCTGAGCCTGGGGTCTAACAGGTCTCTAAGTGCATCACCGAACATGTTGATGCCATAGACCACGAATGTCAGGGCAAGTCCAGGCCAAACTGCCAGCCATGGGGCGGTCATCATGTAAGTGCGCCCGCTCGTGCTGAGCATTCCCCCCCAACTGGGCACCGGTGGCGGAATACCCCAGCCGAGAAAACTGATGCTGGCTTCTGCGATAATGGCGGCTCCCATACCCGTGGTAAACATGATAATGATAGGTGCGGTAATATTGGGTAAGATATGCCTCATCAGTATCCGACTGGTCGGACAACCGATAGCCTTAGCGGCGTCAACATAGACATTCTCTTTAATGTTGAGAACCGTGCTTCTGATTACTCTCGAACCGGTGATCCCACCTAGAAATCCGAGTACGATTATCACCTGCCATAAGCCAGGTCCGAGGATAGCCATAATCGTCAGTATCAAAAATATTCCCGGAAAACACATCCAGGCATCGACAAATCTCTGGATAACCAGGTCTACTGTGTGTCCCATGAATCCAGAGATTAGCCCGATAGCTGTGGAAATAACTACCGAAAGGGTACTAACGGATAGGCTGACAATCATAGAGATACGGGCTCCGTAGATAATGCGGCTGAGTACATCGCGCCCAAGCTGGTCTGTCCCTAAAATAGTTGTACCTGATGGCGGCGATAATCTCTCTGCCACGTAGGTCTGATCATATGCATAAGGCGCCAGCAAGGGGGCAAAAAGACCTGCCAGGAGCAATATGAGAACAATAGCGGCACCAAACGTACCCAGTGGCTTCTCCTTTAGCAGCCTATAGAATAAATCACCTAGATAAGAGCGTCTCTTGCTCGCTGATGCTACCCCAACGGTGATTTTGTTTGTACTCTCCGCCATTCTTTAATTCCCCTCTTCTATCGATATCTGATTCTGGGGTCCAGCATGCTATATGTTAGGTCGACGGCGAGATTGATAACCAATATTACGGTAGCCATAGCCAGGTTAATGCCGGAAATAATGGGATAATCCCTCACGTTCAGAGCTTCTAGCATAAATCTGCCCATGCCCGGCAGAGAAAATATTTGCTCCATGATAACTGAGCCGCCGATAAGAGCCGGTATCTGCATTCCGATGATGGTAACTACCGGGATTAGGGCGTTCCGCATGCCGTGCCTGATAACAACCACTCGTTCCCTGAGCCCCTTTGACCAGGCGGTGCGGATATAGTCCTGGCGGAGCACCTCCAGCATCATCGTCCGCGTCATTCTCATCGATGTTCCAGACGCAACCATGCCCAAGATGACGGCGGGAATACTAAATTGTATGAGGTTAGCCCCGAGATTTTGTGTGATCGGGATGTATACCACCTCTGGTGACCACCCCCACCAGGTGGCGGGGAAGACCACAACCATCGTTGCCAGCCAGAAACTGGGAAGTGAAATACAGAGAATAGCAAAGCTACGCCCTACATAGTCACCAACAGTATCCTGCCGTATTGCTGAGTAAACACCTATCGGCAAGGATATTAATAATCCGGTGATAATCGCCATAATACCAAGTTCAAGAGAGATTGGAATCTTGCTGATTATATCAGGGAATATTGCACGCTTTTGCCAGAGAGATTCCCCGAGGTCGCCTCTCACCGCGTGTCCCAGCCAGTTAAAGTACTGTATATAGACGGGTTTATCCAGACCCATCATTTTTTCGACGTCGGCGCGGCTAACATTTTCTCCTGACGCCGCCGATAGTTGGCCCACCATAATATCCACTACTGAGCCGGGAACAAACCGCACTGAAAAAAAGACAATGAGGGTTACCAGAAAGATAGTAGGGATGAGCAGTAATGCTCTCCGCATGATGTAAGCCCGCATTTCAGCCTCCCACTGTGTAAATCAGTAACGCTTTCTGTAAAATAACTCTACCTGTCTGGAACTATATCTGTTTTATTGATTGTATCCGGGAAGCTCTTCGTTTACCCTTATGCCTGCCCCGGAGTTTCTCTTATTTATTTTTAGCCTTATACAAGTTAACTTGCAATCTACATTCTGCATTCATGCATTATTCAGTTCAATCAATTATAACGTTAAAATCCCCCTCCTGATTTAACACTACATATCCGAAGCATTTGCGGAGCGTAAATCTTAAACGGAAATCATCTGCGAATATGCTATTATGATTGCCCTCGTTTGTCAAGTGGTAAGTTAAATATTTTCCATCAGAATCAGTAGAAGTCATACTGTTTATGCCTTTCCTGTCCTGTAAAACGAAAATGGCTTCTAGAAGTCGATTCATTGTGTAATAGAAATTAACAAACTGTTCAGAAGTATCAGAATTACTGTTGGCGTATATAGATAGTGTCTGCGAAGATAAATTGAACATGGTATTGAATCTTGATAATGCTATTATTATTTTCTCGGTTTGTCAAGTAGTAACAGGGCTTTCAGTGGTAAATTGATGAAATATCATTCATTATTGAATTATTTTACTATGTCTAATGGTGCAATCAACTCAATAAAAATCTACTCACAAAAATTTAGGAATAAAAATAAGCTGGCATATGCCATGTCATAATTTAACATAATCTATTGCCGGAAGATCGCCAAAGTTCCCGTTTCAAACCAAGGACTAATACGGTACACCAGCTTGACCCCCAATAGCACTGTCGTCTATACTTCTCAAAGAACGGGGTGTAGCGCAGTTGGTTTAGCGCGCAGCGTTTGGGACGCTGAGGTCGGAGGTTCAAATCCTCTCACCCCGATTTTGTCATATCACATTTGACATCGAATTGTTGCAGTAGAACCCGGCGGTCAATACGGACCAACAGAACTATGAAAAAACCAGAATATTCACACTATCGGTAAGAGAACGGAATAGTTAGACATAATGCTGGAAAAACAAAAAAGGCGTCATGTTGTGGTGATGGGCATCGGCAATCTGCTCCGCAAGGATGATGGAGTGGGGATACATGCACTGCAGAAATTGCAGGAAACAGGTTCCTTTCCAGCTGATATCAATGTAGAATTTATTGATTGTGGCATTGAGCCGGATATCTCTATCTTTCTGGAAAGTTCTGTTGATAAACTCGTCATCATCGATGCTGTGCAAGCGCATGGTAAACCCGGTGCTATATACCGTCTCACTCCAGATGTGCTCGAAAGTGAAAGACAGGACATTGTATCTGCACATGATTTGAACTTACGAGAAAGCCTCATTATGATGCGACTGTTCGGGAATCTTCCTGTAGAAACAGTTATCATCGGGGTGGAACCTGGAGAAATGAAGTGGGGTACTACTTTGACTCCCGAAGTTGAGGTTAAATTCCCGGAATTAATTTCAATTATCCTCAGAGAAATCGCTCTCTAGTTTTTCCCATGAAGATACTCGTCTATCAGGATATTGTACTCATAAAAGATTATCGTGTCGGACTTGCTTAATATTTTGTGCTGTGATATAGTGCCACCAGTCCTCAATCTCTACACTTCAAGGTAGCGTATTGGTAGGGGGATGTTATACTCTGGTTTGTCTTTTACTTTGATGCAATAAAGACATTTACTTGAAGAGAGTAGACTGAGGTGCATAAATGTTAACTGATGAAATAAGCATTATCATACGTCCTCTCAAGCAGGCTGACTTCGATGGTGTGCTCAAATTGGTAGGTAGTCTTATTACCATGAGGGAAGTCAGTTCTCTAAGTCCCCAAAACGCGGACGATCTATCTTTTGTTGCTGAGGCTGATGGGAGGGTCGTAGGTTTTAATTTTGCTCACGTGCTCTATGTAGGTATTCCACTGGTGAAGATATGCGTGATTCAAAGTATCGTCGTCGATGAAGACTACCGGCGGCTGGGAATAGGAGAAAAACTCATTGAAACCGTAACCAAAAATTGTGCTAAATACAAAATAGAGGCAGTGCGAGCGCTCGTCGATGAAACGGATAATCGTTTACAGCGGTTTATTGAGTACCTTGGTTTCCAGCGTAGTGTGGTGGCAAATTACGATAAGGTTATTGATGCTTAGAGACAAACTAGGAGTGTTGAGTGAATAGGAGACAGGAGGTGAAGAATGCCGGCGAAGCCTTTTCGTGAGATGCTTAAAGGAGACCAATTCTTGGTTACAGCCGAGACGGGTGCAACAAAAGGTTCAGACACAACAAAAATGGTAGAGTACATCGAGTTGTTACGTGATAAAGTGCACGCACTCAGTGCAACGGATAACAAAAGTGCAGTAATGCGGTATCCATCTCTCGGTCATTGTCTCCTTATTAAAGAACTTGGCGGGGAGCCTGTACTGGATGTTACCTGCCGTGACCGTAACCGCCTGGCGATTCAAGCTGACCTGTTATTTGCCTGGTCACGTGGTATTGGTACAGTGCTCTGCCTCACCGGCGATTCTATAGAGGTCGGAGAGGATAAGAAGGCTAAAGCAGTATCCGACCTTGATTGCGTGCAGCTCATCGATCTGGTGCATGCGCTTAACTCTGGCAAAGATATGACAGGCAGCGAGTTGAACGGCGGCACAGATTTCTGCATAGGGGTTACGGCAACCACGCACGATGATCGCGGTGAATCTAAAGCAACGAAACTTCAGGAAAAGCTTGCAGTGGGTGTAGATTTTGTCATCATACAGGCAGTATATGCGATTGATGACCTTAAAAGGCTTGTGGATTTCATCAGAAGTTGTGATACGAAAGTGAAGGTTCTTGCCGGTATTATGCCTCTGGTGAGCGTTGCAATGGGTAGGTATATGAATTCTAACATGCCAGGTATCTTTGTCCCGAATTATGTTCTTGATGAAATGGCTCAAGCTCCGAAAGGTAAATCGTTATCAACCGGGATTGAACTGGCTGTAAAGATGATTAGAAAGATTAGAGAAGAGAAAATCTGCGACGGGGTGCACATTATGTTTCCAGGGCGTGAGGAGCGAATACGGGACGTCATCGAACTCGCAGAACTTGCCTGATGGAACTTAGAAGTGGAGACAAGAGGGTAGTTTGATTTTGCGTTTTCCATGACAAATTCTCTGCGAATCGAAGTATTAATTTCTGATGGGCGAGGAACCAGAAAATGACGTCAACAACTCCGGCTATCGCACATGAACCGGTCTCCCGTGAAAAGATAATAGCATTAAGTGGAGAAATACTCTCCACGTGTTTCCAGTGTCAAAAATGCTCCAATGGTTGTCCACTCGTCTTTGCCATGGATATTGCTCCCCATCGTCTCATACATTCCATTCAACTTGGAAGAACAGAAGAAGTCCTCAACAGCGACACCATCTGGGTCTGTGCCTCCTGCGAAATCTGCACCACCCGTTGCCCTAATAATATCGATATAGCTCACCTTATGGACACCCTCCGGCAAATATCTATGAAGCGAGGGGTTAAAGAATCTCAAAAGCGAGTTCCTGTTTTCCATGCGGCGTTTCTTTCAAGTGTCAAGAGATTCGGACGGATGCATGAGGCAAGTATGGCTCTCACCTATGCTTATCGCAGTGGGGGAATAAAAGGAGTCCGTGAACAGTTTAGCCTCGGTCTGGAGATGTTACGTAAAGGTAAAATCCGGCCGCTACCTGACCGCCTGATGGCAGGCAAACAGGTAAATGATATTTTTCACAAAATTGAGAATGGAGAGCAGTCGTGAAAGTTTCGTATTATCCCGGATGCTCTCTGGATGGCTCGGCGAGGGAATATGGCGAATCAATTAAAACTGTGACCGGGGTGCTTGGCATTGAGTTGGAAGAACTACCTGATTGGACCTGTTGCGGCGCATCTTCGGCACACGTGACTAATGATGGGTTGGCTTCTGCCCTGGCGGTAAGGAACCTCGTCATCGCAAATAAAATTGGTCGGGATGTCCTTGTCCCGTGTGCTGCCTGTTATCTGAGATTGAAAAGTGCGGAAAAGGAACTCAAATCCGGGAAACAGATTGAAGAAAACCCTGGGAAATATTCCAGTAACATACATATTAAACATAGTGCTGATTTCATCTGGGAAGTGTGTGGAGAGAAGGCTATCAGAGAGAAGGTACAGAAGCCACTGGAAAAGTTAAACCCGGTATGTTATTACGGATGTTTAACAACCAGGCCTCCTCAGATAACTGATGCTAAAGACCCGGAAGACCCTAAAGCCATGGATAATATTCTGAAAAGTCTGGAAGCCAACGTTAAAAGCTGGTCATACAAGACTGACTGCTGTGGTGGGAGTCTCATGCTAACTCATCCGGAACTTGCGAAGAAACTCGTTGGACATCTTTTCGATATGGCGTTGGAAGCCGGTGCGAATTGCATCGTGGTCGGTTGCCCCATGTGCCAGTCCAACCTGGACACGCGGCAAAAAGAAATAATGCAAGCTAATGGCAACCGATATAACGTGCCCATTTACTACTTCACTGAACTCATGGGGTTGGCTTTTGGTTCTATGTCTGTGGATAAGTGGCTTAAAAAGCATTTAACAGATGCAAAGACATTACTCAAACAGCAAGGATTGCTCTAAGGAGAGTATGGACAGCAGGGGCAAGGATAAAATCGGAGCTGTAATGGTGGTGGGGGGTGGTATAACCGGTATGCAATCGGCGCTGGACCTCGCCAACTCCGGTTTCAAGGTCTATCTTGTGGAAAAAACAAGCTCCATTGGGGGCAGGATGTCACAGCTTGATAAGACCTTCCCCACCAATGACTGCTCTATGTGCATGATTTCACCCAAACTTATTGAAGTAGCCAAACATCGCAATATCGAGATCATCACTAACGCCGAGGTAGAGGCGTTGGAAGGCGAAAAGGGCAATTTCACTGTTAGCGTGTTGAAAAATCCACGCTATATCGATATTCAAAAATGTAGCGGGTGTGGTGATTGTGTTCAGGCTTGCCCGGTAGAACTAAGCAATGAATTCGAAATGGGGCTCAACACTCGCAAAGCGGCCTATAAACGCTATCCTCAAGCTATACCCGGCGCCGTGGCGATAAGTAAAGGAGCCAGACCTCCCTGTAAGCTTACATGTCCGGCGGGATGTAATGGGCAGGGATACATCGCCCTGAGTTCCAAAGGGAAATATCTTGAAGCCTTGAATCATATTAAACAATGGATACCTCTGCCAGCGGCGGTAGGTAGAATTTGCCACCATCCCTGTGAGCAAGAATGCAATCGTGGCGATATAGACGAGCCTCTTGGTATTGCGCCGCTGAAAAGATTTATTGCGGATATTGTGCGTGAAAAGCGAAAAGATGGGAGCCTGCCGCCGGAAGAAAAACCAGTAATAGACCCGACTAAACCTAAGATAGCAGTGATAGGGTCGGGACCCTCAGGGTTGACCTGTGCTTATGACCTGGTAAAGCACGGCTTCCCGGTTACTATTTACGAAGCGGCATCTAAACCTGGTGGTCAATTACAGTGGGCTATTCCGAAGTATCGCCTGCCTAAAGATGTACTGGCAGCGGATATTCAGGATATTATTAACCTCGGGATAGAGCTAAAACTCAATACTCCAATCAACGACAAACTATCTTTAAAAGACCTCAAAGACCAAGGATACAAAGCAATCTACCTGGCTATCGGGGCGCAGAAAAGCCGTAGCCTGCCTATTAAGGGTATAGAGCTTCCGGGTGTGTCTCTCGCGTTGGATTTCCTCAGAGACGTCAATCTCGGTAAAGAAATTAAGTTAGGGAAGAGAGTGGTGGTCATCGGTGGGGGTAATGTGGCGATGGATGTCGCCCGGAGTGCCCGCCGTCTCGGCGCCTCAAAAGTACTTGCTGTCTGCTTAGAATCCCGTCCGGAAATGCCGGCACACTCGTGGGAAATAGAGGAAGCCGAAGAAGAAGGCGTTTCCATCCATAATTCCTGGGGTCCCACAGAAATAATTGCTAAAGCGGGGCAGGTATCATGCGTTGTATTCCAGAAATGCACTTCAGTATTCGATAAAGATAAGAAATTCAACCCCAGCTATGACCCGAGTATCACGACTAGTATCGACTGTGATAACGTAATAATTGCCATTGGACAGGCAACAGACCAATCTGTCCTTTCGAAAGCTGTCCGGGTAAAAACCACCGGTGGCGGCTGGCTGATTGCCGACCCGGTGACCCTCGCTACAGATGAAGAAGGCATATTTGCGGGCGGTGATGGTGTTTCCGGACCTAAATCGGCAGTAGAAGCCATCGCACACGGGCACGAAGCGGCTGTTTCAATTGAGCGTTATCTATTAGGACTTGACCTGAGAGAAGGTCGAGTAAAGTCGCGAGAGGAACCAGCGCCCATACCTGAAGGGGAACATGCCAGAAAGCACCGGATACGTAATAACAGGATTCTCCTGGAAAAAAGACTTACCAGTTTCGATGAGATGGATTTGACGTACAGCGAGGAAGAAGCCAAAGCCGAAGCGGAACGCTGTCTCAACTGTGGATTGTGCAGCGAATGTCTTCAGTGTGTAGCAGTCTGCCAAGCTAAAGCCGTTGACCATTTGCAGAAAGCCGGACATCTTACCCTGGCTGTAGGTTCCGTTGTCCTGGCGCCTGGTTTTGATCCGTTCGATGCCACCATCAAAGGCGAGTATGGCTACGGACGCATGCCCAATGTCATCACCAGCCTGGAGTTCGAGCGTATCCTTTCAGCCTCGGGTCCGTTCCAGGGGCAGATACGCCGACCTTCGGATGGTAAACATGCTGTCAAGATAGCCTGGATACAATGCGTTGGCTCGCGTGATGTTAGCTGTGGCAGAGACTATTGCTCGTCAGTTTGCTGTATGTATGCCACCAAACAAGCAATCATTGCGCGGGAACATGAAAGTACTATCCAACCGACCATTTTCTATAACGATATACGGGCACAGGGGAAAGGTTTTGAGCGGTATTATGAGTCGGCGAGGACCAGATTCAATGTACGCTACATCAACAGTATTCCTTCGATGGTCAAGGAGTTGCAGAAGAACCATAACCTTCTGGTTGAATATACCAGTGAAACAGATGGAAGAGTCCAGGAGGAATTTGACGCGGTTGTCCTTTCCATTGGCATGGTGCCTTCTGCGAGCACCAAAGTGCTTGCGGAAAGAATTGGCATCAATCTGGACAGGTTTGGCTTCTGCGCTACCCATGAGACCGACCCTAACGTAACCTCACGTCCCGGGGTATATGTTGCCGGTGCTTTTGTTAGTCCGATGGATATTCCAGAGTCGGTGATGAGTGCCAGTAGTGCCGCTTGCCTGGCTTCTCAGGAAATCCACGAAGTACGGGGGAGTATGGTAACCGAAAAAACCTACCCACCGGAGAAGGAGATTACTGAGGAAGAGCCAAGAGTCGGGGTTTTTATATGCCGTTGTGGTTCTAATATCGCTCGTGTCGTCGATGTCCCGGCAGTACTCACATATGCGAAGACACTACCGCATGTGGTTCATGCTGAGGAAAACCTGTATACCTGTTCTACAGATACGCAGGACAAGATTATCAAAGCCATCAAGGAGGGAGACCTGAACCGCATTGTGGTTGCTTCTTGTAGTCCACGCACCCACGAACCGCTGTTCCAGGATACTATCCAGGAAGGTGGACTAAACAAATACCTCTTCGAGATGGCTAATATACGCGACCAGTGTTCCTGGGTCCACGCCACTCATATGCCGCAATCGACTTCAAAAGCAAAGGACTTAGTGCGCATGGCTGTAGCTCGTGCTATCACTCTACTGCCGTTGCATCAATCGCGGGCTGAAATTACCCGGCGAGCTCTGATAATCGGTGGCGGTCTGGCTGGCATCACTGCCGCTCAAGCGATTGCAGCACAGGGTTTTGAAGCCGTGCTGGTCGAAAAGGAAAAATTACTGGGTGGAAACCTGAGGCGTTTGCATTACACAGAACACATTGCCGACCTGCAAGGCTTGCTCGCTACACTTATTGCTCAGGTTGAATCGAATTCCCTTATAAAAGTGTATAAAGGGGCTGAGGTCAAAAGCCTCTCTGGTTATCTAGGTAATTATGTCACAGAGATTGTCGCCGGAGGAGGGAGCACTGAAAGAATCGAGCACGGGGTGGTAATTATAGCCACTGGTGGTGTAGAGTACAAGCCTACCGAATATCTCTACGGGAAATCGCCTGGAATAATCACCCAGCTTGAACTGGAGAAGAAAATTGTTGATAGAGACGCGCTCGTCACAGATGCGAAGTCAGTGGTAATGATACAGTGTGTCGGCTCGCGCGAGCCGGAACATCAGTACTGCAGTCGTGTCTGCTGCAGCCAGGCGATTAACAACGCCATTAAACTGAAAGAACTAAACCCGGGTAGAGAGATAACAGTGCTCTACCGCGATATCCGGAGCTATGGTATGCACGAACTGCAGTACCGCAAAGCCAGGGAAATGGGAGTAACCTTCATCCATTTCGATGTCGAGAAGAAACCAGAGGTCACTCAAGAAGTCGGGAAGTTGACCGTTAAGGTTATGGATAAGACACTGGGTAAAGAGTTGCTGCTGAATCCGGACATTATTATCCTGAGCGCCGCTATCCGTCCGCAACTCGATGCTGAGGAGTTCGCCAGCAAACTGAAACTGCCGTTGACACAGGACAAGTTTGTTATGGAAGCCCATATGAAACTGAGGCCGTTGGACCTTGTCAATGAAGGGATGTACCTCTGCGGTCTGGCTCACTCACCGAAGACCGTTTCTGAATCGATTGTTCAGGCGAAAGGGGCGGTTTCGCGGGCGCTTACCGTACTTTCCCAGCCTTATCTCATGGTGGGGGGTATTGTATCTGTTGTCGATAGCGAAAAGTGCGCGGCTTGTCTCACCTGTGTCCGCTCCTGTCCCTTCGATGTACCGCATATAAACGAAGAAGGCGTGGCTTATATCGAAGTGGCTGCCTGCCAGGGTTGTGGAATTTGTGCCAGTGTGTGTCCTCGTAAAGCGATTACATTACAACACTATTCTGACGAGCAGGTCATGGCGAAGACAGCCGTTCTGGTGGAATCAGCCGTGGAGAAATAATAGATATGAATGAATTGAACGAACCCAGCATTGTGGCATTCTGTTGTCACTACTGTGCATATTCGGCGGCTGACCTTGCAGGGTCGATGCGTTTAGAGTATTCACCGAATGTACGCATTATTAAGCTGATGTGCACCGGCAAACTGGATACATTACATCTGCTGAAAGCTTTTGAGGATGGGGCTGATGCGGTGTTTGTCGCTGGCTGAGAGGAAGGCAACTGCCATTTCCTGGAAGGAAATCTGAGAGCCAAAAAGAAAGTGCAGCAAGCCAAAAAGCTGTTGCAGGAAGTGGGGATTGAGCCCGAACGGGTAGAGATGTTCAACATCGGCGCTTCGGATGCGGTGTTGTTTGCCAGAGCCGCAGACCAGATGACAGAAAGCGCCAGACGGCTGGGACCGAATCCTCTGAAAAAACCTCGAGGTGAAGTGAAATGATTATTGCCGAGAGAAAGCTCTTTGAGCAGATATGGGAAAGTATAAAAGACCGTAAGAGTGTGCTTATTCTGGGTTGTGGTACGTGCGTTAGTGTCTGTCAATCCGGTGGTGAAAAAGAGGTGGGCTTATTGGCGAGCGAACTCAGAATGAAGAGCAAACTTGAAGGCAAAGAAATAAAAATCGAAGAAGCGACTATCGAGCGACAGTGCGATAAGGAGTTCTTTGATTCCATAAAGGATAAGGCAAAAGAATACGATGCAATTCTTTCCATGGCGTGCGGCGCTGGTGTTCAATTTTCCGCCGAAGTACTGGAGCCTGTCGTGGTGATTCCTGCACTGAATACGCGTTTTATCGGGGTTACTATGGATGAGGGTATCTGGGCAGAAAGATGCCGGGCTTGCGGGAATTGCGTTCTCCGTGATTATGGTGGCATATGCCCCATCACCATCTGTGCCAAGAGCCTGGTCAACGGTCCCTGCGGGGGCAGCAAGAATGGTAAATGCGAGGCGAGTCAGGAGAAGGACTGCGCCTGGGTATTAATATACAATCGTCTTAAAAAACAAAACCGACTGGATGAACTGCGGCGCTGGGCTCCGCTCAAAGATTACACTACTCAAACTCATCCGGGGCGATACGTTAATGAGGCCTACCGGAAGCCGGAACTGGAGGCCAAAAATGTCAAATAGCAAACTGAAACAAGCATTTGATTCAGGGAAATTTGTGGTCACTGCAGAAGCCGGTCCTCTTAAAGGAACGGAAGTAGATGAAATGGCAGAAATAGCCGGGGTCTTAAAAGGGAAAGTGGACGCTGTTAATGTTACCGACCAACAGAGTTCGGTAATGAGACTCGGTTCGATGGTTATTTGCCACCTGTTGAAAGATTGGGGACTCGAACCTATCTTTCAGTTGACCTGCAGAGACAGAAATCGTATAGCTTTGCAATCGGACCTTTTAAGCGCCTGGGTGCTGGGTGTTGAGAACTGTGTAGCGCTGACCGGTGATTTACCCTCTTCGGGCGACCATCCTCAAGCCAAGCCTGTGTACGACCTGGACTCTGTTCAACTTCTACAAGTTATCAGGAATTTAAACGAAGGGCATGATATGGCTGGCAATGAATTAAAGGGGAAGCCTGATTTCTTTGCCGGCGCGGTTGTGAATCCGGGAGCAGATACAGAAGCTGCTTATGAACTCCAGCTTATGAAGCTAGAGAAAAAGATTGCCGCTGGTGCCCGCTTCTTCCAGACTCAAGCTATTTTTAACCCGGATACATTCGCTAGGTTTATGAAACGTGTGGAGCAGTACAAAATCCCGGTCTTAGCTGGTGTTATACCTTTGAAATCAGCCGGTATGGCGCGGTTTATGAACAAAAACGTTGCGGGCATTAATGTTCCAGAGCCGATGATTTCCCGCATGACGAAAGCAGAAGATAAGACCAAAGCTGGTATAGAACTGTGCGCTGAATTAATCAAGTCCTTGAAAGGCATGTGTCAGGGTGTGCATATCATGGCGATTGGCTGGGAAAAGAAGGTGCCGGATATCCTGGATGTGGCAGGACTAACTTAAATAGTTTGTCTCTCCTTATTCCTCTATTTGATTCCCCCCTCGTTCGGAAGTGGAGGGGGGCTCTCTTTTTTCGGGTGATGCTTTGTGTCAAGCGTTGCCGTGTGTAAACGCCCGGCTTGCCTGTACTCAATTACCAAACTTGACGTTAATACTCGAATACCGTAAATTTGGTGCTACAGACATATATTTTTATAGAGTAAGGAGTACACTCATGGCTGGTAAATACGGATATGCTGGCAGGATTTTGCGGGTGGATCTGTCATCGGGAAGGACGACCACTGTTCCCACCTTGGATTACGCGGACAGGTTTTTGGGAGGAAGGGGTATTGCGGCTAAAATCTACTGGGACGAGGTCTCACCTGAGGTCAAGGCTCTCGAACCGGATAACCGTCTGATATTCATCACTGGACCTCTAGCCGGCGTTTCTCCTGGGGTGGGGGCAGTCCGCTGGCTGGTGTGTGGCAAATCTCCAGTTACCACACCGGAACAGTTCAGTTACTGTAATTTAGGTGGAAGCTGGGGTACCGAGCTCAAGTTTGCCGGTTATGATGGAGTTATAGTTCAGGGAAAATCAGACAAGCCGGTATATATTTCCATTGAGGATGGCACGGCTGAGATAAAAAATGCTTCCGCCTTGTGGGGCAAGAGTACCCTTGATACCCGGGAGATTTTGAAAAAGGAACTGGGCAGCCAGACCAGAGTCGTGGCTACCGGTCCGGCAGGTGAGCATATGTCCACGATTGCTACCATTTTAGCCGACAATGACGCCTCCGGATCGAGCGGTTTCGGCGCGGTGATGGGTTCGAAGAACCTCAAGGCGATTGCGGTAAGGGGAAGCGGGAAAATAGCCACCGCCGGACGGGAAAAACTTACCGAGCTTACCCGCCACATCCGTCAGATGCGTCGGACTTCGTCACAAGGAGAATCAATCTGGGGTGGAAGCGTAACTCCGGACAAAAAGAAGCTGGATATCTGCCGTGGCTGTAGTCTCGGCTGTGAGCGGAATGTATATGAATCTAAAGATGGCAGGAAAGGGAAATTCATTTGCGGGCAGGTGGGATTCTATTCGGGGAGAGCGGGGAGATACTATGGTGACAAAGACTGGCATGAAGTCCCGTTCCAGGCGGCAATGCTTGCTAACGACTACGGGCTCGATGTCTTTGCGATTGGTCCGATGATGGCGTGGCTCTCGCGGTGTAACCGAGCGGGTATTCTGACCGATGAAAACACCGGCATTCCATTGTCGCGGATGGGGAGTGTGGATTTCATAGAAACGCTTTTGAAAAAGGTATCGCTGAGGGAAGGTTTTGGAGATGTCCTTGCCGATGGCATCGTGCGGGCATCCGAACTGGTGGGCAAAGATTCGGGCAAGCTCATCACGGACTATCTTACCAAGGGGGAGCAAGGCTTGGCATACGACCCGAGGTACTTCATCACCACCGGGCTTCTCTATGCTATGGAGCCGAGACTGCCGATACAACAGCTTCATGAAACATCCCGGCTGGTGCTCGGGTGGCTTTCTTGGGTAGGTAAATCCGGGCGTGCCTATCTTTCCACCGATATCTGCCGTGCCATCGCTAAAAGGTTCTGGGGCACGGAGCTTGCCTTTGACCTCTCCACGTATGAAGGAAAGGCGCTGACAGCAATTAATATACAGAATCGCGAGTATGCCAAGGAAAGCATGATTCTCTGTGACTGGATATTTCCGATTATGACGGTTGAATTCTCCGAAGACCATATTGGTGACCCGTCGCTTGAGAGCCAGATTGTCTCGGCGGCTCTGGGAGAAGAGATAGATGAGGAAGGACTATATAAAATTGGGGAGAGGGTTGTAAATCTGCAAAGAGCGATATTAACCCGGGAAGCCAGGGGTAGCGATACCATTGCAGACTTTCACTTCACGGTTCCTCAGAGAGACGACCCGATGAATCCGCGCGGCATCGCACCCGGGAAAGACGGAGAGATAATCGTCAGGAAGGGCGCCATGCTTGACAGGGTGAAATTTGAAGAGATGAAACGAGAGTATTACCAGCTCAGGGGCTGGGATGCGGCGAGTGGTCTCCAGACAAAAGCAAAGCTGGAAGAACTAAACCTCAAGGATGTGGCTGACGGACTGGAGAAGCGGAAGCTGATAGTATAGGGGGAACTTGAGGATATTTAGCAGTTACTCAGATTGTTATCTCGGGAAAACATAAAAAGCAATTGAGCATTTATCGGTGATATAATAGCCATATGATATGACCGGATGTTGTTAACCATCTTGCCCGGTGTTAATGGGAAAACCAATGAACAAAAGTGTCCGCAATAAGATGAAAGGTAAAGTCGAACCGGTTAAGCCAGAGGCTGTGGATAAAAAAACAGCGTTAAAGTTACCGCAAGGAGTAATTCTGCATACGCCGAGCGAAGAGACAGAGAATAAATATATTGCAGAGGTCCCCCTGTTAACCGGCTGTCGTGCTTGGGGCAACACACCGGAAGAAGCTCTGAATATGCTAAGTCGTGTCGCTGGAGATTACATTCGATCGGCCAAAGCAGAAATTGCTAGTCGCGGTCTGGAGATTGTAGGCAAACTTAAATACCAGCGATATATTCAGAAACACCAGCGAAATATCCAAAAACGCCAGCGAACTACTCCGAGATATCAGAAACCAATACGTTCTTTCGCCATTGCCAATAGTTCAAATTTCATTGATTTCTCGAAAAACGGGAAATTCGCCGCGATAGTTGAAGCTCAATCAAATCCACAACTATTTATCGTGGATATTGATAATGGTAACATCCAGTCCTTATCTTCAGTAGAACAGGGATTAAACAATTTAGGTTATATGGGTGATGGTAGTGTCTGGAGTATGGCTATTTCAAACAATGGAGAATGGGCAGCAGTTGGTTACGATGACGCGGACATCTTATGCTGGGATGTGAAAAATAAGCGTGTGCTTTCCAGATCTACAGGTAGTATATGGCAGGAACCGGTCAGTTGCCTGGAATTTTTTCCTAACGATCAGTGCTATGCGGCATACGGTGGTTATGGCTACTTAAGTGGATATGATATTGGATCAGCAAAATATCTTCATATTATTCCGTGTCACTTAAATGATGTGCATGCATTGGTATTTACGGATGATGGATGTAAACTCCTTATGGGAGGGCATCCCCACCGTTGCGGTTTATTCCTTGAAGATGTTGTTAGTAATAAACAACAATTATCGGTATTAGAAGGTAGACTAGAGGGATTGTCATTCAAGGGTTCGGAAGGTAAGACTATTAATGCGGTTGCTATATTCCCAGACAACAAAAGAGTATTATCTTTGGACCGGGATAGCACAATTACTATATGGGATGCCACGTGCGGTGAAGAGATTTTGCACTGGTATCATGATAGCTTACGCTCAGAAATGAGCTATAAGGTTAGAGAAGGAAGTGTAGCTATTTCTCCGGACGGCAGAAAAATACTGTCCGCAAGCGGCGGCAACTATATGCGCCTCTGGACGCTGGATGGTGGTGAAATCTGTGAATATCCGCATAATTCCACGGTATTGAAAGTGGCATTTTTACCAGACGGGCAACATGCGTTGTCTGCCTGTGCTGGTTCTATCTTACTGTGGAGATTACCTTAATATAATAACAATCTAGTAAATTTTCCTTTTGGAAGGATAAATTTAGTTGGGTGCCTTTCAGTCCCGCTAAATACGATATAAACCGATTGATATCCTGTTACCCTGTAGGGATGTAGCCAACAGGTTGGAGAAGCGGAAGCTGGTAGTATTGTAGAACTTCAAATGATTACTTATATAATCGTAAGCTTTGTCAGTGGTATCCTTTTTGGCGTTTTGGATGGTTTAATTAATGCCAATCCTTTTGCTCAGAGACTTCACGAAGTTTACAAACCAATTGCAAAAACATCCTTAAATGTCCCTGCAGGAGTTGTAATTGATCTGATTTATGGATTTGCTATGGCAGGAATATTCCTGCTCATTTACAAAAGTCTTCCTGGTGAAGTAGGTTTATTGAAAGGCATAAGCTTCGCCTTCTTAGCGTGGTTCTTCCGTGTTGTTATGTCCGTAGCCTCAAGCTGGATGATGTATAAAGTGCCCATTAAGGCGCTACTTTATACGCTTCTCACTGGTTTAGGTGAAATGCTTATACTTGGTATACTTTACGGTTTCTTCTTAGAACCCTGGTTATAAAAGATGATTATATAACCTACCTGTTATTTAGTTGCTCTCCACATAGCGATTACAGTCTTGTTATCCTGAGAGCTGACCCAGATCATAGCGGCATCATTTTCGTTATTTTTATTGTACATGCCCCAGCTCATTCCTTGTACCTCCATCCACCCCATTTCTTTCCAACCCTTGGCTGGCATCTGGCTTCTGTAGAAAGCAGCTACCTTTTCGAGGCTGTCATTGGTCTCATAATAGCGCCATTCAAATTTGGAATAATCCCCTTCGGCTGGTGGAATTGACCAGGTTCCTTTTTGTACTTGACCTGCGCCAGAGTATATGGGCATATCATTCCAACTCAAGCCACTTCCTGATGGCGTTGTTGTTGGTGTTGTGGATGAAGTCGAGTTCGATGTCGACGTTTGGGTTTCCTCGCTTTCCTTTGAACCGCAGGCGACCAGACCCACGCAGGTTACGAGCACAACCATTACCAGTAGCAACGATATTATCCTTCTCAATGTGTTTCCTCCTGTTTAGTTAATTATTCATTATCCCCAAGTTGATATAAGCTATGGTTTTTTGCTAGCCCCGCAGGGCGATTATGGCTATTATCACAGGAAGTAATAACAAAGTCAAAATTCTGCTTCTTGCAACTACTTTTTTACCATTACTCAATACTTCTAATATGCCTGATCGCATATTGTGACGAAATCTACAATTGCCGACAAACTTCATTTCACAACGTAGTATTAAGTGACATCCGAAGTAACGTGAGCATTTTAGATGCCCGGTCTTTACATTTATAAGAGAAATGCACAACAATAAAGGTAACATTGAAGCGTGTAACCTTTTCCATGTTTTTTACCACTATATAGTATAAGGGTCGATAACAGGTGAGTTTGTGGAAGAAAAAATGGATATCGAACTAGTCAATCTGGCACGCAACGGCGATAAAAACGCCTTTGGTCTTCTCGTAGAGCGATACCAGGCGATTGCACAGCGGTTCGCGATGCGGTCGGTCGCGAATAGCGATAGTGTTCAGGATATAGTTCAGGAAGCGATGCTGCAAGCCTACCTCTCATTGAACAGTCTCCGTGATCCGGCACTATTTAAAAGCTGGCTATACGGTATTGTGCTAAATGTCTGCAGGCATTATATACGAGACCGGAAGACAGTTTTTTTCTCCATTGAGGCGATGGCCGGCGGTTTGCAACTTGATGCCATACCGTTTACTGATGCATCCCCCTCTCCAGAACAGATTGCTGAGGAGCATGAGTTACACAGCATTGTGATGGATACGATTAATGAACTCGAACCCGCAGACCGGAAGGCTACTCTTCTGTTCTATTACAACCAGATGAGTCTGCAGGAGATTGGCGATGTCCTCGGTATTTCGACTAGTACTGTTAAGGTACGTCTCTACCGTACCCGCCAGCGGCTGAAAGCCAGCCTGTTATCGAAACACCCGGAAATTATCTCGATTGAAAAAAGGAGGAAAATTATGGTCAGGGTTATCGTTGCTGATGTTGTTAAAAATGAATTAAAGAATGGAAAAGATCAACCATTTACCAGTTATGTCATCATACTTCAGGATGAAGCGGGACAACGTGCATTGCCTATTTGGGTGGGTCCCTTCGAAGGTCAATCTATTGCCATGGGACTGGGTGAATATGCTACTCAACGCCCAATAACGTTCGACTTTTTCGTCAGTCTTTTAAAAGCTGTCAATTCAAAAATAGAAGAAGTGCGAATCGAAACTCTCAAAGGAGATATCTTTTACGCAATCGTTAAAATACGTTGCGGAAAGACCTCTGCTGAGATAGATGCCCGGCCGAGTGATGCACTGGCTCTCGCCGTTCGCGCTGGCAGCCCGGTCTTCGTCTCTGAAGAAGTCCTGAAAGTTGCCGGAATGGCTATACCACAGACAGCCAAAAAATTACCGGCTCGTAGTGGAGTAGAGAGTATACTTAAAGAGATCAGCGATATGCAGCAAAAATCACAGCCGGCATCCGGCCAGCGTGAGGAAATAATGAAGGCTAGAGAGAAGTTGATGGCTACGGTTTTCCATGCCTAGGAATACCTTACCGTAGACCATTTGCATTGGTAACGTCTTCGAATTATTTTCAGAGATGGGACAAGGAATCAATCCCTTGTCCCATCTATAATTAACAAAATAGTAGATTGTGACTACACAAGAACTAATTCAAAGTGAGGTAGCCATCACCTGCGTTAGGTTGCCTTCGGCGGGGCTTTCGGCGCTGGTTTTCCAGCAGTCACAGGCTTCTTCTCAGCAGTATCCGCTTTGGGAGCAGTAGTTTTTTCTTCTGCCGCAGGCTTCTCTGCTTTAGGAGCGGATTTTTTCTCCCCGCTTGCGGTTTCTGTCTTAGGCGCTTCTTTTGTCTTCTTCTTTCTCGGCTCCGGCGGTTTGATGCCCAATCGCACCGCAGAATGGTCGCGTCCCAGGTAGAAGTTCAACCAGGATGAGGTATGCAGAAACTCCCAGTTGTTCGGCGGCACGATATACTCGCCGATGGATTCTTCTTCGTGATGCCCCTTCAAGCGCTCGTAAGCCCTCACCCAGATGCACTTCCGTTCTTTGGGGTAAACTTCGCACCAGCCATCGAGACTGCCGCCGCAGGGACCGTTTCTCTGGTTCTTGGGGCACTGGGATATGGGACAGAGGAAAGCGACATCGAACAGACCGCAATCGCCGCAGTTCTGGCAATCGAAAAGCATCACCTTGCCGATGTGTTCCATACCCTCGAAGATGTGCTTTGGAGTATGTGTGCCATCGAGACTTCTGGCGATGGGCTTGAGCGATTTGAAGACGACGCTATCGGGATTAAAAAGGGTGGCATGTGCCACGCGTGAGAGAAGATAAACCGGCGGATGGGTCGCTTTCGCGTTTCTGGCGGCTGGTTTATTCGTATTCAGTCCAGTTTTCTCATCCTTCTCGAAATAGTAGAAGCCATCTTTCTGCGGGAAATCGAACTCAGGTAGGAAATCTCGCCACTTCGGTGCCCATTCCTCGCCTTTAGTAATAATGTAGTCGACCATCTCGTAAGTGGCACCATGCCCGCCGATATGTGCACCGGCATAACCCATTCCTTTAGCGAAGGCGTACATCTTGGCGGCGCGGTCCAAGCGTGTCTGACGTCCTTTGTCTTTAGCATTACGCTCTTCATCTAATTTTGTCAGCAGTTTATCCGTGACCACACAACCAGGAATCTCGCCGGCATTCATGACGCGGGCGGCACCGTAGGGCAGAAGGTAGATGTTAACGAATACGGGAACGTTATAATTGTTAACTTTCAGCCATGTCAGGACCTCGTGGTATTTGCGGGCGTCATAACCAACCTGGGTGATGATGAATTTAGCACCGGCTTCAACCTTCTTCTTCAGTTTAAAGTACTGCCCCATGAGCTCGGCTTCGACTGCCTTGAACGGGGAGACGGCGGCGCCAGCAAAGAAATCGGTTGGCGCTAATCTGGTCTTCTTTCCTCCGGATTCCTGTTCCATACCCTGATTCATTTTTTCAACCAGTTGCAAGCCCTGTACGGAGTCGAGATCGAACACAGGTTTCGGGCGACTGTTGAAGCCGCTGGTGGCGGGATAGTCGCCGGTCAGCATCAGGAGATTGCGCACACCGAGTGCGGCGAGTCCGTACAACAGACTCTCACATTGATTGCGGTTCTTGTCGCGAAACGCTAAATGCACCAGCGGTTCAATGCCGAGCTTTTTGATTTCGGTACAGAGGATTTCGGTGGAGATAGCAGGATTGCCGCCGGGATTATCAGTGACGCTCATGGCGTGGATTTTACCCCTGCGGGCGGCGCGCTGGGCGTTCTCGATAAGTTCTTCCTGCTGCATTTCGAAAGCGCCGCGCCCCGGAATCTGCTCCCAGGTCACAGCGAAGACATCGGGACTCAAGATGGCTTCTTTCAGGGTGTTAACACGCTCCTGAAGGCGGTCCTGCAATTTTTCCTTCAAACGCGCTATTGGCTCTGCCAGTTGTGTAGCGGCGTTACGCTCATCGCCAGCGAGTGATATATACTCATCGGCTTCCATCTGCATGCCTTCTTCCATGCTCAGGGCGCGTTTCGCCGGGTCTTTGGGATTAATATCTACGATGAGTAACGGGATGTTTTTCGTTATCCAGCCCTCGCGGAATCTGCGATGGAGTTCGAATGCAGCACCGCGCGGTTCTATGTAGCCGAGTGCAATTATTTCTGGCAATTCCTTACGCGCCACATCCAACCCCTGTTGCATGGTGGTGGCATGGATTATTTCAGGATTACCGTCTACAGCACGTTTGACCATATCAACTAGTTCAGTTCCACTACTGACAACGAGAATTATCCCACCCTTTTTACTCTGCAGCATTTTTTCCTTCTTTCCTACGTCTCCGATTGTTAGCTCTCCGTCTCCGACATAAGCAGTTTTTTCAACTGGTCAATACGTTTTAACATTTCTTCGGTCTGTTCTGCAACCTCGGTGAGATTCATCGTGCTGGCTTTTACTCTTTGCAGAACACCTTCTACGGTCTTTTTTAAGTCTGCGGCATCAATCGGACGCCATATATATCCCTTTACATTATGACTGAAACCATCGCTCCAGCGCCAGCCCTTGCGCGGGTATTCCTCAGGACGGACGTCTACTACTAAAATAGGGACACGTGCGGTGGCCTTGTCTTCTGCCAGTTTGTTGGCAACCTGTCCTGAAACGCCGCGCGGTTCTAGATAACCGAGCACAATTGCATCCGGGACCTCTATCTTTGCCTTCTTTAGTCCCTCCTCTGCACTTGAGGCGCAGGTGACATCGAATGAACTCTTGAAAGCCTTCTTTGACGTCTCAACAAAACTAGCTTCGCAATCAATTATCAGGATACGAGGCGTTTTCTCCACAGGTCACTTCCCAGAGTATACCAAATTACACTACTATTGAGAAGGATTCAGCGACTGATTTCAAGCGCATACGTGACTGTCTCATAGTACGCAATTTCAGTGAGAGCAGAGAAACAAAGCAACTGTTTGAGACGAAAACCTGATTCAGGAAGCATAGGAAGTGGTTTATGCACTAAAGTGACGGTAGAAAGGTGCAGTTATGCTGTGTTTTGTCCGTAAAATATGGCACTAGCTGTATGTTAAGATTGAAAGAATGTATTGCGGTGCGGGTAATGCTTCAGCGATATGCCGTATTATTGTGACATGTAAAATCGAGAGCAACGTGGTTACACGTAGAGGGTTTTATCATAGTTGATGACAGAGCTGCGCTGGAAATCGATGTACTCTACGAACTGCTGTAGCCGCATATCACTCTCTTCCACAAGCGCCCGGATAGTGCCGATACCACAATCAATACATCTCTCGATAATCGCTTCTATGAGTTTTTCCCCGATGCCGAGTCGACGGTAGTCATCGTGGACAACAATTCCCTGGATAATGCAGATTTTACTCAATGGGATACCGACATGGAGCAGATGTGCCAGATTGAAACCCACCACTCGTCCGTCTGCTTCAGCTACAAAACAGAGACTGGTTGGGCTTCCCAGGTTTAATGCGTCAAGGTCTTCGTGAGTGACGAGGTCCCAAGCCAGACTGAAAACAGCTTCATAATCCGTTTTCTTGATTGGACGAATTGAGATATTGACTTCACCAGTGTCCATGTAAGTGCCTCCGGGTATAATATTCCCTCCCAAACACTTCAGGAATTGGCGTTTTGTTTGATAAGGTACGATTATTGTGATAAGGAGGATAGCGTTTAGTTATTTCTACTTTTTCGTCAGTAGCGCTCCCACTTGTTTTAATAAAGCTTCCGGACTTACCGGCTTATCAATGTAGCCTTCTGCTTCAAGCTCTAACCCGGCACTGACCGGGATATTTGTCTCGCCGCGGTGCTGTGCGAAGCTTGTTAGCATAATAACTGGGATGTTTGCCAGCTTTGGGTCGGCTTTCAGTTGTTTACAGACGTGGAAACCATCCTTAGTTGGCATCATGATATCCAGAAGGATGAGGTCTGGTTTCTCCTTACGGGCTTTTACCAGGCCTGCGTCGCCGTCGTAGGCGGTCACGACCTCGTATTTGCTTTCTAATACTATCTTGGTTGCTTCTACAAAAACCGGGTCGTCGTCAACGAGCAAGATTTTCGCTGGTTCTGTCATTACTTGCCTCCTTTTGTAATTGTTAGACTGGTAGCGCCCGTAGTTCTCCGCTTTAGTAATGCCTTCTCAACCCTCTGCAGGAGAATAGGCGGGGAAATCGGTTTATTTACATAATCATCGACATCCAGATCGGATTCGGTTTCCAGTTCAAAACGACGACGACTGCTGTCTTCTCTAACGGCGCTCAAGATTATTACAGGAAATTTCCGTCCGCCAGCATTCGTCCGTTCTTGAAGCCGTTTGCAGACTTCAAAGCCATCCATTTTGGGCATGAGCAAGTCAAGCACAAGAAGGTCGGGCTCTTTTTCACCTATTTTTATCAGGGCTTCCTCGCCATCCTGTGCTGTGCGCACTTTGTAACCCTGCGATTCTAGCACCAGAGCTGTAATGCGTCGCATTTCCGGGTCGTCGTCAGTTACCAAAATATCTGCCCCAGCCAGCAGGTGTTTATCAAATTCTTCTGGTTTTCTGGTGGCCTCCAGCACTTTGGGCAAGGAGAAGCTGAATCGGGTGCCCTTGCCGGTACTTGGGTCCGGGCTCTGTACCCAGATGTTGCCCCCATGTGCCTCAACAATTTTTTTTGCAATGGACAACCCGAGACCAGCACCATCTGCCTCTACCCGCCCGCCACGAAAGAAATCGCTGAAGAGCTTTGGTTGGTCTTCGGGGGGAATTCCTACACCAGTATCGGAGACATCTATTTGCACCTTATCTGCAGTCTCACTGGAACTGATGGTTACAGAACCACTATTGGGAGTGAATTTAACTCCGTTGCTCAAGAGGTTGGTCAGTACCTGCTGGAGTCGCTTGGGGGCACCGAGAACATGGGTCAGTTGCCGGGAAACGTTATTATGAATTGAAATCGCCTTACGCTGAGCGAGACCCTGCACGTCGCCGATGGATTCGATAACTACCTGATTCAGGTCAACCTTCTGGAAGTCCGTTGCCTTGATTTCGATATAAGTAATGTCTAGAATATTATCAATCATTTTCAGAAGGTCGGCAATTCTCTGTTTGCCGCCAAGAAGTAAATCTTTCTGTTTCTGATTAACTTCGCCGGCAAAGCCACCGACGACGACATCTATGGCACTTTGAACAGTAGCCAGCGGCGCACGGAGGTCATGGGAAGTTACGGATAGTACATGCGCCAGGGTACGCCGCGCATTGGAAAGGCGGTTGGAAACGAGACGGACTAACTCCTGAACGATTTTGTAACCAAGATCAGTATCTTCCTGGCAGAGTCTGCGTACCTGCTCGCCGTCGAATGCCAGAAGCTGGCAATTCTCGACAGCAGTGCCGGACATTGAGGCGGGTAGATTGAGGAAGGTTGACCATCCAAGGAATCCGTTACTCCCAATAACGTCAGTGACTGCCTGGCGTTTCGTTCTACTGCCGATACGTATTTCCATTTCCAGAGATACTTTACCCTTAGCGACAATATAAAAATCGGGTAATGGTTCGCCTTCTATGAAGATACGCTGGCCAGCTAAAAATGTATGTTTGGTAGCCATGGGGGCGAGCTTGTCTACTTGGTCGTCAGTGAGATCCCAGAACAGCTCGGAGTTTTTAATAATTTCTTTTATTGTGTCTGCCAATCCGTCTTCCCCCTAGATTTTTTCCGCTTTCCTATTGCCGTACCTAGCAGATGATACTACTAGTGACCAAAAGAGTCAATAGCAGGCGATGTATATTTACACTGTCCGGTGAAGCACAGAGTTTGCGATTATCTGTAATTAGACTAACATAAATATATTGATAAGTGTGGAATAGGCAGAAAACCGGGAGCCTCTCTATTGTTTTTCCCGCTTATCTGATTGTAGCAAACCGATGATGAGGCGTTGCATACCCACATGGTATAATTGACGTAGATATGAATAAAATATCGGTATTTCTGGCGGAAGACCATGCCGTAGTAAGGGAAGGCTTGGCTGAGCTAATACGCCGCGAAGCCGATATGGAGGTGGCGGGTGAAGCTGGTGATGGTGAAGAAACTGTACGGCTGGTAAAACAACTCAAGCCTGATGTTGTGTTGATGGACATCGCCATGCCGGGTGTGAATGGCATCGAAGCCACCCGACAGATAAAAGAAAGCCTGCCGAATATAAAAATTCTGGTGCTCACAGCGTATGACAATCCGGAATTTATATCAGCAATGATAGAGGCGGGAGCGGTGGGTTATCTGCTTAAAAACGTCCGTGGTAAAGAACTGACCAATGCTATCCGTAGTGCCTATGAAGGCGAGTCGGTCCTCCACCCGGCAGTTGCCAGAGTGGTGTTTTCCCAGTTAAAAAATCCTCAGACACGCCTGCAGCACGAAAAACCGGATGTGCTCAGTGAACGGGAGTTACAGGTCTTGCGTAAGGGGGCGGAGGGACTGAGCAATAAACAAATTGCCACTCTGCTGAATATCGGTCCGAGAACGGTGCAGACTCACTGGCGCAATATCTTTGATAAGCTCGGGGTTTATTCTCGCACTGAAGCCATTGTATATTGCCTAAAAAAGGGCTGGCTGAATTTGAGTGGGGAGGAACACACACACGAATGAAGCGGCTGGCAGCAGAACTGCGCAAGCCTCTCTTCTGGCTGATTCTTCTCTGTTTTCTCGGTGGTGTCTTTCTGCATTATTCTGAATTCTTTTTCTCTTCTCATCCCAGTGTCGACACGTTCCTGGGACTACAGCGGCACAGTATTGAAAGATTCCTTTTCTTGGTGATTGTGATTGTTGCCGGTGTTGTGTATGGATTTGGCGTGGCTATGGCTTATCTTATTGCCGCTACGTTGACGATGATTCCCCGATTTTTCCTTGGCACTCAATTCCTTGCTGATTCTGTTTACGAGGTAGTTGCAGTTATTCTGGCGGGGGTCGGCTTCAACTGGTGGTTTGAATCGCATCGCCGTGAGGTAGGACGCCGGGAGCAATCGCTGCTAAAGCTAGACTCTATCCGTCAGGAGCTTGAGTCCTATATTGATACCATTCGTGAGAACGAAAAGCGCCTTTCTGTCCTCCATTCCATCACCACTGCCATCAATGAATTCGGAAGCCTGGCTGAAATACTGAACATTGCTGCTGAGAAAATCCTGGAGGTAGTTGCCGCTGACGGTGTACTCATCTACCTTATAAATCGGTCGACACGTATGCTTGAGTTGAAACAGTCCCGTGGCGTCTCTCAGAAATTCGCTGACGGTGTTGATAGGCTTGAGTTTGGGGAGGGTTTCAATGGTTGGGTCGTCCAGAATAGAAAACCAGCCTTCATTGAAGATTCGGCGAGTGACCCGCGGTTGTCGCGCGATGTGGTAAGAAAAGAAGGAATTGGCTCGCAATTCATCGTACCACTGATGGCACGGGAGGAAGTAATTGGGACACTATGCATTTTATCCCGTTCTAGGAAGAAATTCACAGCGGAAGAAGAGCAGTTGCTTACTCTCATCGGCTCGGAACTCGGAGTCGCTATGGAGAGAGTGGCTCTTTCTGAAGAGACAGAACGTGTCGGACGACGCTATCGAGAGCTCTTCGTCAGAGCGCATGATGCAATCTGGATGCAGGACATGGATGGTAGAATCTTGGCGGCAAATCAAGCGGCGGCTGACCTGACTGGATATGGGGGTGAAGAAAATCGAAGAACTAATGTCACACAATTTCTAACTCCTGAAGCTCTTGAGCTGGCGCGTGAAGTGAGACGTAAACTACTCTCGGGGAGCGAGGTGGAACAGCCATATGAGCAGAGGGTTATCAGGAGAGACGGCACTGAAGCTATTATTATGCTTACCACGTCTATCATAATGGATGAGAGCGGAAAGCCCATCTTTCAAAATATTGCTCGTGATGTGACCCGCGAACGTAGATTGGCGGAAAACCTACGCCTTTACGCGCGGCAAATCACACACGCTCATGAGGAAGAGCGGAAGCGTATCGCCCGGGAGTTACACGACGATTCTATGCAGGCACTAAGCATCCTCTCGCGGAGAGTCGATGAGCTTATTACTCTGCAATCCAGACGGTCGAAAATCGCCAAACTGCTTGAAGAGATACGTGCCGAAATTGATAGTGTTCTGGCACGTATCCGGCTTTTTGCCCAGGACCTTCGTCCGCCCACACTTGAATATCTGGGATTGATACCGGCTGTGCGGGAACTGGTGTCTCAGGTCGGACAACAGACAGGAATCCAGATAGACTTACACATTGACGGCGAGGAGCGTCATTTTATGCCGGAAGATGAACTACTTATCTATCGTATTATTCAGGAGGCGTTGAGAAATGTCTGGCGACATGCTTCGGCGAAACAGGTGCATGTTGCTATCCATTTCGATGCGAGGAACGCCACGGTTGAGGTCACCGACGATGGCAAAGGCTTTGTTATCGGTGAGGACTTGCGGTTTGTACAGGCGGGGAAAATCGGATTAGCGGGTATGCAGGAACGTGCTGATTTGCTTGGCGGTACATTGTCTATCGAATCGAAGCCGGGACAGGGAACCACGGTTACTCTGGTGGCGCCCGGCGACCATTGGAAGCCGAAGGTGTAGGGGTTTCTGAGCCTTGACAAGCGTAACTTCGAAGTGTTAGTATCAACTCGTCTCCATTCTTCGGGACAAGAAAGAGTTCGTGAGGGCCTCATCTTTCAAGTTCAACGATGCCGTCACTGGCAACTGCTATGCTTTACTGGGCGACTTCCGTGAGCAGTTTCGGATGATCCTCCGCGCTTCGAGTTATTTCAATTTCTTCATCGGGGGCATTCCGGCAGTAGCGGTGCTGGCCTGGGTTGCGACGCGGAGCCACAATGCGCTTGCCCTTCCGCTGATTTCCATTGGCGCTTGCCTCATAGTGATGCGGAATACCGCAGTGGCCAAAATCGGCTGGTTTGTGAGCACCGAAACATAGGAAGGGGTCTTCCAAAAGGCTAGATGACGGTGGCGTGCTTCGCTACGCCCGCGCCACACAACGCACGAAGGGGGTATCACATGCCATACGCCAATAACGCCGGAGTGAAAATCTACTACGAGGTAGAGGGGCAGGGTCCACCGCTAGTGCTTGCCTATGGACTTACCGGAGGTCTTAACTGCTGGCGAGCGATAGGGATTGTAGACATGCTGAGAAACGACTTCCAATTGATATTGTTTGACGCCAGGGGACACGGAAAGAGCGACAAGCCCCATGAGGTATCTGAGTATGGGCTCAAGATGGCAAACGACGTAGTGGCTGTGCTGGACGATATTGGAATAGATAAGGCTCATTATTTCGGTTACTCTATGGGCGCAAGAGTAGGTTTTTGGCTCGCTGTTCGCCATGCCACACGATTCAGCAGCTTCATTCTAGGGGGCTCCAGCCCGTATCGCGATGAAGCTGAAATCAAGCTCGAAGATGAACTTATGGAGGGAGTGAAAAGACTCCTAAACGACTCTGAGGGGGGCGCTATAAGGGAGCGTGAACAGTTGATGGGACGCCCACTGACGGTTGAGGAGAGAGATGCATTGCTGCCCAACGATGCTCAAGCGCTTATCGCGTTAGTCACCGCTTTCGGTGCTATGCCATTGCTGACTGACCACGAACTCTCACTTATCTCCATACCTGTACTCGTCTTTTGCGGCGATGCTGACCCGCGACACTCGGGGGCAAGGGAAAGCGTCAACCATATGCCGAAGGCGAAGTTCGTGTCCCTGCCCGGCCTTGACCACGTACAAGCCGACGTGTGCATCACTCGAAACGACTTGGCTCTATCGCACGTCAAGGAGTTCTTGGCTAAGGTGAGGGACAAATAAGTCTACAGACCGCGATTCTTCTTGATGACCGATTACGCGCAAAGCAGCTAACAAGGAGCTTCTGCGACCCGTGAACCAGCGACGGTTGTAACTAAGGAGGAATAGCCGTGTCAGTAGAACAGAATAGAGCCCTCATAAGGCGCGCGGTGGAAGAAGTTCTGGACTGGAGGGCTGCCGGGGGGCTGCGGGTGTGTTCGTCCGCCAGGCTACGCCGCTTCCTCAGTATCAGGAAGACCATTTTGTCCCTCAGTTTTCTGTCTTGCTTCCGTTGCAGCCTTCTCTCGTGTTCTTTAGTAGTTACCTGCCCACCCCGGGGACAGGTAGCCTGCTTCCGTCTGTAGATTACCGTCACCTCAAACCTGTCCCTCAATTCGACCTGTGCTACTACCTTGAGCTGTGGCAATCCGAGCGCCACTAGGATACAATCATCTTGCACCCGTCTCGACCTCCTTTGCTTTAGTTTTTCTCTAACCAAAGGCTACAGAGGTCAGCGGGTGCTTTTCAATCACCCAATTTCACACTTAAGATTGTAGAACCGACGAGTACAGGTTCTATACAAAAGTCTTGCTCAAATAGTACAATAGGCTGTTATGACCAGCGAATTCCGAAAATTGCCCAGTGTCGACCAGCTTCTTTCCCATGAGTTAATTGTCCAGCTCTCCGCCAGCTATCCGCGTACTTATATCACGAATCTGGTCCGTACGCAATTGGAAGACACACGCCGGGCGATTGCCTCCGGTAAGAAGTGTCCGCCAATAGAGGAAATTGCTGAAGCCGTCGTCGCACGTGCCCGGAAATCTACCACGACCAGCTTGCGTCCGGTGGTAAACGCCACAGGCGTGGTTTTGCATACCAATCTCGGGCGGGCGCCATTGAGTCAGGATGCTATTGAAGCCATGCGCCGGGTGTCATCGGGATTCAGCAATCTGGAGTTTGACCTGGAGAATGGTGCCAGGGGTTCCCGACAGGCTCATGTAGAGCGCTTAATTTGCGAGGTGACCGGTGCCGAGGCAGGTTTGGTGGTGAACAATAATGCCGCGGCGGTGCTGCTGGGTTTGAGCGCTCATGCCAAACGGAAGGAAATCGTCGTCTCACGGGGACAGGCAGTAGAAATTGGTGATAGCTTCCGTATTCCTGATGTAATGAGGCAGAGCGGCGCGAAACTGGTGGAGGTGGGCACCACCAATTGCACCTATGCTACTGATTACGAACAGGTAATTACTGCGTCTACGGTGGCGTTCCTGCGCGTCCACTCCAGTAATTTCAAGGTGATTGGCTTCACGAATGAGGTATCTATAGAAGAGCTGGTAACTACAGCTAATAAGCACGAACTGCCGGTCTTTGACGACCTGGGAAGCGGCTGTTTCCTGGAGACGACTACCTTCGGACTGGCATCAGAACCGATGGTGCAGAGAAGTATTGCGGCGGGCGCGGCGCTGGTATTTTTTTCCGGGGATAAGCTGGTGGGGGGACCGCAAGCGGGCATCATCGCTGGCAAGAAACAATATGTGGACAAACTGCGGCGGCATCCGCTGGCGCGTGCCGTGCGTATCGATAAAATACGGTTGGCGGGTCTGATTGCGACTCTCATTCACTATGTCACGGGAGAAGCGACGGTGAAAATACCCATATGGCGGATGATTGCAATGCCAGTGGCAGAAATTGAACGCCGTGCGTGTGTCTGGGCAGAAGCTACCGACGGACTGGGCAGAGTTACCGATGGCGAGAGTATGGTGGGTGGTGGCAGTCTGCCCGGCAGCACCCTGCCCACAAAACTGGTTGTTATCGGGCAGGGGGGGAAGAAAGCATCGCCGTTGGTTATCCAGCTCAGCCGGACACTGAGGGAATGGCAGGTTCCGATTATCGGCAGGGTTCAGGATAATACCTTCTTGCTCGACCCACGTTCGGTTTTACCTGAAGAGGATGCCACTGTGTGTAAGGCGCTGAAAGAACTTTGTCGGCGGTCATAACCGGAGCATCTCTTTATACCACACGCAGTATGTGAAGGAGAATTGTCTTGTTCGTCTTGGGCACAGCGGGTCACATTGACCACGGCAAATCGGCACTGGTGCAGGCACTGACCGGCATCGACCCCGACCGTCTGGCGGAAGAAAAAGAGCGTGGTATGACCATCGATCTCGGCTTTGCCTGGCTGAAATTACCTAGTGGTCGGGAGATTGGTATTGTCGATGTCCCTGGGCACGAACGTTTTGTCCGTCACATGCTGGCAGGGTCGGGTGGGATTGATATTGCGATGCTGGTAGTTGCCGCCAATGAGGGTGTTATGCCCCAGACCCGCGAGCACCTAGCAATTCTTAACCTGCTCGGTATCTCCCGGGGTGTCGTAGTACTGACCAAGAAAGACCTTGTGGATAACGAATGGCTTGACCTCGTGAGAATAGAGGTTGAGGAATTACTTAAAGATACCACGCTGGCTGGTGTGCCAATAATACCGGTCTCGTCGGTCACCCGTGAAGGTCTACCTGAGTTGCTGACGACTATCGATGGCTTGCTGGCACACACCGAACCTCGTAAAGACAAAGGACGTCCGCGTTTGCCCATCGACCGTGTCTTCAGTATCGCTGGAGCAGGTACAGTGGTGACGGGCACGCTCATCGATGGCTCTTTGACAACAGGACAGGAAGTGGAAATTATGCCATCAGGTTTGAAATCCCGCCTGCGTGGACTGCAAACACACCGGGCACAGGTAACCACTGCGGCACCGGGAAGTCGCGTTGCAGCCAATCTGACCGGTGTTACCACAACTCAGGTACAACGCGGTGATATTTTGACTAAACCCGGCTGGCTAACACCGACCACTTTCATTAGTGCTCGTCTCAATATTCTTGATGACGCCCGGCACCCGTTAAAAAACAACGCCGAGCGCCAGGTCTATATCCTTGCCGCCGAAGCCACGGTTCAAATCCGCCTGCTGGATGCGGAAGAACTGAAGCCAGGTGAAAGCGGCTGGGTACAGTTAATACTGGATAGAGCCGTGCCGGTGGTCGATGGCGACCATTTCGTCATCCGCAGTACTACAGAGACGCTGGGTGGCGGTGTAATCGTCGATGCTCATGCCCATAGATTGCCGCGATTCAGTCCAGATGCTATAGAAAGTCTTAAGATCAAGGAAAAGGGTTCACCTGTAGAGCTGGTACTGGCATTCCTTGATTCGAAGCGCTTGACAGAGCAGTCAGAGGTGCTGGCACAGGTTTCCCTACCACCGAATGAGACGCTGAAGGCAATTGACGTTCTAAAGGTGCAGGGCGCAGTCTGGCAATTGGGACAGTCGCTATTGATTTCAGTTTCCGGATGGAATGGTGTGGTGGAGGAAGTGAGAAAAGTTACGCAGGAATACCACGGTAAATTTCCCGCTAGAGCCGGTATCCTCAAAGTGGAACTGGCAAACCGCATTAAGTTAGGCAAGTACGCACCACTGGTGATGGAAAAGCTGGTTACTGATGGCGTGCTCGTGGAGGAGGGGATGGCAGTGCACCTGCCAGAATTTACAGTACGGCTGACCGCAACCCAGCAGGCAAAGGTTGATTCTTTTCTCAAGGCACTGGCGGAAAATCCTTATTCGCCTTCCACCGAACTTATTCCGGAACCCGACCTGCTAGCATTGCTTGTAGAGCGGGGACAGGTTGTTAAACTGAGCGACAGCGTGGTCGTTTCAAAAAAGACCTTTGATGCAATGCTCGAGCGGGTAATGGCACACCTGAAGACCAACGGTAAAATCACCCTAGCGGAAGTGCGAGATATGTTCCAGACGAGTCGGAAATATGCGCAGGCGTTTCTGGAATATCTGGACGGAGAGAAGGTCACCCGGCGGGTCGGGGACGAGCGGGTGAAGTATTGACTGGCTATCAGCTATTGGCGCTCAGTTATTGAGTTTTGATTTAATCTTGTTTGTCCGCAACGATGCCCGGCGATTGGGCATGTATCCAGCGTGCTTCCTGTTCTTTACGCTTCTGCTCCCGCGACTGCAATTGTTCAACTTGCTGAAGCAATGCATCATGGCTTTTACGTATTTTTGCAGTTTCTGCCTCGAGTTCCGGAACGCGTTTCAGCGCGGCAAAAGCCTGGATAATAAGGTCTACCATCTGGTCGAGGGAGAGCGCGGGCGTCTCTGTCGGTAGGGGAGTGGCAAAGTCTTGAACTGGCTTTGGTTCGGGTGCAGGTTCCGGCGTATGGCGGTAGGTGTACTGGATGCCCGGTTTCGGTTCCTTGGTTGTGATAGGTCTGGCGGTACGGGTTTCCGGCAGAAGTCCGCCAGTTACGAACTGCTTGCGGTAGAGGTCGATTGCCTGACGGCTCACCCCGTACTGGTCGGCGATTACCTGTGAGGTCTTGCCCTCCCGGAGCATTTGTAGGACGGTTTCCCTGTCAACGATTGCTTTCCTTGCCATAACTTCCGCCTTATAATTTGCCTTTACCGTATACTAGCAGTAAATTAATACCGTGTCAAGCAATAAATGAATTTCTTACCGGATTATTTGCAGAGTAATCGTTACTTGCCTGACAGGATGTCATCTGGCGGGTCATTTGCTAGCCTTTGCCTGCTGTGTCAATTGCTTCAGTGTCATATTTCCTTTATGTTTGCTGACGAGGTTGATGTACTTGAAAACATTCTTCGCTTTGTCTTCCATTGCCAGTATCTTTTCCATTGTTTGCCTCCTTGCGATTTATAACTTGCTTTGTTTACTTGCTCACCCAATTACTAGCATAGCAAGTATAGAGCAAGTATGCAAGTTAATCTACGGCAAGTTACAGCAAGTAACGGCAAGTTATGAGGCAAGTATGAGTGTACGGAAACTTGCGGACAGTGAAAGACAAGAGGTAGAGACAAAGGAATTATAGTGGCGGGAGCGTATGGGGGTCGAACCCACCTGAGACATATTCATGCCCCCCAACGGATTTGAAGTCCGCGGAGCCCACCGGGACTCAGCCGCTCCCCTGCCAGACACTAGACAGTATAGAACAGATATAGAAGCAGTGCAAGGTGATTTCTCTGTTCTTTCCAATGTGGATTGTTCCGTTCCCATTCGGTGTCCTGATTACGATTGTGAGTAGATGGGAAGGAGAAGCAGGAGGTTAAAGAGGGTGCAACCCTCTTTAAATATTCTTTCCCTTCCCCGCGGGAAGGGATTGAGGGATGGGGCGCTGGACTGTGAGTCACAGGAGTACTAGATTCTTCACTGTGTTCAGAATGACAAGTAGTGTTTAGGGATTAAAATTTAAGCACCCTGTGCTTTCTTTTTGCTTTTATCCACCAGCCACGCCAGCCAGATACTCACCTCATACAGGACCACCAGTGTCCCGGCGACAACGCTCTGGTTAATAGCGTCTGGGGTGGGTGTGATGACGGCGGAAATCACGAAGGCAAGAATTATCCATATCTTCCGCTTACCCGCCATCCAGCGATAGGAAAGCACCCCGATGCGTGTCAGGAAGGTGGTCACTACCGGCATCTCGAACATCAGCCCGATAATGAGGAGGAGTTGCATGATGAAGTTGACATAATTACTCATACGGGGCTGGATGGTGGCGACACTTGATCCAAAACTAAGCAGGAAACCAGTTGCTGGGGGCACTAGAAAGAAATATCCGAAGACAATCCCGCCGTAAAACATGATGAGAATCCAGGGCAGGATGAGGAGCACCATACGTTTTTCGCGACCGGTGAGTGCTGGAATGATGAACATCAAAAGGTTGTACATGATGAATGGCATTGCCACAATAATGCCTGCCACAAAACAGACTTTCATGTAGGTGGCAAAGCCCTCGGTGACCTCAATAAAGACGAATTGAACATCACCGGCGGGCTTTTTCAGAACCTCGAATATCCAGTCGGCTTTCCAGAAAGCAAGAGCGGTGGTGATAACGACTGCAATCAGGCTCCAGAGGATGCGTTTCCGCAGTTCACGGAGATGTCCGAGTATGCCTTGTGTTTTGGTTTCGCTCATAATAGACGCCGGTCACAACTAGGTAATGATAATAGCGGCCAGGAAGATAGTTTTCAGGGTTTTTTCTCGGGGGGTGCGGTCTGAGGCGTGCTGATTTTCTTACTTTTCTCTTCCTCTTCAATTTCCCGGTTGATGCTCGTGGTGAAATCAGTAGAGGCTTTCTTCAGGTTACGGCTCACGTTACCAAGTGTCTTGCCAAAACTCGCAATCTTATTAGGTCCGATGACCAGCATTGCCACCAGCAGAATCATCAGGATTTCTTGTGTACCAATTGATGAGAATATGTCCACTGACTTCTCCAATTCAGACCGTGGTGGGAAATGCCTGCAAACCAGCTAGGCTTTTTTGGTTGCAGTTTTCTTGTTGTTTTTTTCAGTGCTGGATTTGGTGGTAGTGGCTGTTTTTTCTTCTTCATCATCTCCGCTCTGGGCTTTCTTGAAGGAGCGGATAGCCTTACCGATTGACTCCCCAACCTGCGGTAGTTTCCCCACGCCGAAGAAAATCATAATGATAACAAGGATGAGGATTATTTCTGGAACGCCAAGGCTTTTGAACATCCCTGTTCACCTCCCCTAAGATTCTCTTATATTATAACCTTGTTCTTGCCTAATTTTCTACTATAGCAGATTCCACAGACTTTTCAAGCAGATGAGGGCTACGTTTTTTATGCACAGGGAGAATAGCCGTTTGCCTGTGCCTGACGGTCCAGGTCAAGGGTAATCAATCGCTCCAGAGGCAACAGCACTTCTTCTTTGAACTGCCGCAGGTCCACTGCTTTCAGGTAGTGTTTGCACTGGTCGCAGATGTAAAGACGATGGGTTCCTCTATCGTTGGTGAAGAAAGACAGCTTGTTCTGGTCGTAATTCTCGCAGTAGGGGCACTGCAAGCGCTGAAAGAGCCATTCCGTATCGCATCGCGAACAGACGAGCCAGCGTGCGCTGGTGTCTTTCGCCAGATACGAAAAATCCGGGTTACCGCCACAGATAGGGCAGTAGCCGCGTCGCCATATTTCCATGTCGAGCAGACTGTTCAGTGCCTTTGCTTCTCTGACGAGGAATGGTTTGATAGCAGCACTGAAGATGGCTCCTAGCAGTGTTTGGGTGTCGTCTGTGAGGGGGGTGGAAAGAACAATCGGTTGACCCCGGTACCAGGCACGCACATTGCGCTTGTTAATGACACGTCCCGGAGTCAAAGCCAGGATTTCGGGAGGAAGTATGCCAAAAAGTTCCTGGTAACTGAGGGAAAGTGTCGTTACCTCTTTGTAGGTCTGGCGCAGGAGCGTCCAATCGATGGCTAATTCGGTGAATCCCACCAGTGGTTTTCCCGCAATGGCGTGAGCTTTGACTGCTTCTCTGGTAAAAACAGGGTTGGGCACCCCTGTTTTCTGCCCAACCCTGTTTTGAATTTCAAGCAGTTTCTTATAGAACTCCAGTAATGTGGGTAATTTGCCTTCTGCCTTTTCCTGCTCCTTTAGTTTCTTGATGATGCTATCCGTTCTGGCTGGCACTATTTACCCTTCTCGTTGTCCTTCTTCATCTGTTTATCATACCACAATCCATGATGTGATTTCGCATATTCTTCTGACATCGTACCCTTGCTAATCGCTCTCCAGGCTTCGGTCATCATCGGGTGAATAACACCAAGGTAGACATGAACGAAGAGCATAGCACCCATGACGATAAAAGCAACATCGTGAGCGAAGACCATCCATTGCAGTACTGCCGCCGGTGCAATTGTCTTTAGGAACCACATCACCGCGCCCGTAAGGGCTATAAAAGCACCGAAGACAACAACGATAAACCACCAAAGCTTCTGGCCGGTATTCATATGACCCTGAGGCGGCATGCCTTCCTCATCGGAAAGGAAGTAGTATCGCGGGGCTGCTTTCAACCAACCGATATCTTCTTTGCCCCAGGTGAAAGCTTCTTTTAGCGCCTCGATTGCCGCTTTGGGTTTCAGAATGAGGTAGATAAGTGGCGCAACGATGAAAATGGCGGCCGCAATCCGGTGGAGAATGCGTGTCCAGCTATCCTGTGCCAGAAAGCCCAGTTGCGGGATAAAGAGCACCAGCCCTGTCAAGAACAGGATAATAAAGGCAGCGGTGTGAATGTGGTGCAGGATACGGGTCGCTTTACTGTATTTTTCGACTACGGCTTCATTTTTCTGTATCATTATTTCTTCTCCTTCTTCCCGGGAATTGCTTTGGTCATTTTGGCTTCACGGGCGATGATGTAGTTTAACGCCAGTCCAAGGATAGTCAGACCACCCACAGCCCAGCCTAGAGGTTGAATGATATCCTGCCAGGCGGTGGCGGTGGCGGGGAATTTGGGGTCAACAGGCAGTCCGTATTTGTCCGGGGTGTCATTGAGAACGTACATCACGTGGAGTCCGCCCAGTTCTTTTTCTCCATAGAAAGTAGCATTGGTGAAGCCCTTAGCTTGCAGAGCCGCTACCTTGCCTTTGGCAATGGCAATCAGCTTTTCACGGTCGTCAAATAGCAACGCATCAGTAGGACAGGTCTTAACGCATGCTGGTTCGTAACCGGCATCCAATCGGTTCAAGCTTGGCTGTGTGCATAGCACACACTTGGACATCTTGGTCTTCCCCAGGATAGTGCTGCCTTCCAGACGGGGCACATCAAAGGGGCAGAACTCAACACAGTAGCCACAGCCGGTGCACAGGTCTTTATTGAAACCCGTGATACCATAGGCCTCGTCTTTATAGAGCGCGCCGCTGGGACAGACCTTGACACAGGCGGCGTCCGTGCAGTGCATGCAAGCGCGCCGGTTGAAAAGCCAATCCACTTTACCGTAATGCTCTAGCTCGTTGAACGTAATTTTCAACCAGGTATTGGGAGCCAGGTCTTTGGGATTTTCATTGCTTCCCCGGTTCTCTGATTTAACGCCATTTTGCTTAGTGGGAATGATTTCATCGTTTTCATTCCACTCTTTACAGATTGCCTGACAGCCACGGCAGGCAGTACATCTGGTTGCATCGTATAGAATTGCTTTATCCGCCATTTCTCTCTCCTTCCCTCATTTTCTCTTAGGCTTTCCTTACGTTGACCAGGAAGGCCTTGTATTCGGGAATCATGGTATTGGCATCGCCGACATGCGGCGTGAGCAGGTTAGCGCTATCACCGGCTGCCAGACCGATGTAGCCGAAGTGCCATACCATTCCCACCTCGTGTACCGTCTTACCATCGATCAGGAACGGTTTCAGACGCTTCGTGACCAGTGCGACCATATTGACACTGCCGCGAGCTGATTCTACAATAACCCGGCTGCCATTCTTAACGCCCTTATCCTCGGCTAGTTCTTCACTCATCTCCACGAATGGTTCCGGTTGCATTTCTACCAGCCAGGAAAGGTTGCGTGTCATCTGACCTGCCTGCCAGTGTTCGGTAACACGGTAGGTGCAGCCGATGATGGGATATTTATCAACCGTCCCCTGTTCGGCGGCGCGCCATACTTTGATTGCCGGGTTGAACTGTTGCTTGGAGAGCGGATTTTTAACAGGTGATTCCCACGGCTCATAGTGCTCGGGGAATGGACCCTCTGCCATACCGGAACCGAATAGACGGGCATGACCTTCTGCTGTCATGATAAAAGGCCATCTGGTAGCTTTGGGGTCGACGTTGATGGGCGGGAAACCGCCATCCGCGACGTCACCTGTCCATTTACCGTCTTTCCACCAGATAACCGGGTGCTCTTTATCCCAGGGCACACCATCGAGGTCAACCGAGGCGCGGTTATAAACGATACGGCGGTTCAACGGCCAGGCGTATGCCCACTTGGGATATAACCCGATGTTATAGGTATCCGGGGTGGGGTCACGCCGTGCCATCTGGTTGCCGGCTTCGGTATAACTACCGCAGTACACCCAAGCGCCGCACGAGGTTGTGCCATCGCTCTTGAGGCTAGCGAAACTACTCATCAGTTTACCGGTCGTCAGGTCGTAACCGTTAATTTCCTTGGCGACCTTGTGGACATCCGGATGTTCATCACCATAGTCCCAGTCCATCTTGGTAATAGCTTCGGCGCCGGGACCGCCCTCTTTAGTGTAAAGTTCCTTCACCTTCTTAAAGATTTTATCCATCATCCACAGGTCATCGTGGGCTTCGCCGGGACCATCACCGGCTTTATAACGCCACTGAATCCAGCGTCCGCTATTGGTGACACTGCCCTCTTTTTCATAAGAGTTCAGAGCAGGTAGCAGGAAGACTTCTGTATTAATACTGGCGGGGTCGACTCCCGGGCGACGCCAGAAGTTGGCGGTTTCCGTCTGCCAGAGGTCAGCGGCGACCAGCCATTCCAGTTTCTCAAGGGCTTTTCGCTCCTGATTAGCGTTGGGACCACCCACTGCCGGATTCTGTCCCCAGACAGTTAGTCCTTTAATAGTGCCGGTTTCCATTGCCTCGAAGAGGGCGATATGAGAGTAGTTCTTTCCCGTATGCGGTTTCGGTAGGTAGTGGAATCCGAATTCATTATCTGCGGTCGCATTAGCGCCGTACCATGATTTAAGCAGGCTGACCACATATTTGGGGGTATTACCCCACCAGTTGGCACTGTTCGGGTCTTTTGTGGTTGGGGTGATACGATCCATGTACTTCTGGAGCGTGGTATCCGTGTTTACAATTTGTTTCAGGTAAGATGTCAGGACGTTGTAGAGCAAACCAAAATCAGTGGACCCCTGCACATTAGATTCGCCACGCATTGCTTGGATGCCGCCACCCGCTATGCCGATGTTTGCCAGCAGTAGTTGAATGATGGCATAAGCGCGGATATTCTGGGTGCCAACGGTATGCTGGGTGGTGCCCATTGCGTACAGGATATTGCCGGCTTTACCGGTTTTACCTGTGGCGGTAAAAGAGCGGCATACCTCAAGGAAAGTTTTCTGCGGTGTGCCACAAGTCTTAGCCACCATTTCAGGAGTGTAGCGGGCGTACTGTTTTTTCATTAACTGAAAGACGCAATTCGGGTCTTTGAGTGTCTTATCTTTCTTGGGGATGCCGGCATCATCATTTACGTATGCCCAAGTCGATTTGGCGTACGTTCTCTTGGCAGCATCTGTTTCGTTCAAGCCGCCGGCATAACCTGAGAAGAGACCGTCCAGTTCTGCAGGTCCCTTATAACCGGGATTCACGAGATACGGAGAAGTGGTGTACTCGGTGATATAGGTCATATTATAGTTCCCGGGGTTCTTCTCGATGTCGTCGATGATGTATTTAATCATGCCCCCGAGGAATGCAATATCCGTGCCGGAGCGTAGAGGTGCGTAGATATCGGCTTTAGCTGAGGTTCGGGTGAAGCGCGGGTCGACGTGGATGAGTGTACCGCCTCTATCTTTGGCTGTCATAATATGGCCGAAGGAGGCGGGATGGTTTTCGGCTGGATTGCCACCCATGACCAGTATGCAGTCCGAGTTAGCAATGTCATTCCAGTGGTTGGTCATAACACCACGACCAAATGTCTCCGCCAAACTGGAGACTGACGGAGAATGTCAAAGGCGGGCGTGGTGTTCTATGTAGACCATGCCTAAAGCGCGGTCCATCTTGGAAAGGAGGTAGCACTCCTCGTTATCCAGCGCCGAACCGCCGAGACAAGCAAGAGCTTCCGTGCGGTTGACCACGTTGCCATCGGCATCCTTAGCGATGAAGTTGGCATCGCGGGTGGTTTTAATTTTACGCGCAATTTGGTCAATTGCCCAATCCCATGGTTTCTCTTCCCAGTCCGTGCCGCCGGGTTTACGGTAGAGCACCTTGGAAAGACGCCACGGATTTTCAGCGTAGAGCTGTTTCATGGATGCGCCTTTAGCGCAAGCGCTACCGCGATTGATGGGATGGTCGGGGTCACCTTCCACGTTCAGGACCTTGCCGTTTTCAGCGGCGATAACGAAGCCGCAACCCGTGCCATCGTAGGGGCAAATACTTGTTTTTTCGCCTATTTGCTTTTTAAGTGGGAGAGCTTGTGGTGGACCGGCTAGCGATTTGTCTGGTTTGATTGCCCCGAGAAGGAACGCGCCACCAACGCCCACTCCCGAGGCTTTAAGGAAATCTCTTCGGCTTAGTTCCATTTTACCTCCTCAACTGAATTGAACTATTGTATCACTACTTGACCAGTGGGTTGCAACACCGGTCGGGGTTTTTCATTTGCAAAGGTACAACACAAAGAAACCTGATATACCAGCCCGCTTTAACTACGATAGCAAGAGCATATCAGGCATGAAAAACAGTGCTTATTTATATCACGACCGAGTACTTTATTATCTTGCAGGTAGATTGTTTTTCCTCCCGAATTTGAATAAATGTTATCATTACGGCTGTATTTGTGTCAACCCGAACGTACCTACTTATTTTGGCGTATAGTGTTTGTGAATCTGGATGCAGCTTTTTGACAAGCGTGACCGGATAAGGTTAGAATGAGGCTACTCGTGCGGGAGTAACTCAGCGGTAGAGTGCCTGCCTTCCAAGCAGGTGGTCGCGGGTTCGAATCCCGTCTCCCGCTCGTCACGTCTGGAGCGATGACTTGCTGTGCCACCAGACACTATCGTCATCCAACTTGCCTTTGCCCTTAAGTGGTAAACAGTCCCAGGTGTCAACCCTGATGTACTGCTGGTAAATGTCCCCGGCGCGGTTAGCGGAGAAGGTACTCCGGTAATGGTGTTCCCGTAGCTGGTAGTTAGGCTCCACTCGAAAGAAACAGTGATTGATGCAGTTGACCCCAACAATGTGAGTTACCATTAAGCGTTGCGGCATTGGTCCCGAATAGGGGTATCCCGGCGAAAGCCTTCCACCACGATGCAGATCTTTTCCTCAGCGCTGGACTTGCGGCGGGTAAGGCGCTTGATATTCTTGATGAACTGTCTGGTCTCCTCAGTTCTGGTTTCAGCCTGCTAGAAGTGGTCTGTGGTCTCCTACACCATGGCTCATTCCTTCCTTTGAATCATAATCTACTGGTTTATCAGTATTGGAGCAAGCCCATAAGTGTCTATTAACTTTTGTCTTAAAAGTGTCCCATTTTCCCTGACGATTTATAGCTAATCTTCCTCATATAAGGACTGCGCGAGGGTTTAAACCCTCGCGCAGTCCACAGAGTGAGAGACAGCAATACTGAGGCTAATTTAGCCGGTCATGACTGTTCAATTAGCTGTCTGACCTTGTCAAGTCGGTCGGCAATGCCCTTGCATAGTGTGGCGTAGTTATCATCCATAGTTGGGCTGCGGCGGCCCATGTCGGTAGCCAGCGAGACAATTCTATTAGCCAAGGAAATGGAGGAATAAGCCTTGGTTAGCTCATCTTTAACGATAGCCGACAGAGAAACTTCATCGCGCTTGGAGTCCCATACCTGAGTTTGAAAGGCAATTAGGCTGTCCTTCGCGCGTGTGGTGGCAATACGATGATTTGTTTCAATCTCCAGCAACAGGTCAGAAGTCGGGTCTTTTCTTGTCGCATCAGCCATCTGGGCTGTCTTTTGTGCTACTTCAGGCACCTGCTCCTGTTCCGCCGCTTCAGCCACCTCGGCTGTTTTTTGCGTCACTTCAGGCACCTGCTCCTGTTCCGCCGCTTCAGCCACCTCGGCTTGCCTCTCCGCCATTGTAGAGATCGGCCGGGGCTGAATTTCCTTTACGCTCTCTTTCTGGGTCGCCGGGGACTTTTTACGTAGGTATATAAGATAACCGATCAGTAGTCCCAAAATAATGCAACCGGCACCAATGATAATAACCAGTAACAACGAAATCCCAGTGCCGGCAGGAGGCGCTGCTCGATTAATCGTTTCGTACTGGGTGGCAGCAGTCCAGCCCTGCGATGGCGACTCTGCTGCGGTGATGGTCGGCGAGCCTGCCTTAGTGTCCTTGTAGTAGAAGCTGGCTGAGTTGCCGCCAGCATTAATCGTTACCCGGTTTATGGGATTCAAGCCGGCGGCATCACTGTAAAATGTGCCGTTGGCTGAACTACTTGTCAGATTGATGATTGTATTCGCTGTCACATTATACGGGTTGCTGGAGGTATCCTGCGTCTGAAGTGTGATTATCCCCGATACATTACCCGCGGTTATAGTCTGGGGAGTAGTGGTAAAAGCCAGTTTAGCAATGACGCCAGCTACGCTTTCCACCTGGGCGGCAGCAGTCCAACCCTGTGATGGCGACTCTGCTACGGTGATGGTCGGCGAGCCTGCCGTAGTATCCTTGTAATAGAAGCTGGCTGAGCTGGCACCAGCATTAATCGTTACCAGGCTTATGGGATTCAACCCGGCGGCATCACTGTAGAATGTGCCGCTGGCTGAACTACTCGTCAGATTGATGGTCGTATCCGCTGTCACATTATACGGGTTGCTGGAGGCATCCTGCGTCTGAAAGGTGATTATCCCCGATACATTACCAGCAGCTATGGTCTGGGGAGCAGTGGTAAAAGCCAGTTTAGCACTGGTGACAGCGCCAGATACGATATCAAAGGCATTGCTTACGCCACTCTTGCTCCCACCGGAGGTGGTAATGGTGACCCCGCTTTGCACTGAGGCGATGGTGATATTCCCCATCCAGATACCACCGGCGAAAGCCCCGGTAGTGGTCGGGCTGATGGTGCCCGTGGTATTGGTAAGAGTATTGCTGTTAGTGTACGACGTTACTGTATTGCCATAGACATCCTGGGCAGTGATGTTGACGCTGAAGGCGACATTTTCAGTCTGATTACTAATTATGGCAAAAGAGAAATGATCCAGAGCAGCGGCATTCACGGTCTGCGTCTGGTTAGCGGCAGTCCAGCCCTGCGATGGCGCCTCTGCTACAGTAATGGTTGGTGAACCTGCTGGAGTGTCCTTGTAGTAGAAGCTGGCTGAGTTGGCCCCAGCAGTTATTGTTACCAGAGTTATGGGCTTCAAGCCGGCGGCATCACTATAGAATGTGCCGCTGGCTGAACTACTCATCAGATTAATGGTCGTATTCGCTGTCACATTATACGGGTTGCTGGAGGCATCCTGCGTCTGAAGAGTGATTATCCCCGATACATTACCAGCAGCTATGGTCTGGGGAGCAGTGGTAAAAGCCAGTTTAGCACTGGCGCTAGTGCTAGCTACGATATCGAAGGCATTGCTTACGCCACTCTTGCCTCCACCGGAGGTAGTAATGGTGACCCCGCTCTGCACTGAGGCGATGGTGATATTCCCCATCCAGATACCACCGGTGAAAGTACCTGTAACGGTCGGGTTGATGGTGCCCGTGGTATCGGTAAGAGCATTGGTGTCAGTATATGAAGTTACTGTATTGCCATAGACATCCTGGGCAGTGATGTTGACGCTGAAGGCGATATTCTCGGTCTGATTACCAATTGTGGCAAAAGAGAAATGGTCCAAAGCAGCGGCATTCACGGTCTGCTTTTGGGTGGCAGCAGTCCAGCCTTGTGATGGCGCCTCTGCTCTGATGGTCGGCGAGCCTGCCGTAGTGTCCTTGTAGTAGAAGCTGACTGATGTAGAACCCTTGGGCATGGTCACGGATGTAACATACCAATTACCAGTCGAACTGGTAAGAAATTTAGTCGTGGAGGAGGTTGATGTCAAAGTGATGACGGTATCGGTTTCAGGGCTGTACGGCATACCCTTGGCATCTAGTATGTGGATAGTCATAACACCGGATACGATACCAGCATCTAATACCTGGGGTGAAGTGGTGAAGGCAATGGTCAAAACAGGTGGTCCACCACCACAACCTGAGCCCAGGGTTATGCCAAGCAACAATAACAGTAATAAGACTACGTTTGGTATTCGTGATAACACTCTTTTCATCATACTTTGACCCCCTGCAATTTTAACCTCTGTCCTTGTTCCCTACCGGAAATTCCTGAATATTCTCAGGTTTGCATCCGATGGACCGGAGTACTTCACCTACAGTATAATCGCGCATCAGGTGATGTCTTAGCGGCGATTGGTAATGAACGGTATATTGATTACACCTGCCGTTTCTATGTTTTCCTACGTAGCCACCTTTCTCCAGGTCACTAATTATTTGTTGTACCCCCCATACGCTAAGAAGAGTCTCTTGGGCAATTGCCTGAGTTGTGCTCTGTGGGTGCTTTGCAATATAAAAAAGTACAATTCCATGATTGCTGAATAACGTCCACTCTCGTTTTGTCACTATGGCACTCGTCCTATTAATCTCTTGGCTCGATTAGAACTGCAATGGAAAGTGCTCCATAACTTAATCCGTGTATCCTACTACGTATGTTTTTAACCCGTGTATTCTACTACGAGTATTCCTATATATGGTATAACGCTGTTCTGACTAGTATGTGAATCACCCAAACGTACTGATTTGGGGGTTACTTTAGGGTGGTTCAAAACCAGGCATCAAGAGGAAAGTGCTCAAGCGGTTGCCGAAACTTTCCAGGGAATGGGGTCCTTTGTTATTTTGATCTATCTAATTCACCCCTTTTCTTTTACTTCACTAAATCCACAGAATTCGTGGTCCCAACTACTACCAAGAATAAACCTGGCCTGACTTTGATAGAGCACTTGAAGGTTAGCTCAATATCTCTTTGTTGACCGGTTTTGAGATATAGTTTCATAGAAGTACTGGTACTTTTGTTCGACTCAAGCCATGACTTTTAGGTGATTGTCAGCCTCATATGACTCTAATAAAATAGGCATGATTGAACATGGTCGACTAAAGTGAACACATAAATCTTAAGTCACAGTAAACGGAACCTGGCTACCGAATGAAAGAGGAGATCAGTAAGATGGCAAAGGAGAATCCCAGAGTTGTCGAGAAGGTTAAAGAGGTTAAAATGGAAGCCCCCGTCAGAGAGCGGGTGGCGCAATTTCTTGACGAGGAGGGCGACAAGATAAGACAAGAGACGGACCGAGTACAAAGCCCCATCATCGCCAGAGCTAGACAGGAATATAAGGATCGGCTGGCCGCATTTCTTGAGGAGGAGCGTGAGAAGATAAAGGAAGAGGCAGAGAAGGGCGCGGGTGAGAAAAGGACCAAGGCGGAATCCGAAGCAAACGATATTATCGCTCAAGCGCAAGCTGAAAAACAGGAGATTATCGCCGCTGGTAGAATAGAGGCTGAGACGCAAGCCGAGATGATAATTGAAGAAGCAAAACGACAGGCAGACAAGACCATAGAAAAAGTAGTGGCGGAGGGACGGAAAGAGGCTGATGTAATCATTGCGGAGGCTAAGCAAAAAGCAGAAAAACTGACCAGTGAAGCGGCTGATTTAGCCCGGATTACCGTAGAAGTAGAGAGTGAAAAGTTATTAGCTAAGACACAAACGGAAGCGTCCGCCCAGGCCGCGGCTATTATTTCCAATAGCTGGCGGAAAGCACAAGAGATGGTTGACTCAGCAGAAATAGCATACAATCTGGTACGCAAACAGCTTCAAGATGTTGGTAAAGCGATTTCGGAAGCGGACCACAGAATGGCAATAGCCACTACAACAGGTTCTGAAGGTCCATTCGAGCAGAGCGAGCCGCAACCTGCAGCTTCACAACGTAAAAGCTAGTGTCTCTGGTTGGCAATCGCTGGATTGGGAAATAGGAGCCAAGAGACCCAAATCAACTGCTGTTAAGAGGAAAAAATTAGGGAGCTTGTTATATGTCTTTTCAAGTAAATGGGGAGACAACATACAAAACCAAAGAAGCCTGTCAATTGGCTGGTACTAACGCGAGCACATTCTTTCGCTGGGTGCGGGAGGGGAAATTCGCTGACGTGGAATATCGTGATAGGAACGGTTGGAGGCTCTTTACTATTAGTGATATAAACCGATTGAAAGCTAATGTAGAAAGAATCCACCGTGTAAGTAGTATAGGATAGAGCCAGTTCTAAACACACTGGAATATTATGCTTAGAAGTTTTGGTTGTAGTTTTTACTCCCCACGCTGAAAACGCAAGAGAAAGCCTCATCGTCTCATATTTACACAAACTGTTTTATTGTGAAGTTAGATAGCACTACACTTTACATCATATGAGACTGCCGAAAAAGTCCCGCTTCGTCATAAAGAAATAGAAAATACTTTGAAACTGAATGATCCGGAACGGTGATTGGAGGCTAAATACTGATAAAATAGAGGGAACAAATCAACAAGGGGGGCACTCATGCTCAAG
>DASWLM010000017.1:0-3632 GCA_036396095.1 Dehalococcoidales bacterium | reverse complement strand
CCGGGGATCCCGATGATCTGCCCCTTGATATCGTTCAGAGTTCTAACCGGCCGTTTTGCCATGTGGATGACATTGGGTTGAAAACGTCCCTTCCAGAGTACCTTCACATCTTTGAAGTAGATTGGATTCAGATACTTCTCGTGAACCATGTCACGGATCGCCTTGCCGGGTGAATTGGGCCCGTCAGGGGGAATGAGGAATGGCAGGTTAAAAACATCCGTCAGCGGGAAGCGACCGGGGTACTGGGGACCGACCAGGATGGTCAACTGGGCTGCTCCTTTAAGAATGAGATCGTATTGTTCGACCTGCTTGCCCAGGGTCTCTCCCGGATAGACATTGACCTTTACCCTCCCGCCTGTGCGCTTTTCCACCTCCCGCGCCCAGACCTCATAGACGCCCTTGACCTCATAATGTGTTCCAGGATCACTAATGGCAAAATTGAGTTCGATAGGTTTCGAAGGAGTCTGACTCCACCCCATCATTGCCGTGCCAAGGAGTAATGCAACAACCAGTAAACCAACAAATTGTACCTTCTTCATACAAGATACCTCCTTATTTAATTTAATTTGCCGCTTTTACTTCCAGAATAGCTTGATCTGTGTACATCTAATCATTGAAAAAACAGATTAACATTTCAGAACAGAATACTTTCTGCAATACCCATCAGGATTTACTCTTTAATACCGTTGGCAATCGACCGACCGGTTGGATGAACATACAAAAAAAGAAGCTTTCTGTCAAGAATAAAGGTGGACCCAAATTCCGATTTAGGAAATGTCATTGCGAATGAAGTGAAGCAATCCCGTCTTGTTCAATGAGATTGCTACGTACCTTTTCCCCCTTTTGACGGGACTCGCAAGGACAGACCCGGAAAAGGGGTTTACCATCTAAACCGGGATTCGGGCTGGACAATTACGAACCCTTCTCTAAACCGGTCGGTGTAATAGTCTATGGAGAATTTTTTGGGGTGGTAATTCTTCCTGTAAGGGATTCAAACAATTAATTAGTTTGTAAAGCCCATTGGTGCTCAACTTGACTATTTTATTCTCTTGAGTATAATGCCAGTGTGAAGTTTTCCGTCCACCCCGTCAGGACGGGGCAGGCACGGCGGGGCTTCCCGGAGAGGAAGTTTCCTCCATATTGTGCCCTTCGACTCCCGCCTATAAGGCGGGGCTTGCAGGGCACGTTCCGGCCAAAGAAGGGGGTTGATTGTAACACCTACTACCATTCACTCCAAGATCGTTTCTAAAGGTGACGGACTCCTGAATTGGTTACCCGTCAGGATAAAAATCTCCTTGGAAAATTGGCCTCCATTGCTCACTTTCAGTTGAAATGCCTCACCTCACATACTCAAATCACCGCAACAACTTAGGACTTATGGCTTGCGCCTGGCAATCTCTGAACTCCCGCTTTAGGGACATCTGTAAGCTTTGAGGAACTGAAGAATTTGTTGTTGTACTTCTGGAAGGCTCTGGACGTCATGAAGGCTCGTGACGCCATGGAGTTTAACGTCGACAACGACGGACTTTGCATTACGCCTGAATAACATCGAGCTGCCACAATCCCCAGAGTCCCAAGGACTCGTGAACCAGGGATCGTTGGATGAAACAACCGCAAGTATAGGTTCATCCCGGGGGCCAGAAATTCCTTTGTACTCAGGCCACCCTGAATTACAAGTCCATCCGAGGATAATCCTACCGGCAAGGCCGCCATGCCCATATTGCGCTGTCGTTAGCCCGCCCTCGCTGAATCCCACCATAAAAATGTTTCGTTTGTCTACCCAAGGCAGATTCTTTGCTGCCTCATGAGCGTAGCTGGCTTCGGCGAGCCGAAAAGCCAGGACGTCCCTGAATAAGCCGCCTCCGTGAGCCATGGGGTTGCAGCTTGTTGGTCTGTATTTCCGAGCGAAGCTGTTAGGTGCAAGAACCGCGTAACCGTTTCGGAGAAAAAGAGAGATGTCGTGATTGGTGTACCAATCGAAACCGCCGCAGCCATGCAGGTAGATAACCAGTGGTATCTTTTTCTCACCTACCCTCTTTGTCAGGTCCTCTTTCGCATTTTTCATTCGTCCCCAGGAAAAAAAGTCCGAAGGAGCGTCCCCCTTATAATATTCTGCAGGGATGGCAACGATGGCGTCATTCAATGTGCGTGCCAGCTCATCTGGAGCATTGGCAGTGCGCATCGTGGCACAGGCGCTTAGTAAAAAGGCCGCCAAGAAGCAAAGCGATAGCTGAGGAAACCTTACCATTGCTTCAATCCGTTTTTGAGGTTTGACATCTCTGGCATATCTTGGGGACGGTTCTCATATTCTGCTTTAATAACAAACAGATTCAAACTGTTTTGCCGATCTCTTCATTTTTATCCTGCGTTAAGGGCAGGTCCTCTATTCTTGTCTTTTAGACTAGCGGGGTCGCCGTCTATTCACCCATAATGAAGGACGACTTGGGTTAGCGGTGGCTGTAAGTCATCCGCTGGAGCGCTTTTTTCGGAAACCTTCTGGTTTCTTTATGCGGTTTCCCAACGGGAGCTGTTTCTGCGTGTAGCCTCAGACCGAGTGCATCTATAACTTTGAGAACGGTATCGAAGCCCGGACTTCTCTCTCCGGAGAGCGCCTTGTAAAGACTTTCGCGGGACAAACCGGCGTCCCGCGCTACTTGAGACATGCCTTTTGCTCGGGCAATATCTCCAAGTGCCTTGGCAATAAAAGCGGCATCACCATTTGCCTCTTCAATACATGCTTCAAGATAAGCAGCCATTTCCTGCGGAGTACGAAGATGTTCGGAAACATCGTATTTGGTCGTGATTGTTTTTGCCATAGTATCTCCTACAGATTCCTTGCCAGGTGAAGTGCAGTTTTGATATCTTTATCCTGAGTGCTTTTCTCACCACCTGCCAGCAGAATTATCACCGATTGCACGCGTTGCGTGTAATAAACCCGATACCCGGGTCCGTAATCAATTCTCAACTCTGAAACCCCTTCTCCCACCGGCCTTACATCTCCGGGATTTCCAGCAGCTAATCGCTCAATCCTTACCAGAATACGTGCGCGTGCCCGGACGTCCTTCAAGCCGTCGATCCATCTGGCGAAAAGTTCAGTTTTGCGAATCTCAGCCATATCAATTGTAGCCTAATGGCTACACATTGTCAATCGATGTTTAGCGTTGTCCTAATATTAATCCTGCAGGAGTCGGTGGTTCGAATCTTTGTCCTTGGTGTTGCCTATGAGGAAGCAAATCCAGGTGTCAGAAGCAAATCCAGGTGTCAGGTCTACACTATGACAGTTAAGTCTCTTTAAATCCAAGGTAACTGGCTATCCCTTGACCTTTCACTTCGCCTATATTTCACGAAAGTTTGCTTCTGACCCCAGGCTTTTCTCCTGAAAAACGAAGAAACATCTACCCCGCCACCCTGCACATTATTGGTTAGAATATATATATTTTATGAGAATTGGTCAACCGAAACTTTAAGACAGAAATAGTCAAAGAAGTGGGCTGTTTGAAAGAGTGGTCAACGATCCTCGCCCCTCGTTTTATCGCTTGGCTCACCGCCGGCTGTATATGACATAAAAACTTCTTGACTTTGGGTGACGATTGTGTACATAATAGATAGCACAATTGGAGGACAATCCTATG
>DASWLM010000016.1:0-64282 GCA_036396095.1 Dehalococcoidales bacterium | reverse complement strand
AGCGGTTCGCGTGCGCTTGATCTCTTCCAGATTCTGTTTTTCTTCGTTGGTCAACATTATCACGATACTCGATTTACGCATGATTTAAGTATAACATATGACCAATGTTATGTATAGCTATATATGCAACTAAGTACTAGTGGGACAAACCTTCACACAAGCGGCCTGTGTACAGTGCATACACTGGTATTTGCAGAAAAGCAATTCCTTGTCTTTGGCAGATTCTGTATATTTAATCAGCGTCCATGTATCAGGTGAGAGGTCTCGAGGATTATCATATATTCCATCATAACCAATAGATTCTGCCGGCTGATGATTCCATTGCTTGCAAGCGTTTTGACAAGCACGACAGCCAACACATTTTGAAGCGTCATAGAGCATGGCTTTATCGTTCTTCCCTGCCACATCTCCAGTAGCCGCGAGCACACTCTTCGTGCTCGTAGCACCGGCAAGCAGAGTAATGGCAGTACCCGCTCCCAAACCCTTAACAAAATCCCGTCTGTTTATCTGCATGATTTAGCCCTCCGTTTTTTCTTTGGGCTTTGCCTCTGATTTTGAATTGCGTTTAGCAATACTCACTGCGGCGGCGCCAGCGGCAATTCCTACAGCGGCACCAATACCCGCTGCCAGCCCAGGATTCATCCCCTGCGACTGCTTGTCCATCGGCGGCAACCAGGACGGTGGGGTTAATGCCTCCAGGTTCTCAACCTTTCTGAAAGGCGAAACCAGATCCGGGAAACTCGGGTTGCAACAGCCGATGCACGGACTGCTGGCGCCAACACACCAGTTGGTGCCACTGTTCCACATCCTCACCGGACAATCGCTATGGGTCACGGGACCTTTACAACCAAGTTCGAACAGGCAATAAGGTTCAGAGTATTTTTTAGCGAATTTCCCCTGGTCGAAATACCCGCGCCGCGGGCAATTGTCATGAATTAGTTTTTCATAAAAAGCCGTGGGGCGTCCCATATCATCCAACTTGACGGCACCCAGCCCACCGATGAGTACTGCCGCCACCGTTCCGACAAACCAGTCGGGATGAGGCGGACAACCGGGCAAATAGACGACCGGAGTATTCACACCGTTGTCTTTCAGTATTTGTCCTATTGCTTTACAGCCAGTAGTGTTGGGTGCTGCGGCCGGAATACCACCATAGGCGCAAGCACCGAGTCCAATCACAGCCATGGCACCTCGTCCTAGTGAGATTACCTTCTCCATTGCGGTCATACTCTTACCGCTCATCTCTCCAACTTCACAAAAGATACCGCTGTCTTTAGTAGCAACAGCACCTTCAACCACGAGCACATAACTGCCCTTCTTTTTAGCGGTATCGTCCATCGCCTTCAGTGCTATCTCGCCTTGACCCGCCATCACCGTGGGGTGGTAGCGCAAGCTTATGTGTTTGCCCGGAACCACCTGGTTGACCAATACATCCTGTATCTTCGGGCTCAGGCTATTGAGGATTGATACCGAGCACCCAGTACAGCTTCCCGCCTGAAGCCAGATTACCGGCACTTCGGCAACCGAAGCGGCAAATAATTTTTCGAAGTTAGGAAATTTAAACAGTAGTAATCCCATAGCCGCTGTAGACCCGGCAGAAAGCTTGAGAAAATCCCTTCGGGTTAACTCTCGTCCTCGCGCCATGTAAACCTCCTGTCCTGGATTAACTTCAGTGCCTGCAGAACATAGTAAATAATTTCCCGCCGAGGTCTGAATTCTTTACCATTATGGAACTAAGCCGTTTAGCACCATGTCAACAATACAATCACATTACCCTGGCGGTCACATCTGCCCTAATTTGCTATTATAATCACCCTATAATAAAAAAAGGTATTCGTATATATAAGCAATTTGGGGAAAGAGTATACGCTGTTATACGTACTTTAATGTAGCAATATTGCACAGTATCGCGGACTGGATATGTTCTTTCGGAGTTGAATATCTACTGGAGATAGCAGAGCCAATAACATACGGAATCGGAGTTATAGTTCACGCGGGAAAAAGCTTGGTATATCAGTTTGTTATGGAGCAAGTGGGGAAGGGGGGAGTTGAACCCCCACGCCTTACGGCACAGGATCCTAAGTCCTGCCTGTCTGCCAATTCCAGCACTCCCCCAAAGTCAGGTAGATTTACAAGTTCTCAATTACTATACCATTGTGATGAATACGGCTCAAGCCTGATTCTATGCTCGTCACACATCTTCAAGGCTGTGTAATGCAGTATGCAGAAACCGGTATATACGTCTGGCGATCAGTGAATAGAACGACCAGATGGTGGCATGACTGGTGGGAAACCAGATAAGCTCACATCCTCCGCAGGCTTTCTGAAATTCCAAAGTGTTTTCCCTGGGGATGAACTCATCCCACAAGGCATTTATCATAAGGACCGGACGTTTTTTCAGCCGGTAAGCGTAAGTGAGTGGGTCGATGAAGAAACTCTGACGGGCTGGCTCTATATTTTCCCAACCTCTAACAGCCACATCCTGAAGATACTGCTCATAGCTTTTCTGATAGTCTTCATAGTCTTTCTGCTCGAAGCGGTATTGTTTTCGAAACTTGGCGAATCGACTGTGCTGTTGAATCTTCGCGGAATTACCGCCGCTGACGATGAATACCCCGGCATTTATGCGGTCGTCGATTCCCATAGCAATGGAACTCACAAAGGCTCCTAGGCTCAATCCCACTACCGCTACCCTTTTTTTATCAATCTCATCTCGATTTTCTGCCCAGTCAAGAATCTGCCTCACATCGGTGACTGCAATTCTATAGCCGTCAAACCATTCCTCCTGAGTAAAATTGGGACTGCGTTTTTTCATCTCTCTGGGGAGCCGTCGTGAATGGAAAGGTAAGTAGAGAACGAAACAATGAATTCCCTTTCGCGTCAGATTGCGCGCCAGAAAATGCATGGGAAAAGTGCTGTGGTCTCCCCAGCCATGAATCAATATTGCCAGTGGTGCTTTATGTAAAGCCTGTGATTGAAAGTATTCCCCAATGGCGGTATTACTTTCCTGATAAAGCCCAGGAAAAGCAATGGGGAAATCAACAGTATAATGCCGCCAGTGTTTGTTCTGCCGCAACTGCCTGACATCAAAGCGTGGTTGTACGGAGTTATAAGCAAAAGGATTAGTCATAATTTACGGATGACTGCGCTGTCTGAAGGCTTCATACATCACGAGCGCCGCGGCAACGGAAGCATTCAGAGAACTGATTCGTCCTTTCATCGGAATGCGGGCAAGCACGTCACAACGCTTGCGCACCAGCTCGGAGACACCTTTGCCTTCACCACCGATAATCAGTGCCATTGGCATCTTGTAGTCGACTTCCGTATATTTCTGCTCGCCACGAATGTCGATTCCAATGGCCCAGACTCCCGCAATCTTCAATATTTCCAGAGACCTAGAGATGTTCGATACGCGCGCTACAGGGACATATTCGATGGCTCCCGCTGAAACCTTGGCAACAGTGGCAGTCAAACCAGCTGCTCGTCGGGTTCTCACAATGACGCCGTGAAAACCGGTGGCATCTGCCGTGCGGAGAATTGCTCCCAGATTCTGCGGGTCCTCAATGCCATCAAGAACACAATAAAGCGCCGGCTCATTCTTGCTTCTAGTAATTCTTAGCAGGTCGTCAAGGGATATGTAGTCTTTAGCGGCGGCGAGAGCGATAACCCCCTGGCTCGCGCTCGTGAGACTGTACTTAAGTATTGCCGCATCGTCAACATATTCTACGGGGATACCATGTTCACGAGAAAGGCGCAGAATTTCCGCAATGACGCTGTGCCGCTGGACATTTTTGGACAGCAGGATGCGGTTGATAGGTCGCCCCGCCCGGAGCGACTCCACCACCGGATTTCTGCCTTCGATAATATCTGACATCTTGAAACATTATAACAGAATGCTGGCAGTCGTAAATATACCGATAGGAACTTATCCTTCACATTTGAACTTGACATTTTTTCCTGAAAAGTATACTTTATCAGAAAGCTCTTGCATATTATAATGTTTCTATATTTGAAACAGTCTGGATAAGAACACGCTTTCCGGGCTAGCCTGAATTGTAAGGTGGCTTATAGATAAGCGGTGATTTCATCTAGCTATAACAGCAGAGTAGTATCTTTATTATTTTTGAGGAGTAACGATGACGGAAGACAAGACGGAAAGCATGCTGAGCCCGTATCGAGTCCTAGACCTGGCTGACGAAAAAGGACTGCAATGCGGCAAACTGCTGGGTGACCTTGGTGCGGATGTTATCAAGGTCGAAAGACCGGGTGGCGACCCAGCCCGGAATTTGGGTCCCTTCTATCATGATGAGGTTGATCCTGAAAAGAGTCTGTATTGGTTTGCGTACAATACCAGTAAGAGAGGTATTACCCTTGATATCGAGTCGACAGAGGGTAAGAAAATCTTTAAAAAACTGGTTAAAAGCGCCGATTTCGTGGTAGAGTCCTTCGAACCTGGCTACATGGATAAGCTCGGGCTGGGATATTCCGAGTTAGAGAAAATACGACCGGGGCTTATCATGGTTTCTATAAGCCCCTTCGGACAGACCGGACCTTATAGAGATTTAAAATACAGTGATCTCGTTATTCGCGCTCTGGGCGGACGTTTGTATGCTGTTGGAGACTATGACCGTCCTCCTACTAGAATCAGCCATCATCCCCAGCTATACCTTCAGGCTGGTCTTGAAGGTGCTATGGCGGCAGTGATGGCGCTTTATCATCGTCAAATGACAGGGGAAGGACAGTATATAGACCTTTCCATTCAGGCGGCTGCAATTCAGACATCAGATATAGGCTGGGATGCCCGTAAGGTTGTCCAGCCGCGTGGTGGACAGGTCACGAACCTGAATATCACGAGAGTTTGGAAATGTAAAGATGGGATTGTAAACTGGGCTTTTATGCCTGTTATGGGAACGCAGCCAAATCGAAATCTGGATTTCGTCAGGTGGATGGATTCTGTGGGAATGGCGGATGATTATCTAAAGAACTTCGACTGGAGCAAATTTGATTATGCCACATTAACACAAGAAGTGATTGACCGTATGGCAGAACCGACTGCCAAGTTCTTTGCCGCACAAACAAAAGTAGAGCTTCTAGAAGGCGCGGTGAAACATCGCATCTTTTTCTATCCTCAATTCACTACTAAAGATATCCTGGAAAGCGACCAGCTTGCCGCTCGTGAGTTCTGGGTAGACATTGAACACCCCGAATTGGATACAAAAATACGGTACCCCGGTCCTTTTGCAAAGCTCTCCGAGACTCCTATCCAGATAAAACGACGTGCTCCATTAATTGGAGAGCATAATGAAGAGATATACGGGAAAGAACTCGGTATGTCGAAAAAAGAAATCCAGGAATTGAAAAAAACTAAAGTAATTTAGTGCGATTGATAGAAAGAGGAAGAATAAATGAGTCGAAAACTATTTGAAGGATTTAAAGTTGCCGATTTTAGCGCCGTTATCGCCGGGTCGATGATTACGAAGACCCTGGCTGCACATGGAGCCGAGGTGATTAAGATAGAGGGTAGAAACCATCTGGATATTTTCCGGCAGTCATTTGGGACTCCTTCAGTATTGGATGACCCATATGTATTTCAGCCATGGGCAAACCGTGGTATGAGTTTCAATCTTTGGAATACAACTAAATACGGCGTAGCTCTGAATCTTGCTCATCCAAAAGGCAAAGAGATAGCGAAAAAATTCGTTGCTCGGGCGGATATTGTTGTGGAAAATTTCGCCGGTGGCGCTATGGAAAAGATGGGTTTGGGCTACAACGAACTCAAGAAAGTAAAACCAGACCTTATTATGCTCAGTACGTGTATGCAAGGACAAACCGGACCACACTCAAGACATCCCGGTTATGGAACACAACTCGTAAACCTCGCTGGATTTGGTAATATCGTTGGCTATCCTGACCGTGAACCATATGGAATCGGACCCTATACGGACTTTGTTGCTCCCCGGTATAGTTTGCTGGCACTTCTAGCGGCGGTCGATTATCGCCGACGGACGGGGAAAGGGCAATATATCGATGAGTCGCAGTATGAGGCGTCCGTCCACTATATGGCACCATTACTATTAGACTATGCGGTGAACGGAAGAATAGCAGAAAGAGTGGGCAACTATTATCCTTATGCTGCGCCAAATAACGCCTATCCCTGCCGCGCGCGTCACCTGGATGACAAATGGATTATCATTGCCGTATATACGGATGAGGAGTGGCAGAAATTATGTCAAGTCATGGGTTCACCAGCCTGGACGAAAGACCCTAAATTTGCGACTCTTCGAGCAAGACGAGAGAACGAGGCAGAACTGGATAAACTGATAGAATCCTGGACAATTATCCGCACCCCTCTAATTGCGGAAAGAACTCTGCGCGACGCCGGACTCGGTGCAAGAATAATCACATCATATAAAGAATTTGCTACGCACGAACCACCTGTGAAAAATCGCTCACCTTATGCGGCTCCGCATAATGCTTACCGCTGTCACTGGGAAGACAGATGGGTAGCGATCACTGTTTCTAACGATGAAGAATGGCGGAATTTCTGTAAAGTACTCGGGAATCCTCCCTGGACTAAAGAAGCTAAATTCGCCACTTTACAGGCACGCCAGGAAAACCTGGAGGAAATGGATAGATATATCAGTGGATGGACAATCAACCGTACAGACTATGAAGTTATGGACATGATGCAAGCCGCTGGTGTATCTGCAGGAGTCGTATCTACCGGTGAAGATATATTTGAAAAAGACCTTCAGTTACGGCATCGGCATGTTTTCTGGAAAATGAATTTCCCAGAAGTCGGTGATTGCCACGGAGTAGCTCCATCATTTACTATGTCTAACTGCCCGGTTGAATTAAAACGAGCTCCTTTAATGGGTGAACAAAATGAATGGGCTTTGAAAGAACTGCTCGGAATGTCTGATAAGGAAATCAGGGAGCTAATACTGGAGGGTGTTGTTGAGTAGTGGCGATTGCATGATGTAATTCTACTTAATAAGTTAGTTGGGGGCTAAGTGGAGCGTCGGACATATTGGAACAACCCGGCGCTCCATTGTTTTATCGGTGTCTAGCAGTATTCATCTTTACAAAAATACTGTTTTATAGCTACAATAGAATACATTCATTCGGGGCGCTTGGGGCTCAGGGGTTAGAATATCCCGATTTGCATTGGGAAGGTCCACAGATTACTCGGGCGGTTGGCTCAGGGGTTAGAGCACTTCCTTCACACGGAAGGGGTCACAGGTTCAAATCCTGTACCGCCCACCATCCCATAGTTGCCAGAAAGTTGGCAAGACTTTTTTGCTAACGTGTTCTTGTCTTCTATGCCGGAGAAATGCTATATTTGGGCAGGAATTTGTAATGCCTATACAGTCGTTCAATATAGTAAAAGCAAAAATAGTCAACAAAGCCTCGTGTGACAGCGTACCAAAGTTAATGGTTATCGCAGGGCGCAATGGTGTCGGTAAATCTACACTACTTAACGAACTAAGAAAGTTTTCAGGAGAGAGAGTGAAGGGCACGGGAAAGATACTTTATACGGGTCCACACCGCACTTGGCGACGGAGACAGATCAAGAGCATGTGGCTATATTCCCAAGAACATGATTATTACTCCATGCTAACGCAGGACTCTATACCAGGCTTTGAGGGGATAAGAATCCCAGACACCCAAAGGAGACCTGATACTACAGACGAAGCTCCAGGGGTTATCAAGTATATCCTTGCCCAAATAGAAACTAAACGCCAGAATGCAATAGTATCCGAAATCGATAAAAATAATTTGAAATACCCAGAAGGCTATGCCCCTGACATATATAAGCCCCTGAAGGAAATGCTCGCTATTCTCCTACCACATCTAAACTTTTTACGAGTTGATCAAAGCAATAGAGATGATGTTGGATGTCTCATGAGTGTTCAAGGAGTGAAAGAACCGATTGATATAGATGACCTTAGTTCAGGAGAAAAAGAGGTTATCGCTTTGTTTATGCCCTTGCTCGAAAGACAAATCAATCAAATTATTCGAAAATTGCAGAAGGGAAAAGAAATAGACCTTGACTCAGCACCAGATACAGTGATGGTACTAGACGAACCGGATTTACACATCCATCCAGAGCTTCAAAAAAGAATGCTCACATATATGCGGAAGAGAGCCTATGAGGATAATGTTCAATTCATTGTCGCAACGCATTCTCCAGTGATAATCAACGAGGCAGCTTCAAATGAGATTTTCGCACTTGTATCCAGAGAAATCGCTAGAGATAGCAATCAACTACGTAAGGTGATTTCAAATCAAGAAAAGCTCGACCTATTTAAGGACGTTTGCGGAGATGTAGCTATTTTGACACTAGGGCGACCTATAGTATTTATCGAAGGAAAAGCCCCAGAAGAGATGAAAACCGCTCCAAGTGACCAGAGATTATTGGAGCTGTTGTGCAATCAAGCAAAGGATTTCACTTTCGTGCCAATGGGTGGGAAGAAAGAGGTAAGTAAAGCTGCTGGTCTATTGAACCAAATCATTTCAGAGAAATTAGTCGGGCTTCCCGTATATGCGATTGTTGATGCTGACCTCGATATTGACGTTAAAACCTCAGCAGGTATTGAAAAATGGGAATACTGTACGATAGAAAATGCTTTACTAGACCCTACCTCTATATATGAAGTCTTAGAGTCATACCGCGAAAAAACGGGAATAGCGGACAAAGAAGCAGTGGAAAGGGAATTGCTTACTATTTGTAGAGATTCCATTCAAGGTGAGGTTAACAGGCGCATGAGAGCGATTATTCCACCGTTTCATGTGCAGTTTAAGGGCAAGAGTTTGGGAGAATTAGAGCAAGAGAGGGATGCTGGTGTTGAAGAGTTGAGGAAATATTTTGCCAACAAAGAGGAAACTGCTACGCGAATCCAGAGTATAACTAAACAAGTAGAAAATATGATTACAGATAAAACTGCGTTCGTGAAATTTGATGGTAAGACTATTCTTGGTAAATTCTACCAGGACTTTGTATCGGGTAAGGAAGTTGGAATGAGTTTTGAGGTCTTTTGTTATTCCGTTGCTGAGAGGATAGGCAGCACCGGCAGAACTCCAGAATCAATCAAAAAGACCCTAACCTCAATCAAAGAGCGATTGAATGCCCCACTCGTCGCATAGTCAAAGCTAGGCTCTGTACAAATCTAATGTAATACGCAACTTAGGCTAAACGCCAGCTCAAACGTCCTAGTTCTGTCTACCATACAGTACCGCTCACCATACCCCACACCACTCACAATACCCCCAAATCCCAATAATCAAGTAACAAGCAACAAACAGGCTGATAGCTAACAGCTATTTAATTACTTTACTGACCTCGCTAACCGGCTTTCTGATTCCGCTGGGACTATCCAGTGGGTAGCCGACCGGTATCAAAGCGATAATATCCATGTCTGCCGGGACATTGAGGATTTTTTCCACGTCACCCTTCGATTGTGCCAGAGGACCGGTCATCCATGTAGCGCCCAGCCCCATCTGGTGTAGCACCAGCAGGAGATAGGCAATACCCGCCGATACCGATTGCATTCTCGGGTTGAGTATAATGCCCCATTGCGCCATTTGGGCGGCTCTCTCATCTACCTTGGCGCGCTCTGCTATTATCTTATCCATCGGATTTTCCCGTTTCTTGGTACCGACTAAAATCATTGCAGGAGCCTCGCCGAGCGGACTACGACGTTGCGGAGGTGAAGCTGTCGTCCCTGGTGCTGGTCTGGGTGGCATAAACCCTCCGGAGCGTGCCGTTTCGGGCCATGTAGACATAGCAGTCATATTTGCCTGTGCGGCATCGGCAATAGCTTTGATTATTTTCTTATCCAGAACGACATAAAAATACCAGAGTTGTGCGTTCGCGCCGTTTGGTGCCCATGTCGCCAGTTCAACTGCCTGCATTAATAGTTCTTCAGGTACAGGTTTATCCTGCCAAGCTCGAATGGAGCGTCGGCTCTTAATAAGTTTCGCTAATTCCGCAGTTTCCATTACAATTCACTCCTTGAATTTTCAGTTGTAGATAGTATGAATGAAAGATATTAGTTATGCAAATCCTGTATGAGTAGTGAGTGGGATAATAGAGAAAAGGGGCTGTTTTCACAACCCCGATTCAGTTACCATAGCACCCAAATATTGTGTTCTACTTTATTTCCGGGTAAAGTGGTGACCCCTGTTTCATATAGCGCGTCATATGGCGCATTTGGGCAACCAGCTTGCCGGTTGCCTTTTCGCGCAGTTGCGACTCTAACCAGTAGTACTCGGTGCGGCTAGTCACACCTACGGCAATCGCTTTCCCTGTGGTTTGATAATTTACATCGACTTTTATCGGCCCATTCACATAACGTATTTCGGTAGCGCCAAAAAATCCCACTCCCTGTGGAGTAAATGATGGACTCATTCCCATCAGCCCCCATGTCATGCTGGGCGGTACAATCATTGTGCCCCAGGGAGATTTCTGAGTATACCAATCGATAACGTCCTCAAGTCTATCCAGCGCGTTCATCATACGCTCTGTACTCGTTACGACATCTTTGGCAGGCAATTCATCGCCGGGTTTCAGTCCTTTCAAAATACGCAGCTGTTCTTGCGGACTACTCTCTATTTTCATTGCTTGCAAGTATGAGATTTCCTTTGGGTTGCCTGCAGAAATAGTACCCTGCGCAACAAGATGGTCATCCAACGATTCCACCCTCGCCTCCACCTGCACATCTTTCGCATCTTTCGGGGGAACTTTTATGATCGCCCGCACCTCTTCACCATGCGTCATGGCATAGGTGTAGAACAAACTGATACAGCCGCGTTCAAAGAATCGCTGTCCAAACGCTTTTAGAATCAATGGAGGAAAGAGGTCAAGGTGCATTGTACCAGCCACCGCCCCACCCCGCATACCGACTTTCTGAGCGGTCTCCTCTTCATGGATAGAACCTTTTACCTGGGCGGCGGCATTAATGGATGGTTTCCATGGTCCGTACATGAACCCTTCTTTGATAATAATTTCGTCTTTCATTGCCGTTACTCCTTTTATCACAACAGGGTAAAAATTCAGGCAAACGAATATTAGCCCCGAAAGGGTACGGATGTCAAACTAGATGTTGAAGATGGAGTCAGACAGTACGTCAGGCAAATCGTTCAAAGCGGTCCTTTTTAGCTTTGCAGATGGGGCAGATTTCTGGTGGGCTATCACGGGCGCACAAATACCCGCAGACGCGGCATCGCCATATTGGTAAAGGAAAAACGATGCCACGGGATAAAGGTTGCTGACCCGATACTTGTGTGCGTTTCTCAGGTGGGGGACGGCGTTCGGGGATTGGTCCGATTTTCTTATTTCCGGAGATGACCTCCCCGGTTACATAAAGTGCTCAGTAGCAAGTGCTAAAATCTGTCAGGTCCGGGTCGCGGTAATCACACGGACAAATAATATCCAGGTCATCATTTTTGTTCCCGTCAGCTAGCCGACAGGGACAGGCACGATACCCGTAACGTTTTTCATTCGTGAGCAATCCCCTGACCAGTTCCTTGGCAAACTCAACATCTGGATTCAGGTAGTATCCATTGGATTCGGCTTCGCGTTTTAATTGCTCATAGAGGCGGTTGATTTCTTCTTGCGTCACATTGAATTGTTCACTCACTACCGTATCGCCTCACGGATTTCATCTTCCTTGAACCCAATAATACATTTTTTATCAGCGATGACAATCGTTGGAAAGGAACAGGCAGGATTCCATTTACGTACGGTGTCCAGTAAAGTCTGCTTTTCTTTGTCAGATGCCAGGTCTACATCCGTAAAATAATACTCAACCCCCAATTCATTCAGCAAATTCTTTGTTCTGCGGCACCAGGGACAGGTACTGAGCGCATAGATAACGATACGTTTTGTTTTCTTTCCGGACACATGCTCCAGAGTCATTTTCTGCCTCCCGATGGCTTTAGTATATCACCTGTCATAAGAAAGGAATATATCGGATATTTTAAGTATCCGTGGAAGAAAACAAGGAAGCACGTAGGTAGCACTAGATTATGGAGAAATATTGGTTGTTCCCGGTTCTCTAGCGAAAATAGCAGCACCAAAAGCGGTAATAAATTGCGGCTGTGGTGGTACCAGAAGTTCCACACCGAGCCGTCTTTGCACCCAAGCGACGAGACCTGTATTAAGTGCCCCACCCCCACATATCCCACACTTCGGCTCCATCCCTACCCTATCAACCATAGAGCCAATTTTTTCCGCTAGTGCCTTATGTACCCCTGCAAGAATGTCCTCTTTGCTGACGCCTTCGGCAACACGGGATACCGCCTCCGATTCGCCAAACACAGCACAGGCTGTGGTGAAAATAACCGGGTTCTTCGACTTTAAAGAAAGCACCCCGATTTCTCCCAGCGGAATCTGCAGAACATTTGCTATTATGTCAAGAAAACGACCGGCACCTGCAGCACACCGTTCACTGGTAACGAAGTTGATAACCTGGCCCTGCCCGTTAATCCGCAATACCTGGGTCGATTGCCCCTCGACATCAATTATGGTACGAACCTGAGGGAAGACGTTATTCATACCGCGCGCACAACAGCGGATATCAGCCACCTGTCTGTCTGCATAATCGACCATACCAGCACCCTGACCCGTTGCTACCGCGCTGGCTATTTCATCTGCAGATATTTTTGCTTTCTCAAGCAGTTCCTCACGCAATTTTCGTACCGCCAGCTTATAATTCACGCCGGAGCGTAATGAATGAGAAGCAATAACGTTGCTGTCCTGCATCACAACGCCCTTGCTTGTCCCCGAACCAATATCAATTCCCAGATAGTATGCCATCGTCCTGCTTGAAAAAAGTTGCCTCCTCCAGTTTACGTCCGACTTTCTGCAATGGTTTCCCTTCTGCCTGCGCTTTCAATGCCGTCTCTCGGGCGATGAGCGCTGCGCCAAGTGCACCGCTTAGTAATGGCTCAGAAGGCACAAGCACCGGACAACCGAGATTCTCTTCAAGTGCTCTCACAACACCAGTGTTCTTGGCAACGCCGCCGGTGAAAACCACATCCGGTTCCACTTTCAGTCGGCGCGCCATACGTGCCACCCGCCCGGCAATGGCATCATGCAAACCGGCGACCACATCTTCTAACGGTACGCCGGCGGACAGGTGGTTGCTGACCTCCTGTTGAGCAAATATCGTACAGATGCTACTTATAGAAACTTTATGGGTGGATTTGAGGGAAATTGGACCCAAATCTTCGATAGACAGCCCCAGCGTCTGAGCGACGACCTCAAGATATCTTCCGGTACCGGCGGCACATTTATCACTCATCATAAAATCAATGAGCTTGCCGTTTTTTATCTTCATAGCTTTGGCATCTTGCCCGCCAATATCAATTGCCAGGCTAACATTCGGGAAGAAGTGAGAGACTCCCCGGGCATGGCAGGTCAGTTCGGTAATCTGTTTGTCTGCGAAGGGGACATTAATTCGTCCATATCCTGTAGCGATGATGTAAGTGATATCATCAATTGTGATGCCTGCCTGACTGAGCGCTTCTTCCATTACCCTGTTCGCCAGGCGGCGGTGTTCAGCGCCGGTGTGTTGTACCACGTAAGCAAGCAATTTTTCGGATTCGTCAACTACTACTACCTTGGTCATAGTTGAACCAAGGTCAATACCTGCAAAGTAGATGGGAATCACCCCCTCGAATCAATCGAAAACAAACCTGATATTACGCTACTCGATAATCTCCAGAAAACCTTGCACTCTGGTCTTTAGCGGCGCCAACCCACCGACAGTGTAATCGTGTTCAAGATAGATGCCGGGCAAGTCTATTTCTTTAAGATAGTCCCGCACCTGAGGTACTTCATAGCCGTGTGTATCGCAGTAACGTACCGATTGCAGAATAACGCCGTTCGCCTTCCACTCCCGGGCATAATCGGAGAGATAGGAGAAACGGGTCTTCAGGTCTTCCAAATAATTCTTTTTAACCGCATAGAAATCGCGAGCACGGAAAGTGCGAGGACATTTGATATCGACCAGGTAGTGTTGCGCCAGTCCGTCAATGAGGTCTGGTGTTATCTTAACATCATCAAAAAATGGTCGGCTTCCCACACAGGTATCATCTATAACAACGTTCGCATCGAGACTCTCAATCATTTCGATGAGCGGAGTGTCATCCAGGATACTACCCCAGACCAGCAACCGTGCGTTCTTTTTCGCCGGCTTATTCTTCCGCGTCCTGGCTTCACTAATGACTTCACGAAGCAGAGCATTGCCTTCAACTACCGGAATACTCTGGATGACTTTAATAATCTTGAGCGTCTCTGCACCGGAGACTAGCGGCGGGTCCTGTTTCTTCAGTTCATAGAGTTCTCGCGCCAGGGCTCGCTGTTCGTTGTGCAGGATAATTGCCTTTTTTAACTTCGCATTTGTGATTTTCTTGCCAGCAAAGTTCTCCATTGCTGTCTGATAAGCCTTCAAGACACCCTTTATCTGGTTCAAAGAGGTATCATGTGTCGTATGGGGAGTATCGATATTGTAATGGAAAGGTGTCTTCACAGTATAACGCCATATACCGCTCAGGCTACTGCCGACATCACAAATATGACTGGTCACCACTCCATCTAAGAATTCATACTTTCCCTTCAAGCCAAGGTCCAGACAACTACGTAAGAATGGACATACTACCGAGGGGAGATAGGCATCCGCCTTTGTGATTGGCTCCCGCATATCTCCAAGCACTCGATACGGGACGAGGTCGAGTGCAGTCATTATCTCCGTCACCGGATAGATGCAGAGATAACCGATAATTTTCTTGCCTTCTTCTTTTAGCTCTTTAATCCGCTGAGTACGGTCCTGATAAAGTTCCTGAACCCGGGCAAATCCTTGCTTCGTTGCTGCAGACATTAGTTAAATCTCCCTCACATCATTAGCTAGTCAACTTACCATTCAAATCCCAGGTCTTTCCTTACCTTCTTGTAGTGGTCCATGGTATCTTCAAAAGCTTCGGCTTTTTTCATGGCTTCCACAGGATTAAAGAGACTGGTATCGATAATGTCGCCCTCAATTATCAACGACGGTACCTTGTACATATCCAGTAACTGGTCAGCAAACAGGGTTAAACCGGAAGACGCCGAGCGACATGAGAGCAATACATGGAGTACCACACCATCGCACTGGTATTCTCGGATATGTCTAAGGCGCAGTCGGTTTGATGAACCTTCACGCATAATTTCTTCCTTAACCTCAGAGGCTTCTTCCGGCTCGAACTCCTGCTCGATAACACTTGCCAGACTGCGATAGCGCTTTCTTACATACCTTTCGACAGGGTCAGTAACACTGCTCAGGTCAACTTTAAAGGGGCGACCTGGGCTATAAGCGGATTCACAAACAAAGTTCCAGCCGCGGTCTGCCAGGCTATCGAGAAAACTCAGGCTATGCCAGGGCGCCAATCCCTCGAATGACATGCGGTATTTCTCCGGACGGTTAATGCCAGCGATACCATGGTCGACCCGGTATTTCACCTCATCGTACATTTTCTGGTTCCCCTCTACAATTACTGTTGGGTCAGCAGCACCACGGTATAATGCAGCAGACATTACGCTCCAGAAATCACGGGTGTGCATGGGGCTAGGTCGAGCTTTGCGGAGCTGATTGATGTCCCAGCGGAGGCGGTTAATCTTGTTAGTTCCATCGCCGGTAAAAAGCAGTTTATCCCATTCCATTTTTTTACCCGTGAGTTTTTCCAGAAAAATTACAAATTGTTTGATTTCGTTGACAAGGAACTGGGTATTACGTTCGTAAGTACCAGGCGTCAAGCTTTCGCGAGCATTCGGTGAGGGCGACTCCAATGTCCAGACCGGCGCATCAAAATATCTACCCAACGATTGGAACCACTTAAACCTGGCGTCACAAACCTCTCCGGAAGCAACCAATAACATTGGGCGGGGCATACCTCCAGCTGGCGCTTCAGGCGGGATTTGGCCATTCAACTCCACCATGCGTGCAGAATAACCGACACAGGCGCGCGCGTAACCACAGAGATGAGTCGGGTAGCCTTCAGTCTCCGCTCTTTCTAGAAAAGGGCCGGCTAGTTTTTGAGCCGCGCAAAGGCTACTGTAGTTTTCAGGAAAGACGGTGATGATGTCCATCGCATTGAGAATGGCATTCGCCCAACCCTCAAGCATTACCCAGGCAACGGGTTTACCTTCCGCTTCCGCCTCTCCGCCTGCTTGATACATTTTATCCACTTCCGCGCGGAGGGCATACATTGACTTTAATCGATTCAGGGGTCTGGTTTTCACTTCCTGCGTCATCGCCTTCTCTCCTTTAGACTCAATGGTATCTTTGTGTCTCCATTATACTTGCTACTCGTATACGAAGACAAAAGCCCTCCTGATTTCTTCGGTCATTCGCACACGAGAAAGTCAAACCTTTATATTGGAAACAAACACAGAGCTATGTTAGGCTAGATTATAATGTCAACAAGGTCAGACATCAATTACCCCCTATACATCGTCCGCGAGACATTCTATAATAACGGTTATCGGGGTTCATTGAACATAATACACTATAATGCCAGAGAAAAATAAATCCACACCGCGCCGTCGCTTTATTAAGCCAGGCGACCGTATTTTCAGGGTACCGCGTCCCATCCAATGGGAGGTGATTTTACCTTCTATCACACGACGTCGAATGGGAGGCGGCATCTCTACCGCAATTATTGCTTATGGGTTCGCAGCGATTATTCTGATTGGGACGCTTCTCCTCATGCTCCCTATCTCCACAGCTGATGGCATCGCCCCACACCCTACTACTGCTCTCTTCACTGCCACATCATCTGTCTGCGTAACTGGTCTGGTTGTATTTGATACGAATGACTATTGGAGTCCTTTCGGGGAAGGAGTAATTCTCTTACTTATACAAATAGGCGGCTTCGGTTTTATGACCACCGCTACTTTAGTCTTACTGGCATTAGGACGAAGGATTGGATTGCGTGAGAGGCTTCTCATCAAGGAAGCAATGGGAGTAACTCAATTAGGTGGGGTGGTAAGAATCGTACGACAAATGGCGTTCTTTACTATAATCGCCGAACTTCTGGGAGCGGCACTTATCTATCTCCGTATCTCCACTCTTTTTCCACACGGTCAGGCGCTATGGAAATCTCTTTTCCACTCTATTTCAGCTTTTAACAACTGCGGTTTCGACTTGTACGGTGGTTTCCGTAGTTTATCCGATTTTCAAACGGACCCCCTGGTCGTTCTCACCACAGCGGGGCTCATCATCCTCGGCGGTATCAGTTATATGGTCGTCAGTGATTTAATAAAAAAAAGAGTCTTCACTCATCTTTCTCTCGATAGCAAAATGGTCATAACAACCACAGCTTTTCTCCTCGCGCTGGGTACTATCGTTATCCTGCTAACTGAAATGAACAATCCTGAGACTCTTGGCACTCTATCATTACCACAGAAAATACTCAATGCCTTCTTTCACTCGGTGACTCCACGCACTGCTGGTTTTGCCTCTCTCAATATTGGTAGTTTTGCTGTTTACTCGTTGTTTTTTACCATGTTCTTAATGTTTGTTGGCGGGGCTTCAGGTTCCACAGCCGGTGGTATCAAGGTGAATACTTTCGGCTTGCTTATCGCCACTATAATCAGCACTCTCCGCGGCAATGAAAATCCCACTGCTTTTGAGCGTGAAATTAGTACCGAACAAATTCACCGCGCCCTGACTCTGGTAATACTCTCAGTGGTATTCATTTTTTCAATAGTTTTTTGCCTGACCATCACAGAAAATAAAAGTTTCGTTGACTTGCTCTTTGAGACTATTTCCGCCTTTGGTACGGTCGGCCTCTCAACCGGCATTACGCCACTATTAACTACTGCCGGACGTTTGCTAATTATCCTGGCCATGTTCGTCGGTCGTATCGGACCGCTTACGTTGATACTATCGCTCACATTACGCCAGCGCCGCTCCGATTTTAGTTATCCTAAGGAGGCAGTGCGCATCGGTTAAGGATTCTTCCTGAAGGAGGTATCTATGAAAAAACAGATTGTCATCGTTGGACTGGGACGGTTCGGTGGCAGTATTGCCAGGACACTGTATGCAATCGGACACGATGTCCTTGCTATAGATGTCGATGAGAAAACAGTGCAGAGTGTCGCTTCTGAAATCACGCACTCCATTCAGGCAGACTGCACAAATGAAACCGTGCTCCGAGAATTGGGTATCGGTAACTTTGATATTGCTATCGTCGCCATCGGCTCGGCGGTTGAAGCCAGCGTTCTGTCTACTATTCTACTTAAAAAACTGGGGGTGCCTTACGTGATTGCCCGCGCGGATAACGCACTTCACGGTAGCATTCTGGAAAAAATCGGCGCGGATAAGGTGGTCTATCCAGAACAGGAAATGGGCGCTCGGGTAGCACAGGTGGTCACTCTCTCTGAGGTTTCCTATTATATGCCGCTTGTCACAGGCTATGGTGTCGCCAGAATGACAGCCCCATCATATCTTGTTGGAGAAAAACTTAGCGACCTCGGTTTCGGACCTAAAGGTAAATGGGAAGTAGCGGTTGTTCTGATTCAGCGGGAAAAGGAAATCATTGTCACTCCAAGTCAGCAAGAAATTATTCGGGATGGTGATGTTCTGGTTGTCGCTGGTAACAATGATAATCTGGAAAAATTGTTGCAGGTAGCCAAGAAGAGTCAAGAACAAGAAGAAGAGCACAATAGCGGGAAAAAACAGGGTAACTAATGACGCAGATGCGGTGCTAGTTTTGTGGTGTCTTATTCGTTATCCATCTGTCCAGTTTCTGAAGTTGCTACTTGATGCGGTTTCAGATGAACACGTGAGGCGATGATACTGACCAACATAGTCAGGAGGAAGAGTGGGAAAGCAACTATCACCGGGATTATCAGCCAGAGGAAACTCATGTTAATTACCTGTAACTCCTCTCAAAATTAACTATACAAACTCAGAGTAAGCATGAGGTTACAATCAAGCTTGCTGGGTTACAAAAAAGTTACAATTGATAACAGGCAGGTTACATCTTTCATATTAAGGAAAAAGTAAATTCAGGAACGTCCCTCTGATGAATAATAAAGAAAAAGCAATCGCCTATTGCGGGCTGTATTGCGCTGATTGTTTCAACCGTAAGGGAGAGATTGCCAATTTAGCGAGAGACCTGAGGAAAAAACTCCGGGAAGAGAAGTTCGACCGGATGGCTCCAGGTCTATCAAAATATTTCAAAGGCTTGTCAAATTATGTCATATGCTATGAAGTTTTAGGAGCAATGGTTAGATTACGATGTAGTCGTATTTGTAGGGATGGAGGTGGGAATCCAGGCTGTAAAATTAGGGTTTGCTGTCAGAAGAAAAATATCACCGGTTGCTGGGAGTGCAGTGAATTCGAAACCTGCACTAAGCTGGATTTCCTGAAACCCATTCACGAAGACGAGCACCTGCAAAATCTGAGAAAAATAAAGAAACAGGGAACGAGGGCATTTGTAGCGGCACAAAAGCGTTAAAGAATTATTACTCTCCCCTGAATACTGGCTCTCGCTTCTCTACAAATGCTCGCGCACCTTCTTTATGGTCTTGTGTCAGGTTCAGCTCTTTGACAAGAGGAGCTATCATCTTCAGATTTGTTTCCAGGTCCATGGTCAGCCCATCGTAGATAGCGCGTTTGGCATGTTGAATTGCCAGCGGCGGACCTTTCGCCAGCTTTTCTGCCAGGTCCATCGTCGCCGTCTCTAATTCGTCATGCGGGACAACCATAGTCACCAACCCGATTTGCTCCGCCTCTTTAGCATCGACCATATCTCCCGTCCATGCCATAAGCAGGGCTTTATCAATCCCCACTAGTCTGGGCAGAAAATAGGTGCCGCCGGAAGCGGGTATCATACCACGGCGTACAAACACCTCAGCGAATTTCGCCTGGTCAGAGGCAATCCGAATATCGCAGGCAAGAGCAAGGTCAAGTCCACCACCTACGGCAACGCCATTCACCGCCGCAATGATTGGCTTATTACACTTCTGCATTAAAACATAGAGAGAGGTACGGCTGTCAATCTGCACCATATCCCTTTCGGCTCCGCCCGGTTCATCCAATCTCTGCGCCATTTGCTTCACATCCGCACCGGCACAAAAAGCCCGCCCTTTAGCGGTCAGAATGATGACTCTGATTTTTTTATCCGCCGCTGAATCAGAGATTGCTCGGTAAATACTATCCGACATCTTGGCACTGAATGAGTTCATTTTGTCTGGACGGTTTAGGGTAATAGTTGCGATATGTCCTTCTTTTACGTACAGAATGTCCGGATATTCGGTCATTATCGTCTCCTTTAGCGGCTTGCTAATCCGTGTAATTAATCTGGAAAGGCAATCGAATTATCCCAATTGGCAAAAGCAGATTTCAAAGCCCCCAGCCCGACTTTTTCCATGCGGACAAGAAAAGGTCGTCTGCCTACTTCATCCGGAGCGTGAGCATCCGAACCCTGAATACAGGCATATTTCTTAGGGTAACCACGCATCTGTCCCTTATTCCATTGTTCACAATTTTGAGCAACGGAAATCTCCAGAGCGCTCAAAAAGGGGCTGGCATGGATTACCATTTTAGCCGAGCGCGATTCCTTTGTTTCGAGAAAACCGCTGGGCCAGCGCTCAATGTGTGCCGCAATCACTACTCCTCCATATTCAACCACCATTTTGAAGACAGCTTCCGCTTCGCCGCTTATCTGCTCTACCCCATCACCACGACGAGCCGCGGCAATTCCCAATTCATCAAGCAACCTGTCCAGTTCTATGACGTATGTGCCAACATTAAAAATCGCCAGAAAATGACCGCTCCTGGTTGTAAGCTCTATGCCCGGAAAAACTACCAGCTTTTCTTCAGAAGCGGCTTTGCGTATTTCATCTATCCCTTCCACTGTGTTGTGGTCGGTAATACCGATGGCATTTAAACCGGTGGCAACAGCGGCTTCAACAATCTGGTCCGGCTTTACTGTCATATCGCTATAGCATAAAGAGTGAGGCGTATGGATATGCAGGTCCAATTTCTTGAAATGTGAATAATCGAGTGTGCTCATACAGATTACCCATAGCGTAGCAAGGAAACGGAAAGTTTGTCAAAGGTGGTATGCGGGATTTAGTTCGGCTATGGTTGAAGACCAATGAGTAGAGGTGTAAAATATGACCGATGCCACACAATCAACAGCCAAAGTACGTAAGAATAGTAGGGGCAATTCTCAGGTGCCTCGAATTACTCTGTGTCGTTTTGGTTGTTGCGTTCGTAATCTATGGTATTGTGTCACTAATTTTCAGCCCGAATCCACCAGCGGAAACAAGAGTAGGCGCGATAATTCAATTTCTGAACGACAATTGGAAGGCGTTATTGGTCATTCTGATTCCATTGTTCTACTATCCTATACGGACATTCATAGAGGAAGTTCAAGAATTTCATGGTGCGACACGGGGAAGGAGTCAACCAAGTGCCCCAACCGAAGTGCCACAACCAAAGGATGGACAGAAGTAATGCCCACGCAGACTCTACCTGCAAACACGTACATCTACTTCACATTTGATATTACATCGGGCATAACGGGACCGAGAATATCGTTTTATATCGAATCAGAGTTCCCTGTAGATACGTACGTAGTCGATGACGTAGAGTTCGGCAATTACCGAGCGGGTGCCGCTTTCACAAGCTTTGGTGGAGTCACTAATGCCACTGCCCATCGGTTCAATGTGCGACTACCTCATGCTGGACGATGGTACTTAGTAGTCGTTAATCACGACTTTAGACCAACCGCTATTCACTACGACGTATAAATCGCTCATAAAAAATTGGATTGAGAATTTGACAATAAAATGTCACCAAGATTATAATGATTCTAATATCGATGACGGAGGTAACTGTGCCGAACTTGGTGAAACGCTTCAGTCAGAGAGGGACATCATTGATGATGATGCCTCGGGCTTGGCGTGTCGCCGGTTCGGGGGTCATGCAAGTATAGATTCCCGTCCCGCGAAGGTCTGACCAAGCCCAGGAGTAATTGCTTCTGGGCTTTTTATTTTTAGCACTGCAAACAAATATATAGAGGAAAGGTAGTTATTAATGGTTATAATTTATCGTGTTAAAAACAGACTGGAATCAATTGACAGTACTTGTGTGAAAACCTATCATACTTTAGAAGAGGAGAAATAGCAGATGGCGAAAACAATCGAAGAAATCAATCAGAAAATCAAAAAGGGTAACGTGGTGGTTTTTACCGCCGAAGAAATCATAAATGTGGTCAAAGAAAAGGGCTTGAAAAAGGCGGCGGAAGAAGTGGATGTTGTCACCACGGGCACTTTCGGACCTATGTGTTCCTCCAGCGCCTATCTGAATATCGGACACAGTAATCCGCGTATCAAACTCGGTGGCGGTAAAACATATCTGAATGACGTGCCTGCTTATGCCGGATTTGCGGCTGTGGACATACTCATCGGGGCGACCGCTCTGCCGGATGACGACCCCAGAAACAGAACCCATCCCGGCGAGTTCAACTATGGTGGCGGACATGTCATCGAGGAACTGGTCGCTGGCAAAGATATCCGGCTGGAAGCCACTGCCTACGGTACAGACTGCTATCCGCGTAAAAAGCTGGAAACATGGATTAACATCCGCGACCTGAATGAGGCGGTGCTCTTCAACATCAGAAACGCCTATCAAAACTATAATGTCGCCGTAAATCTGTCCAATAAAACCATATACACCTATATGGGTATTCTCCGTCCCGAACTTGGCAATGCTACCTACAGCAGTGCCGGACAACTATCACCCATGCTTAACGACCCTTACTATAAAACAATCGGCATCGGAACAAAGATATTCTTGGGTGGAGGCGTGGGGTATGTCGCCTGGCAGGGAACTCAACATAACCCAACAGCACTCAGGACTGACAACGGTGTACCCAAGCGCGGCGCCGGAACCCTAGCGGTTATCGGCGACCTCAAACAAATGAGCCCGCAGTGGTTGGTCGGCACCAGTTTTCTCGGCTACGGGGCGACTTTGACTGTCGGCATCGGTGTTCCCATACCTATTCTCACTGAAGAAATTCTCGGCTACACCACAGTCACGGACGACCAGATATATGCCGCCATCGTTGACTATTCGGATGCCTATCCGCATTTGAAATCGACCATCGTCGGTGAAATCAATTATGCCCAGTTGAAGACCGGTAAAATCACCATTCAGGGTAAAAAAGTGCCTACATCATCATTCTCCAGTTATTCCAGAGCAGTAGAAATTGCCGGCACACTTAAAGAATGGATAAAATCAGGTAAATTTCAGTTGACCCAGCCGGTGGCGCCAATTCCCGGCGTTGAATCCGGCGTCACTTTCAAACCGTTAAAGGAGCGCCAGATACAGCAGTAATGAAGGGAAAACACACGCTGTTGGGCACAAGAATCAGGAAGAGGTGAGTAATATGATTTCCAGAAAAATCGTACTGCATTTTCCGCGGCGGCTGGTTGACCGTCCGCTGGTCTATCATCTTATCAAAGACTACAATCTCGAGTTCAACATTTTGAAAGCTCAGGTAACACCTGCGGAAGAAGGCTTGATGGTCCTGGAACTCAAAGGCAAGCAGGAAGACTATGATAAGGGTATCAAGTATCTCACCGAAGCCGGGGTCATCATCGATGCCCTGAGTCAGAATGTCAGCCGTAATGAACAACGCTGTACCCATTGCGGTGCGTGCATTACGATATGTCCAACCGATGCTTTTGAACTCGATTTCGTGACGAGAAAAACCAAGTTTCTGGATAAAAAATGTATCGTGTGTGGGTTGTGCATCAAAGGCTGTCCGCCAAGAGCCATGGAACTCCACTTCTAAACCGGCTATTTTTCTATGACAAACGCCCCTGGGAATGGAGGGGGAGTAAATACCTCCTCCATTTTTCTCAAAATGCCTCTTGACATAGGCCCCCTTAGCCGACTAAAGTGTCTGTTAATACATGGTCGTGGAGGAGGCGTTGAATATGGAAAGAAAGCCGCGAATTGGTATCATGACGGGCGGTGGTGACTGTCCCGGATTGAATGCTGCCATCCGGGCTTGTGCCAAAACCGCGATGCGAGCCGGCTATGAAGTAATTGGCATCCACAATGGCTGGCAGGGTTTATTGGAACACGATGATGAAGTATTGGATGGCATCAGGACATCGGGAATTATTGACCGGGGCGGTACAATTCTAGGGACTTCACGGGTCAGCCCTCTGCGCGAAGAAAATGGCGTTCAACGAGTCCTTGACCGAATCCATGTCCTGAGGCTGGAATCGGTAGTAATACTGGGTGGAGAAGGTTCCCTCAGCCTTGGCTATAAGATGATGCAGAAAGGCGTGCCGGTTGTCGGAATTCCAAAAACAATTGATAACGATGTGGTTGAGACGGATTTCTCCATCGGTTTTCAGACAGCCGTGCAGACTGCTACCGAAGCCCTCGATAAGCTCAGAAGCACGGCAGAAAGTCACCACCGTGTGATGTTGCTGGAGGTCATGGGACGAAACACCGGGTGGATAGCCACCTACGCCGGACTGGCAAACGGCGCCGACGAAATCCTCATTCCGGAAATACCCCTCACGGAAGAGCGACTAAACGACCTTTGCGAGCGGTTGATAAATCGGAGAAATATGGGTATCAAGTTCAGTATGATTGTGGTTGCCGAAGGTACCCAGATACTTGGCAAAACCGTTGTCCAGGAAGACCACGGCACGCACGCTGATATAACCGCTCCGCGATTGGGTGGTGTGGCACAGGTGTTAGGTGAAATCATCGAAAAGAGAACTGACCTGGAAACGCGTGTTTCGACACTCGGTTACATACAGAGAGGCGGTTCACCCGTTGCTTATGACCGCACGCTGGCGACTGCCTTCGGAGTAAAAGCAACCAGGCTATTACATGAGAAAAAATACGGAGAAATGACCGCTCTCAAAGGCACGAGAATAGTAAGTGTTCCACTGGAAAAGATTGTAGATAAGGTAAAAACTGTAAACCTCAATACCTATGCCGTGGCAAAGCAGTTCTTTGCCAAGTGAGGCGACCGTGCTAACACCAGAGGAAAAACAACGATACGACCGCCAGATAATAATACCCGACTTCGGGGAAGCGGGACAGGAAAAGCTCAAGCAGGCGAGAGTTGTGATTGCCGGCAGTGGCGGACTCGGCTCGCCAGCGGCAATTTACCTGGCGGCAGCTGGTTTAGGCACAATCCGCATCATCGACCATGATAAAGTGGAGCTGAGCAATTTGAACCGTCAGGTACTGCACTGGGACAGGGACATCGGGCGTAGCAAAGTGCAATCAGCCGCAGAGAAGTTGACTCAACTCAACAAAAATGTACGATTAGAAACAATCGAGGCTACCATTACTGGTAAAAATGCAGTCGGAATGGTCGCTGGTTTCGATGTTATTATCGACGCTCTGGATAATCTACCGACTCGCTTTCTGCTCAACAAAGCCGCTATCGAATACGGCATTCCTTTTGTTCACGGCGCTGTCTACGGACTGGAAGGGCGTGCGATAACTATTATCCCGGGTAAGTCTGCCTGCCTGAGATGTCTTTATCAAGGGGTACCACCTCAAGAAAAGTTCCCGGTACTCGGCACGACACCGGCAGTCATCGGGTGCATACAGGCAACCGAAGCCATCAAGCTCATCACAGGCATCGGAACACCTCTCGCTAACCGTCTGCTCATCTACGATGGCTTGAATATGAAATTCACCGAGCTTACGGTCAACCGCAAGAAAAACTGTGAGCATTGTGGGACTAAAGCAAGGAAGCAATCATGAGTATAGCTATCAATCTACCCGCCTATCTACGCCCTTATGCTAATGACAACGAATCGATAGCGGTTAAAGGAAAGACTATCCAGGAATGCCTGAACGACTTAATCAAGAAATACCCCGGACTGAAAAAAATGGTCTTCGACCAGGACGGGCAACTGCATACCTATGTGAGTATTTTTGCCGCTAACGAAATCGTCTACGCAGACCAGCTGGAGAAGACAGTCAAAGATGGCGACACGATTCATATCCTGTACATTATCGGAGGCGGGTAAGACCAATTTGTCTGTCTATTACTAAGTCTCAACGTTTTCTGGTATGAAAGCTACTTTAACAAGTTATGTTTTTCAAAGAAGCTTACGAGTTCTGAGCTAATTGTTGGGTCAAGAGCCCCGCTTGCCCATTCTGATCTAATCCAGAGAAGATTGTGCTCGGCATCGAGAGGGAAGAGAGCATCGAAAATCACAACTCCTGAATAGCTGGCAGAAGAAGCATATGACCAGAACCTACCACGACATATTTCTTTTCCCTCAATCTTGATAATAAACTCCCTGCTGAAAAGAGTGTCATTAAGCTTGGGAATATCTGTATATACAAGATACGAATTCCATCGCTTGATTCCCGCGGCATTTAGTTCCAGGGTATTCTCGGCGCTGTGATAAGCTTCTATATGTCTTTCCGATAGCATCAGCTCCCTGGTATCAGCTAGATAAATGGCAAAACCTTCCTCTTGCCCTCCACCGCAAGAAACCGTTCCGCCAAGGAGCATGAATGCTATTAATATCGACAGTATTTTATTGGTGTTTATCTTTATGTCACCACCTTAATAGATGGAATTACGTAAAATAGTCGGGTCTCCAGGTAATACAAAACCACCGTCAATTATTGTATAAGCTTCTCTGCCATAAACGAGGCGATTCGGCTTTCCTTCACTGCACTGTCCCACTGAATCGCTATCCATTTAGCCTGGGCTAAAAGCTTTCCACTACTATCACGCAACTCAACCGGAAATGCGTAAGCCGCTACCAATACAGTACCCTCAGTCGGTTGAAATATGGATAGCGAAAATCCCGAAAATAGTTCGTCACCCTCTAACGGCTCTCCCAAATTATTCAGCAGATTGTTGATGGTAATTGTTGTTTCCTCATAATCAGACGGCGTATCAGGGCTAACTGTTGTCCAATTTGGCGTAACGATAGTATATCCGATTGGACTTTTAGCCCAAAGGCGCTCGTTAGCACCCGGTAAGAGTAATTCAAGAGCACTTTCTATTTTAACTACAAAAGGTATCAACTCTGGAGGAGTTTGTACTGGTCCTAAAAAGAAAATGTTACCAACTATACCAAGGACATTACCCCTGTCATCAGTGACAATACTACCAGGTGAGGTTCCAGTGTCTTGGTCCGAGACTTCAGGAGTGTAATATACACGAAATTGAATCGAAGAAATGTCAAAATCTGGCTCAATTAATATTGGTGTTTTTGTTAATTTCATACCCCTGAAATCTCCTGAGTACCATTGTCCTTGGTTTTCTCCGAACTTTCCCACGAACGAGACCATTCCCAGATAAAACCTTGTTGGCCCGTTTCCATTAAAGAGGTATTGCCTATTGCAGCTGTCGAGAATTTCGCGCCTTCAATAGTTAACAGAGTTGCGTTTGTCCTCGCATCTATTGCTGCAAATGATGCCCTATATTTTCCTTGTCCGAGAACGACAACATCGTAGTTATCGGGTGTTGAGAATTCATAATCTATTACTGTTAGAACCTGACTTCCATCTCCTACGATAACGCCGGTGGCAACAAATGTTTCCTGATTCCAAATCTGCACAATAGCATCGTCAACAATTGACCTGCCACTGCATGATGAGAAACTGATGGGCATAGCCAAAAGAAATGCAAGTAATGACAGTCCCAGTGTTATAAGTACATTGCCTTTGTTTGAATATTCCTGACTCACCATGTCTGTCAAATCCCCTGGTTTACGGATAAAGACAAGCTTAGATGTAACCCCAATTCTTTGATTTATTCTATTACAAAAGACAGCATCTTACCAATCTCTTAGCAGAAAGAATAAAACGGCTGAATCGAGCTTATAAACTACTAAAGTGCACCAATTTAATTTGACACCCGCCTTTACCAAGTAGCATAATAGGGCGTTATTCTTACGGGAGGAGATAAGGCATGCTGAAGACAAGAATCACAGAATTGCTTGGAATCAAATACCCCATCATCGCGGGACCTATGGCTTATATTTCTGGACCGGAGTTGGTGTCTGCAGTATCTAATGCTGGCGGGTTAGGTGTGATGGCATCGCTCTCCTATCCCAATGTCCAGGAGCTCCAGAAGGCAATCCGGGAAACCCAGAAACTCACCAAGAAACCGTTTGCGGTCAATATCACCATGTTGCCTGTCTCCCGCCCGGTTAATTACGAGGAATATTTTCAGACTGCTATCGCTGAAGGCGTCCGTATTATTGAAACATCAGGGCGCAGTCCGGAACCATACATGCAAATGCTCAAGAATGCCGGTGTAATCGTCATGCACCGCGCCACACGGACAAAAGATATTCAGACCGCCGAACGCGTCGGTGTTGACGCCGTGACTATTCTGGGAATGGAAGCCGCCGGACATCCGGGACAGGAAGAAGTCGGGACGATAGTGCGTGTACCGGTAGCGATTAAATCCGTCAAGATTCCGGTCATTGCTGGGGGTGGCATCGCCGATGCCTATGGATTTGTTGCGGCTCTGGCACTGGGTGCCGAGGGCGTGCTGATGGGCAGTCGCTTCATGGTCACTAAAGAAGCCAACATCCACGACAATGTGAAGAAGTGGCTCTGCAGTCTAACCGAGGCTGATACCATCCTCATCCAGAAATCTGTGAAAAATGCCTCCAGAGTCGTAAGAAATGCCCACACAGAAAAAATCCTTGAAATGGAAAATAAAGGTGCTAACATTGATGAGCTGCTCCCGATGATTAGCGGCACTCGAGGACGGAATGCTTATGCGACCGGTGATTTCAGTGAAGCTAATATCAGTGTCGGGCAATGCGTCGGATTGATTAGAGATATTCCCACCGTGAAACAGATAATCGATGACATTATCAAAGATGCTAAGGTCATCATGAAACGACTCCAGGCTCTGGGCATTGGCGGCTAATTACTCATAGAAACCTTTAATAATTACTGAATATATTGAGAGAGTAGCATATCAAGGAGGAAGCACAGGCAATGAAAACAAGGATGACAGAGCTTTTCGGGATTAGGTATCCAATCATGCTGGCAGGTATGAACTGGCTAACAACGCCCAAGCTGGTGGCGGCGGTCTCGAATGCCGGCGCTTTAGGTGTGCTGGCAGGCGCCCAGTACAATCCTGATTCCCTGAAAAAGGCAATTCAGGAAATCCGTACACTCACTGACAAGCCTTTTGGTGTCAATCTTACTCTGGGAGTCGCTTCCGGTCCCCTTGCTAAAGTAGTTATCGAAGAAAAAGTACCTGTAGTCAATTATTCACTGGGTAGACCGCCTGAAATTCAACCTTTTATTCAAGGTATACACTCCTATGGCGGAAAAGCAGTCGGCACTATTGCTCTGGTAAGACATGCTCAACGTTCCGAACAACTCGGTGTGGATGCCATTATTGTCACCGGTTATGAAGCCGCATCTCACTCTGGTAATGTCGGTGCTCTGGTATTGGTGCCGCAGGTTGTAGATGCCGTGAAAGTACCTTGTATCGGAGCCGGTGGCTATGCTGATGGTAAAGGACTGGCGGCGGCACTGGCACTTGGCGCTGAAGGTATTTCCATGGGTACCAGACTCGCCGCAACCAAAGAAGCCGAAGTCTCCGATGCCGTCAAAGATGTCTGGGTCAAATCTACCGAAGAAGACACTGTTATCGACCCAACATTCGATGGCATCAACTGCCGCGTCTTAAAAAATAAGAAAGCAGAAGAAATGCTGAATAAGAAGAGCCTCGCTCTATTCGATGCATGGTCAGCCGGTATGTTTATGAAGAAAGAACTCAAGATGAGCTACGGACAGCTGTTTAAAACCGCAAACCAGATGAGAAAGAGTCGTGGCGGCGGGATGAAGGGTCTGGCTTCGGCAATGCGCTTTTCAGTTGGCGGCAGGCTATTCCGCACCGCGACCGTTGGCGGCGACCCTGTCAATGGTATCCTGATGATGGGGCAGACCGTTGGCCGTATCCATGACATCCCTAGGGTGAAGGAAGTCATCGACCGCACAGTGGCTGAAGCCAAGCAGATACTTGGAAAGATGAATAAACAAATCGCCGATTAACTGGTGACTGCGGAGATAATATCCGTGTCAAGAGGACTGGTGGCAGGTAGTATCGTATTATAATATGCCGCCTGCCATTACCCATGACAAATAATTGACCGGAGGTTGGGTATGTTTAAGACAAGGGTCACAGAATTATTCGGTATCCAATATCCTATTATCCAGGGGGCGCTGGGTGGCGGACTGGCAACAGCGGAACTGGTCGCTGCCGTCTCCAATGCCGGTGGACTGGGGATGATAACTGCTCTCAACTACAGCTCCGCACATGAACTCCGCGATGAAATTCGTAGAACCCGGGAACTTACCGATAAACCCTTCGCTGTCAATGTGACGCTCTTACCTACGATGCGCCGCATCCCATACGAAGAGTACTTTACTGCCGCGCTGGACGAAGGCGTACGCATCTTCGAGACCTCCGGCAGAATTCCAGAACCATACATAAAAATAGTCAAAGACGCTGGCGGTAAGTTCATGCACAAGGTCGGAAGCAGTCGCCACGCGAAATCCGCCGAACGCATCGGGATAGATGCCGTGAACGTTGTGTGCTTTGAATCGGCGGGACATCCTCTGCCCGACGATGTCGCCGCATCAGCACTCATTCCGGCGTGTGTTGACGCTGTAAAAATTCCGGTCATTCAGGCGGGTGGCGTTGCTGATGGGCGGGGTTTTGTTGCCGCGCTGGCATTAGGCGCAGAGGGTGTTATGATGGGCACACGCTTCGCTACAAGTAAAGAATGTGCTCTTAATCCCAAACTCAAGGAGTGGTTTACTCACTTAACCGAAAAAGATACCATACTCATCCACCGCACTATCAACAATCTCGAACGCGTGGTGCGCACCGATTTCTCCCAGAAAATCTTAGAATTGGAAGAGGAGGGGGCAAAGTTAGAAGAGATTCTACCCCTAATCTCCGGCGATAAAGTCCGCACCGCTTATGAAACTGGCGAGACGGCAAATGCTATGATAACAGCCGGCCAGACAGTTGGGCTCATCCACGAGATTCTCAGCGTTAAGGAAATTATCGACGGCATCATCTCAGAAGCCGCAGGTATCATTCAGCGCTTGAACCTTATCTAGCGTGGCTAGTCTTCTTCTGGCAAGGTTTCAGAGCGCGCCTCCAACCACTTTTTCTTCTGTGTGAGGCGCGTTTCTTCATTCGTGGGTTTGTAGCCAGCAAGAAATTCTCTCTTGAATGATTCAAACTTGTCATTGAGAATTGTTTGTCTGATTGAGTGAATGAGATTACTCATGAATGCCAGGTTGTGGATAGTGGCAAGTCGGTAGGCAAGCAACTCTTTACTTCGGAAAAGGTGATGCAGATATGCCGCAGAGAAATGCTGACATGTATAACAAGTACAATCTGACTCAACTGGCTCCTTCTGCTCACGGAAGCCGGCATTCAGAATATCCACCCTACCCGTCTTAGTATAGAATGCCCCGTTTCGTGCTACTCTGGTGGGTAAAGCACAATCGAAAATATCTATGCCTCTCCCCACACATTCCACAATATCTTCCGGCGCACCGACTCCCATAAGGTAACGCGGTTTATCAGGCGGTAATAAAGACGCCGTTTCCTCCGTTATGTCAAATGTAACCCGTTTCTGTTCGCCGACGCTCAGTCCGCCGATTGCATAACCGTCAAAGTTTAGTTTAGTTAGAGCCTCAACCGAACGTTTTCTCAGTTCCGGGTAAATGCCACCCTGAGCGATGGCAAAGAGTGCCTGTTCTGTTTTCTTATGAACTTTAAGACAGCGTTCCGCCCAGTGATGGGTACGTACCATCGCCGCGAAGAGTCTATCACGACTTTCATCATGCCCAATACACTCATCCAGTACCATTATAATATCGGCACCGAGAGCTTCCTGATACTGAACAGCCAACTCTGGAGTGAGCGTATGTTGACTGCCATCGATATGAGAGCGAAAGGTTACACCTTCATCAGTTACTTTCCGGAGTTTAGACAGGCTGAAAACCTGATAGCCACCGCTATCGGTAAGAATAGCGCCATCCCAGTCCATGAACTTGTGCAGACCGCCCATTTTTTCAATGGTGGTGATACCCGGGCGCAGGTACAAATGATAGGTGTTCGCCAGAATCATGTTCATACCGAGGTCTTTAACTTCCTGTGGCGTGAGTGTCTTTACCGAACCCTGACTCCCGACCGGGCAGAGGACGGGTGTAGAGACAATACCATGCGCTGTTGTCAATTCGCCGGCGCGGGCTTTACCCGTAATTTTTAATAGACGAAAGTTACTCATAACAAATTGATAATTGTGATTTTATTGTTATAGCTGACGGTTTTCTAATGGTTTTTCGTTCAGGTATTCCTGTAGAATAATTGCCGCCGCCATAGCATCATAACGCGTTTTCCTATTCAGTTTTCTGGTGCTGGCTTCTTGCTTCAGCCGTATCGCAGTGACCGTAGTCAAACGCTCGTCGCGGTATTCAACTGGTACAGTGGTATTCTGTTGTAGTGCCTCTGTAAATGATTGCACTTTCTTCGCTTGATGACCGATATCTCCACCTAATGAGAGCGGTAAACCTACGATGATTCTCTCAACCTTGCGCTCCGAAACTATTTTCAGGATGGCTTCGACTGCCTGTTCATCAGACGTACGTTCGATGATTGTGAGCGGGCTGGCGAGAATCCCCGCGGAATCACTCAATGCCAGACCGATACGTTGGTCACCAATATCCATTCCAAGGATACGCGACACGTTAAATCAGACTCCTCACCAGTTTGAGGGCTTCGTCTATTTTGTTCTTGTCTTTGCCGCCAGCTTGTGCCATGTTCGGCTTGCCACCACCACTACCACCCGTCACCTGTGCCACTTGCTTCACAATACTACCGGCGTTGTAACCTTTGCTCACCAGGTCAGGAGTAACCACTGCAATAAAAGACGGGCGACCTTCATACACCGTACCGAGCACAATTACAGTGCTCTTGAGCTTGTCGCGCAAGAAATCACTCATTTCCCGTAAAGCCTTTGGAGGTAATGACGGCACATGAGCATGAATCAGGTTAACGCCTTTGATTTGTTCCACATTGGCAAGCAGTGATTCGGCGACTTTCCTGGCAAGTTCCCGCTCGATTGCCTGCTTCTGCTTCTTCTCTTGCTCAAAAGCATCAAGCGTAGCTCTTAGCCTTTCCAGAATATCATCGCCCGTTGTGTCTACGGCTCTTGCTATCTCACGCCTTTCACCAGATAATTTTTCCAAATACTCCTCTGCACCACGTCCTGTAACCGCTTCGATACGACGTAAACCAGAACCGATACTGCTCTCCGTGAGAATCTGGAAAAACCCGATTTGACCCGTCGCATGGATGTGCGTGCCGCCACAAAGCTCAACACTCACTGGCGGTTTACCCACCTTAAGCGCTCGTACCGTATCGCCGTATTTTTCATCAAACAGAGCAATCGCGCCTTCGGCAACCGCCTTTTGGTAAGATAACTCCTCGGCATACACCGGCAGGTCCTGACGAACGAGGTCGTTGACGATACGCTGCACCTGTTGCAGTTGTTCCGGGCTCAAAGCGACCAGTTGTGAGAAATCGAAACGGAACCGTTCCGGTGTGACCAACGAACCTCTTTGCTGTACCTGCATACCGAGAACTTTACGAAGCGCATATTGTAGCAGATGGGTCGCAGTGTGATTACGTGCGATGTCCATTCTACGGTCGGTGTTCACTCCGGCTCGTACTTTATCATCTACAGTGAGACCGCCTTTAATTACTTTCCCACGGTGAAGAATAATGTCACCATTGTTGATTCTGACGGTGTCCGCCACAGAAAAGCGCCCGGTCTTGCCTTCGATTTCCCCGGTATCGCCTACCTGACCACCCATCTCGCCATAGAAGGGTGTGGTCTCCAGCACAATGCCGGCTTCTTGCCCCTCTTGAACGATACCGACTGACTCTCCATCAACTATTATGGCTACAATCTGTGAATCAGCGACTAGCTGTTCATACCCAACGAATTTGGACGGTTCAACGTCGAGCTGAAGTCCAGCATCTGTTTTTGCACCTTCCACTCCCAACCTTGCAGCTCTAGCACGCTCGCGCTGTTTCTCCATCTCCTGTTCAAAGCCATCCATATCTATAGTGAATCCACGGGATGCGGAAATCTCTTTAGTCAGGTCAATTGGAAAACCATAAGTATCATGGAGAACAAAGGCATCACGCCCTGATATAGTTCTTGATGCGCCACGCTGTACACTGGTGCTGGAAATAATATCTTCGAGCATCCCTCTGCCTACAGGTAAGGCTTTCCTGAAACTCTCCACTTCGGAGCGGATGACATTAATTATATGGTTGCGATTTGCCATCAGCTCAGGGTAGACAGCTCCCATTTTTTTTACGACTTCCTCCGCTACCGCTGTTAAGAATGGTTTTTCATGAGCCAGTGTCTCCCCAAAGTATTCGGCGCGGCGCAGGATACGGCGGAGTACATAGCCCCGCCCCTCATTGCTGGGTATCACCCCGTCGGCAATCAGGAAGGCAATACCCCGGCTGTGCTCGGCTACCACTCGCATGGCATTATCTACATTGTTATCAGTGCCGTATTTTTTGCCCGATAGTCTGGAAATACACTCTAGTAAGGGCGTAAAGAGGTCAGTTTCATATACGGAGGTTGTGCCCTGCACTACGGCCGCGTTTCTCTCTACTCCCCAGCCAGTATCAATGCTCGGTCTGGGTAGCGGGGTGCGCTTCCCGTTCTTATCCTGGTTATATTTCATAAATACTAGGGTGCCAATCTCTATAAAACGGCCACAGCTACAATTCGGTGCGCAGGAAGGCTCTCCGCAGCCAGCTTCTTTGCCGTAGTCATAGAAGATTTCGCTATCCGGTCCGCAGGGTCCGGAATCTCCGGCCGGTCCCCAGAAGTTATCTGACTCCCCAAATCTGAGTATCCTCTCTTCAGGCATGCCGGTGTCTCGCCAGAAGTTAAAAGCCTCATCGTCGTCGAGGAAAATAGTTGCCCATAAACGGGCTGTCGGTAGTTTTAAATGCTGGGTAGCGAACTCCCACGCCCAGGCGATAGCCTCTTTTTTAAAGTAATCGCCGATACTGAAATTACCCAGCATCTCAAAGAAAGTATTATGGGTAGCGTCACCCACCCTTTCAATATCGGTGGTGCGAAAACATTTCTGGCAGGAAACCATACGCGGGCTGGGCGGGACCATTTTACCTGTGAAATATGGTTTGAACTGAACCATACCGGCATTAGTTAACAGTAAAGTCGGGTCTCCATAGGGAATCAAAGAAGAGCTGGGTATAATCTTGTGGTCCCTACCTTCAAAGAACTTGAGATAAAGGTTTCTGAGTTCGTCGCTATTCACGTGTGTTCTGATTTACTCCAATCAAGTAATTACCATTGATTTTATGCTAACTGGTGGGGAGTGTCAATGAAGGTGAGACTATGATAGAATGGCGCCATGATCATCTACGCTGTAATTATCACTTTTCGTGGTAAAGTACATAAGGAAATTGCCACTCTCCGCGAACAGTATAACAAATATGTGAACTATACCATTGTGCCACACATCACTCTTTTATATCCGGTTGTACTAAAAAATGATTTGACTGCGGTTTATGCAAAATTGGAAGAGGTGGCACACCAGACTAAACCGTTTGTTTTAGAGCTTAATGGAGTGCAGTATTTCGAGGAACGGAATAATGTAGCCTACATCGCTGTCGAAAAAAGACAACCTGTTGTCGATTTACACTACGCTATTAATCATGCTCTCAGTAGAACAATTAAAGATAACTCCAATCAAACATATACTTACGAGAACTTCACGCCACATATCACTGTCGCGGAGCTTATACCTGCGGATATATTTCCCTACATTAAAATGGAACTGTCAAAGTTGGTTCTGAGATACAGAGTCAGGATTGACTCTTTTAGCCTTTTCTCAGCACGACAAAACAAAACATGGGAAACATGGAAGCAGGAGCGGGTTTTCAAACTATTAGGGTAATTTTATGCTTCCTTCGCAAAAGAGCATTTGAGCTTTCTCCTCAGACCTCTATTTTCACGATATCTTGTCGGTATACGTTTGGAAGATATGATATATAATGTGAACAACCAAAATTCAAGTGAGGTATCATATGATTAATTTTTCCGAAATTGACCATGTCCCCTTCATGAAAGAAGCGCTAAAGGAAGCAGAAAAAGCAGGGAAAAGAGGAGACAGACCTATAGGTGCAGTGATTGTCCATAACGGCAAAATCATATCTAGAGGCTCAAGCGGAAACAAAACACAAAAAAGTGATATTGCACACGCAGAAACTACTGCAATCTATGGTTGTGCATCATACTTACAGGAATATGGTAGAGAATGCATTATCTACACTACCGTGGAGCCATGTGTTATGTGTTTAGCGACCGCCGTACTAGCGAATATAAGAAATTTCGTATTTGCAGTACAAGACAAATACATGAATACGAAGACAATTATTGATTCAAATCCATATATCAAAGCCAGAATACACAACTACGTATCTGGAATACTGGAGAGCGAATCAATAAGAATCCTGAAAAAATATACACCTGAAGATGTACAGATACTGCAAAAAGGGATAAGACAGTAATTCTCAAACAAGAATCTATATCAGTTGCCGTGACCCGCCGGGAAACACCCAAAGAAATAATCAGTGCATCTGACTTTACACTCGATGGGATACAGGAGACAAGCATTCTTCTTAACTGGCTGGTAGAGCACTTCTGTTGACATCCCGATAAACTATCGTTAAACTGTTTTGATATGGCAAATATTCAAACTGCCTCAGAGCAACTTGCAGAGATTCTCAAAAAGCAACGTGCCGATTACGTTGAAGCCCACCTTGAAGAAAACTACACCACTAGCATTAGTTATCGTGGCAGACAACTGGAATCAGTTGGCAAGAGCACATCTGTCGGTGGAAATGTCCGGGCGCTGATTAAGGGCGGATGGGGTTTTGTCAGCTTCAACGATTTAGACAACCTGAAAGAAAAGGTTTCGCTTGCCGTCAGACAAGCGCGCTTTGTCGGTAAGGAGAAGAGCCAGCTTGCCAGGGGTGAACCGATAGTTAAGACAGTAATACCACGCATTAAAGAGGATCCGCAGAAGGTCTCACTAACTGATAAAAAACGCCTGATGGACGAGTACAACAAATCTGTCTGGAGCACGAAAGGCATCCGGACCTCAGTTATAGGCTACGGTGACAACCATAAAAAGACCCTGTTCCTCAATTCCGAAGGCAGTTTCATTTCACAGGAAAGAGCCGACGTCACACTGCGAATAACAGCCGTTGCCGCTAAAGATGGTGAGGTACAACAAGCCGGATTGAGCGCTGGGAGCCGAGACGATTTCAGCGCCATGCGTCATCTCCACAAGCAGGTGGCTGAACTGGCACAGCGTTCTGTAGACATACTTTCGGCGCCGATTATTAAAGGCGGAGAATATACCGTGGTTCTTGACCCGATTCTTGCCGGCGTATTTGTCCACGAAGCTTTCGGACATCTTTCAGAATCCGATTTCGTTTACGAAAACAAACAGCTCCAGGAGATAATGACACTGGGTAAGACCTTCGGTGCGCCAATCCTGAATATTGTAGACTCGGCAGCAGTGCCCGGACTCCGCGGTAGTTTCAAGTACGATGACGAAGGCATACCCGCCACCAAAACCTACCTTATCAAGAGAGGTAAGCTCGTGGGTAGACTACATTCCCGGGAAACCGCGGCGAAGATGGGAGAAAAACCCACCGGCAATGCCCGTGCCATCAATTACCGGCATCCCCCCATTGTGCGCATGACCAATACCTACATCGAACCAGGTAAATGCACCTTCGATGAGATAATTGCGGATATTAATGAAGGTGTCTACGCTAAGAATTGGTACGGCGGCACCACAAGCATGGAGATGTTTACATTCTCCTCCGGCGAGACATACATGATACGTAACGGTAAAGTAGCAGAAACCGTGCGACCTATTGTGCTCACGGGCAATGTATTCAACACACTGATGAATATTGACGCCATTGGTGACGACCTCGACATGAATCAGGGCGGCGGTTGTGGTAAGGGAGGCCAGTCGCCACTGCCAGTAAGCAACGGCAGTCCTCACATCAGAATACAAAAGTGCCTGGTGGGAGGTCGATAATGGAAGAAATTTTAGCACGCACCCGTAAAGTAGCAGAAGAAGCCGAAGTCTACATGGCCACGATTAACGAGACACCAGTCCAGTTTGAAACCAACCGTTTAAAACATATTCAAAGCAAACAGTCTAAAACCGTATCGCTCCGTATCATAAAAAACGGAAAAATTGGTTGCGCTACCACAACACGCCTGGATGACTATAATGGATTAATTGATGATGCCATCGCCACTGCTAAATTCGGTCAGAAAGCGGAGTTTCATTTCCCCACCCGCCGGCGTTTCTCTAGAGTGGAAATCTATGACCCGGCAGTAGGGAAAGTCAGCCTTAAACAGATGGCAGAGCTCGGGGAAGAAATGATTACCGCGGTGACCAGCTTCTCACCTGAAATAATGTGTGAAGCCGGTGTCAATAAGTTAACGTGCGATATTTCTATTTTGAACTCCCGTGGAGGAGAAGCCCATTTTAGTGAAACAGTTTTCGGGTTGGGTATTGAAGGGCAACTTATTCGTGGTACAGATATGCTTTTTGTCGGCGACCATACAAGTTCCTGCCGCCCGGTTCTTGATACAAAGGAGATTACACGGACTGTTATTAAACAACTTAAACTAGCAAAACGAAAAGCAAAGGTTGTCACCCGTCCCATGTCTGTTATCTTCACTCCAGAAGGAGTTGCCAGTGCTCTCGTTCTCCCATTAATGACCGCATTCAATGGTAAGACTGTGTTAGAAGGCGCTTCACCAATCGGCAACCGCCTGGATCAACAAGTATTTGATTCAAGACTGACGCTACGGGACGACCCTACCATACCTTACCGTCCGGGAAGCCGTCCCTGTGATGATGAAGGTGTGCCCTGCCAGCGTATGACACTGATAGACAGGGGTGTAATTAGTCACTTCCTCTACGACCTACAAACTGCCGCCAGGGCAAAAACTAAAAGCACCGGCAATGGGCGACGTGCTGGTGGTGGACTACCTGCACCCTCGCCAAACGCTTTTGTCATGGAAGGTGGCAATACCAGTTTTGATGACATGGTCAAGGATATCAAAGAGGGTCTGGTTATCGAGCAACTGATGGGTGCGGGACAGGGTAATACACTCGGCGGCGACTTCAGCGGCAATGTTCTGCTCGGCTTCAAAATTGAAAATGGCGAGATTGTGGGACGTGTCAAGGACACCATGGTCTCCGGAAATATCTACCAGCTCCTCAAGGATATTACAGCCATCGGCAGCGACTGCAAATGGGTGGGAGGCTCCCTCTGCACACCATCTCTTTATTTCCCCCGTGTATCAGTCGCCAGTCGCTAGCCTCTCAATAAATCACACCCCTGACTCTGTGTTAAAATAGTATAGAGTCAATAAGCCAATGAAATTTATCAAACTTTTCGCACGCCCGAAGCTGAAGGAACCGATACTGCTCGCCGTTTGGCCTGGTATCGGCAACGTCGCTATGATTATCGCCAACTATTTATTAGACAAGTTGCCGTTCAAAGACCTGGCAGAGGCTGACGCCGCCTATTTCTTTGACCCTGTCGGTGTGTTATCACGTGATAATGTTGTAGAAGCTCCGCACTTTCCTGAGAGCCGGTTTTATTATTGGAAAAACAAAAAAGGACCCCACGACCTGATTCTTTTCATCGGGGACGACCAACCGGCTTCAAAGATTTACGAACTAGCTGGTTGTGTTCTTGATGTCGCCACGGCATTCGGAGTGGAGCGTGTCTATACATGTGCAGCGGCACTAACACGCATTCACTTCACCGAACAACCCAAGACATGGGCAGTCGCTACCAATAAAAACCTTTTAGCAGAATTGGGTAAAAACGACCTTCTGCGGAAAGGAAATATACAGATTGCCGGTTTGAATGGTTTACTCCTTGGCATGGCGAAAGAAAGGGACATAGATGGCATCTGCTTGCTCGGCGAGGTGCCGGCACAAACCTCACGCATGGAAAATCCGATGGCGGCGCTGGCAATTCTAAAAGTCTTCACAAAACTGGTAGGATTCGAAGTAGATACCGCCGAGCTGGTAGAAACCTCACACAATATCATCGAACAATTCAAACAAGCCAATGCTATAGCCATGGGAGAGTACATAGAACATTTTACCCAACCAATCTGGGAACAGGGCAACGGAGAACATGGTGAAGAAGACGAAGGGGATGAGAACGACCCAACCGAGAACTAGAAAGTAAAGGTTAAGCAGTGCCTATCAAGAACCTTATTGAAGAAATCGCAAATACAGATAAACCACTGATGAGTTCCCACCTCGCCGACTTATCTCAAATGACCATCGCCGACATGCCGATTTTGAAAAGGATTTGGGGGACGATTGAAACCACACGTCGCCGTCAAATCATTTCCAGGCTGACGGAACTGGCAAAAGATAATGTGGAGCTTAACTTCGACCTTATTTTCAAGCACGGACTATCCGATCCCGATGCCGAAGTGAGAGTTGGAGTCATTGATGGTTTATTGGAAAATGAAGACCCATCTCTAATAAAAATATTTATTGACCTTCTGCGGAATGATATTTCTTACGATGTGCAGGCTTCTGCGGCGGCGGCTCTGGGCAAATTTGCCGTACTCTTCGAGTGTGAAGAAATCCGGCAGAGTTACAAAACTACCCTTAGCCAAGCGCTTCTGGCGATAATTAACGATATCAATAAACCCGTTGAAGTAAGGCGTCGCGCTCTAGAGTCGGTAGCACCGCTGAGCATACCGGCCGTAAGAGAAGCCATTAAAAAAGCCTATGAAAGTCGGGACGAACGTTTTACCGTCAGCGCCATTTATGCTATGGGCAGAACCCGTAATGAATCCTGGTTGCCAGTCCTATATAAAGAGATGGCTAACGCCGATGCTGAAATTCGTTATGAAGCGGCCGGTGCATGCGGTGAAATCGGTATTGAAGAGGCTGTGCCACACTTATTGGAACGCATCCACGATCCTGACATAGAAGTACGAATGATGGTAATCCAATCACTGGGTAAAATTGGCGGGATTGAAGCGAAAAAAGGATTACAAAGGATTGCCCGCGATGAAAACAGAGCTATTAGAGAAGCCGTAGAGCAGGCTCTCTCTGGGATTGAGACCATGGAAGATATGACGCTCCTTGAAATGGATATTCCTGGAGAACAGTATGATAAACGGAACTAAGGTTAGACTCCGTGAAAAGAGATTAGAGGACGCTAGTAACGACTACAAGTGGCAGACAGATGCAGAACTCTCCGAACTTGATGCAGTCACACCTCTCAAAATGCCCTTCGACATGTACCTCGAAGAATACCGGGAACAGCTACGTAGTCCATCATCCGCCCGGTATAACTATGCTATAGAAACACTGAGTGGCAAGCACATCGGCAATTGTGTCTACTACAACATAGATAAGGTGAAGCACGAAACGGAAGCCGGCATTATGATTGGAGACCGCGACTACTGGAATCAGGGATATGGCACAGATGCTATGACCACTCTGGTCGATTATCTTTTCCGTCATTCGGATTTCAAACGCCTGCACTTGAAGACATTAGAAAAAAATATACGAGCTCAGCATAGTTTCCAGAAGTGTGGTTTTGCTCCCTGTGGGCATCTGGAACGGGACGGCTATCACTTTCTTCAAATGGAGCTACCACGTTCCCGTTGGCAAGAACAGCACAGCCAGCATAAGAAACGCCGGCGATTATTCCATTTCCCTTCGCTATGAGGCAGTACCCCTGAAGCGATAGTACATCATGGTATTCCGTACTGCCCTGGCGGCACGCTCGATAGTTGAAAAAGCAGGGACTCCACCATCCTGGAGTCGTTTGATAATACGACGTGCTTCTTGAACCCCGCCTGAGGAGAATGGCGAATAGACCGTCGCCATCACCGGTTTTTTAGAACGCTTCCTCAGTTCCAGTACCGAATCGACTCCACCTGGTGTTGAATCCCGAGTATCCGAGGCACCCATTCCCAATCCCATCAGGAGAACGATATTATCGATATTGGGGTCTTTTTCCAGGATCTCCATGATACGGTTCATCTCGGCGCGGTTCGAGTTTCCGGTATCAATGGGATTGCCATAACCCCCACCGATTAGATTAAAGAAAGTCCCTAATTCATCATATGATTCTTTTGTCAGCCTGGGGACATCCAATCCCTCCTCGTTGAAAGCATCGGTAATCGCCACAGACTGACCGCCGGAACCACCCGTTAATCCCATCCGATTCCCCCTCAATGGTTCAAGGTATAAAAGCGCTTTGATAGTATCAACCAGTTCCTCCATATTTTTCACAGGCACCGCCCCGAACTGCTGCATAGCATCTTCCCAGATGTTGTAAGGAGCTGCCAGGGAACCCGTATGTGAAGCAATCGCACGGGCGCCGCCGGCTGTCCTTCCACCTTTCCAGATAATGACAGGTTTAATAGAGGAGACCTTTTTCAGGACCTCGCCGAACCGCCTGCCATCTTTCAATCCTTCGAGGTACATAGCGATGATTTTGGTGTCTACATCCTGTCCGAAATAATCAATAAATTCTGCAGAATCAAGTACAGTACCGTTACCGAAACTTACAGATTTATTGAGGTCGATACCCTGCAAATGAGCTTCCAATCCGAAATTCATAGCGTGGGTTCCGCTCTGCGAAATAAAACTCACGGGACCCCAGTTTTCGTGATACTGGCCAATTTGTTGCCTTAGACCGACTCTGGGATTAAAAATGCCCATGCAGTTGGGTCCGATAAGGTGAAATTGAGCCGCCTCTGCTTTTGCCTTCAGTTCACGTTCGTATTGGCGTCCTTCTTCAGTATCGGTCTCCGCATAGCCAGAGGTGAAGAAATGAGCGGCAGCCACATCCTTTTTAATTAAATCGTCGAGCACTCTTGGTGCAACACGGCGATTCACAGCCACGATGGCGTAATCAACCGGCTCGGGAATATCTACCACGCTTGAGTAGTTCTTTATTTTAAAAGTGGCTTCGATTTCCTGCGCTGTTTTCTCGTTGACCTGTACTGAGTAAAGCTTACCCTTGTAGTTTTCTTGACCACGAATCCACTGGAACATCCCGGAATCACCAACTATGGCGACAACTTTCGGATTAAATGCTCTATCGAGTTTAGAAAAATCGGCTCTCATCTATCACCTCAGCTCGGTTTGTTTTTACTTCACCCGCCCAACTTGATAACCATTTTATCTCATATCCGTTTCTGGAAACAAGCAAAGGCACCATACACGGAAGTAATACGTTTTGAAATGGACGTTCGTCTTTTCATGTCAGTACCTTTGTACCTCTATTCACCATAATTGTCATTTGGTAAGATTTAATAGTCACAGTATGATAATGTACATACCTGAATCATGGCCACCGGCTCTGACTTTTCTGGCAATTGTCGTAAAAGACAGATTACTATGGCAAATGCTGAACATTCAGAAAAGGGTAATGTGCTCATTGTCAGCGATGATAATGAAGTTATTACGAAACTCGTACCTGCGCTGCATAGTTCAGGGTATGTTTGCAGTCTGGCTACCTGTGCTGATGAAGCCCTGTCTGCGCTTTCGTCTTTACCACATGATGTTATACTTATCGACCTCTCAATAGAAAACGGGTATGGGCTTGCGAAATCCATTCGAGAGAAATACCCGCATGCAGTTATTATCACGATATCCACTCCAGAAACAATCAGCTCTGCTGCAGGTACGCTTGAGTCAGGGGCAGATGACTATTTGCTTAAACCTATTGTCATTCCTGAGGCGCTGGCGAGAATAGAGTGTGTCCTGTTAAAACACAAACAAATAGAAAAAGCCATTGTCTGCAAAACTATTAAAGGCGAGCTTATGATTGATTGTAAAGCCAGGCGGGCAAGCCTTGCCGGGAAAGATATCCGGTTGACGGACACTGAATTCAGGTTATTATGGGAATTAGTCCGCAATAAGGGAAAAGCTATTACCTATGGCGAATTACTTGCCAGGGTATGGGGAACTGATTACCAGGAAGAAAAGGACTACCTTTATACTTATGTGCGCTCTCTCCGCTTGAAGATTGAATCCGAGCCGGATAATCCACAGCATATCATCAACATCCCCCGCGTAGGGTACCGTTTCGACTGCCTCTAATAATACGATAGTACTGCATATTTCATTATTTTTCAGAAAATTTTCAGTTTTCTTCTAGTGACTTTTTGTGTTTTGAAGCTTATTATTTTCATTACCAGGAAAAAATCCATGTGTGGAGAGTTAAATGAGACTTCACAAGGTATATGGAGTGTGGCAGGTGGATTTGGGATGCCCAATACTTCTAGAGTGTTGGGCTTAGATGGTTTACTAAAAGCAAATACAAACATTGAAATATAAAAGGAGATAAAAATGAAAAAAATAATCAGATTTAGTATCACTATCTCATTGCTCACAGTTATTCTTGGAATGATAAGTGGAGGATTAGTAGTTGCACAAGACAGCACCGAGACTGTTGTAAATTCTGGGATTTCTTTTATGGTAACAATCGATGGCTTAGAAAAGGGCGATCAAGCCAAACTAAGCCTATCCCCTGAATCTGATTCGTCACCCAACTCAATAATTGTTACCAAAACGATTTTGGGTGCAGGTGACAGAAAAACAGTGGCGATATCCGCCGCTCTAAATGATGGCAACTACCAGTTAATTTTGGAGACAACAGAGAAGTACTTCCGAAATCCCAGAGGCTATTTTTTTCAAATCCGTGACTCTGAAATAGTAAATCCGAGCGGCCACCCATTTACATTCGAACTTATCCCGCCTTCGTCTAGGAACTATCAGCCCTATAGAGGTGATGTTACAGTTTCAGGTACTTCCACTGAAGTGATAGAGCCTAAACCCACTACAGTAAATGAAATTCCTTATAGAATGGAATATATTACTAGTCTTTCCATTCCGCCAAAACAAAGCCATTCTGAAAAAGAGGGAATTCTTTCAGCATATTATCATTACATGGGTCCAGTGACTCGTTCTAACAACTATGGTGTCTGGGGTGCTCTTGGAGTAGTGAATACGGGTGTTCGGCACAACATCTACCCTTATGAGGAGTTTACTGCTGACCGAGTGTATGCATACTGGTTTGATGCCAATAATAATGAACATTGGATGGAAGTAGGGTGGGTAGAACACTCGAGTCAATTGGACTACCGATACCTGTATGAGTATAATAGTACTTCTCGAACGTGGCGTATTTTATTCCAAGTTTCGACAGGAACAACCATTAATGTAGCAGTAATGCATGACTCAGGTACATATTGGATGGCTCAATACTGGAATGGAAGTTATTGGGTACAAGTGGGGTATGAAGATATTGGTTTTTCACAAGCCGCCTATGCGAATAATGGAGGTGAGGTTTATACCTATGATGGTACCCATCCAGCTTTTCCTGCTGCTTACACTACTACGAGCAAGCTTTACGTGAGTGGCGCATGGGATACGTGGGATAGGGATTATTCTACATATATCTATGATTGGTCTCCATATAATACTCACATGCTTACCAATTACTACTATTTCTACATTCATAAAGATTAGCAATCTGTTGCATAGATTGGTAGTATCATTTTAAAAAGGAGATTGAAAAGGCAGACAAATTGTTATCGGGCGAAAATCTATTTATATCTGGTTTTCGTGTAGTTGAATATTAGTAGTAATGCAATTAAAAAGAAATATCAAATTTATCTCTACATCTAAGCCTGGGGGGAAGTTCATAGGACTACCTTCCCGGGCTCTTGTGATATAATGAAGGGTGAAATCACGCTTACCAGGATACCATAGCTCCAGCTATGTTTGATATCTTTGATAAATGTTACACCTCTAATAATGTCCACTCATTGAAAACTGCTTTTCTATGGAGGTGTCGAGAATGGTGAGATTAAAGAATCCTTTTCTTATCATCTGTTTGGTCACTGTGGCTACTTTTATGGCAGTATTTCCAGTTGGGTGCCATAAAACTCCTAGTCCTGTGGATATCATATCTATCTTCAAAGCAAGCCCAGACAAAATGCCCCCCAAAAGTTTTGGTATGCCGGGTACGCCCATAGACCCTTATCCTACCCATGTACAGCAGGTCTTCATATCGGGGGATACAATGTTTCTTGGTCTCGGAATAAACAACCAGCCTAAAACAGATGTAACATTTTCAAAATACACATCTTACAGTAAGACAATAGGTAAAGAGACAGAAATTGGATTACCTACCGATTTAGGACCATTCGAGGCACATTCTCTGGTACTGGTTGCTTTCGAGAATCCTTGGCCTGTTCCAGATGAACCAGGTATTTACGAGGTGCGTGTTTATCTTGGTAATGAAATAGTAGCTTCCGCAGTATTTGAAGTAAAAATCCCCTAAGACATGGTAAATAATGGCACCTGAGAAATATTTTAGATACCCACTAGAAGAGCTCATGGCACTTCATAACTCAAGCTTAGCTTGACTTGAATCCTAGCGCGCTTGACATTCAACTTATTTCAGTACCCAATCCTCTTCCACCCCGATTCTCGAAATGAAGAACCCTGACAGACAGGTATCCTTTATTGCTGATTTACGTTTTATTATTAGATGCACACATTTATCTTGAGGGAAAATTATGAAACACATTTCTCTCTATTGTATATTAGCCATGATTTTCATCTCCTTGACTGTAGCTGGTTGTAGTACAACTAACGTAGAGCAAAGTAAGCTGGAATTTGAAATAACAGGGGTAATACCACCCGGATACCACAGGATGACGATTCAAGAGATTGAACAGATGATTGGAATACCTCTGCCTGTCCCAGGTTATCTCCCATATGGATTAAAGATTGAAGAAGTTTATGCTTACCAGATACCAAATACTATTCCTACACAGACAGCGGTTTTGATTCTTATTTCAGACGTACCAGTTGCACGGCGTGATTCCCAATACACATGTCAGTTGGCATTAGAAATTGGATGGAACGAAGCGGGTTTGGGTTTGAAGATGATTGATGCCGAACTCATTCCAGAAATAGAAGGCAGGCTTCAGAAGAACGACGACCAATTAATACTATGGTGGGAGAGCTATGGTAGCCCGGACTCATTGGGGTCGACTCTACGCCTACACGCTGACCTCAAATTTCTCCTAGATGAGATGGTGGGAATTGCCTCATCGACACCTTCTTTGGCTACTCAATCTCCATAGACATTTCGTTCCTTAAACAAGTTTTTCGGGCAGATTAGATATGAAACATGTTTATCTCTACTGTATATTAGCCGTGATTCTAATCGGGATGAGTGCCTGCACTGACAATTCGGCTGACAAAACGCAGCCTGAATCTTATTTCCCGGTGCAGAAAGAAGCCGCGGAGGAAGTGATGCAGGCGTTATTACCGGGTAAATTGGTGATTGATGATGCCGGCTATTTAAGGGTAAACGTGACGAATGATTTTCATCCTTTGATAATCTGGCCTTACGGTTATTCACTGAAGATTGAAGGAAAAGAAACGTGGATTATCAATGATAAAGGACAAGCAGTCGCGCGTGTGGGAGATACGGTAATATTAGGCGGCGGAGAAGTACCTGCCTGGGCAGTGGAGGAAATAATAGGCTATGCGCTGCCGGAAGACGCTAAAGGTCCCTACTGGACTGTTGGGAAGATAAGAAATGAGGAATAATAACGGCCTTTACTTGGAATCCGCATCCGCAAAGGCATTTTCCAGAGCCAGTTTATCCATTTCCAATTGTACCGGAATGGGGTAATCGCCGGTAAAACAGGCAGTACAGAAGATGTTTTTGGGCAGGTCGACTGACTTAATAAGCCCTTGCAGACTGAGATAGCCCAGAGTATCCGCTCCGATAAAGTCACGAATCTGCGGGACAGTCTTGTGCGCCGCAATCAGCTCCCGTCGCGTTGCCATATCCACACCGAAGAAGCAGGGGTAGCGGATGGGTGGAGCACAGATGCGCATATGTATTTCTTTAGCGCCGGCGCGGCGTAGAAGATTAACCACTTTCGGTGTGGTAGTGCCGCGGACAATACTATCATCGACCACAACCAACCTCTTACCCTCCAGCATTTGAGGCAAAGGATTGAACTTAAGCTTCACTCCCAGGTCGCGGATACGCTGGTCGGGCTCAATGAACGTTCGCCCTACATAGCGATTCTTCATCAATCCTTCACTAAAAGGCTTGTCTGCTTGATGCGCATAACCAAGCCCAGCCGCTGTAGCTGAATCTGGCACTCCTATCACCAGGTCACTATCGACCGGGTGTTCGATTGCCAACCGTGCGCCCATTGCCTGCCGTGTAGGATAAAGCAATTTACCATTAATGATGCTATCGGGCCGCGCAAAATAAATAAATTCAAAGATACAGAGCGCGCGTCGCTGCACCGGTTCGCGATAACTCTCGACCCCATTTTCATCGATACGCACAATCTCGCCGGGCTCAATTTCCCTGACCAGTGTGGCTCCAATATGGTCGAGCGCACAACTTTCGGAAGCAACCACCCAACCACCATTCATCGACCCCAAACACAGAGGACGCACACCCCACGGGTCGCGAACAGCATAGAGCGTCCTATTGGTCATCAGAGTCAGAGAATAGGCTCCCTGGAGGCGGTGCATCGCATAGCGGATTTTCTCCACAGTATCTTTCGTTGGTGACGACATGATGAGGTTGCCTATGACTTCGGAATCGGTTGAAGTGTGGAAAGTGTAACCCTCTTCAGCAAGCTCACGGGCTAAATGAGCAGAATTTACGATATTACCATTATGCGCGAGGGCAATACAGTCAGCATCCTGCCCGACAAGCAAAGGTTGAACATTGACTTTCCGACTTGAGCCTGTAGTGGAATATCGGTTATGTCCGATGGCGATATGGCCGGTTAGCTGACCCAGAGAGGTCTCGTCAAACACCTGGGAAACCAGCCCCATATCGGCGTATAACTGAAGATGTCTGCCATTAGCGGTGGCTATACCAGCGCTCTCCTGGCCACGGTGCTGGAGAGCAAAGAGGGCAAAGAACGTAAGCCGGGCTACATCCTCATCGGGACAAAAGATACCGAAGACGCCACAACTTTCGCGCAATGAGTTTCGCCTACATCAGATGATTTGTTTCGCATCTTTATTATAAGACGAGCATAAGCTTCAGGTCAATCTCACTGAACACTAAAAACGGTAGGGAAACAACACATCATTAAACACAAGAAGACGTATCTACGCAGGAGAGATAAGTCGCTTCTGCATCTTGATATGCTCGATGCCGGCTTCATAAAATATGTCGCCAATAGCCTTAAAACCACAGGCTTGGTAAAAAGGAACAGCAATTTTCTGCGCATGAAGAACTGCTTCGGTGACCGCTTGTCCTTTCAATTCCTCTTCAATGCAAGTGAGAACACGCTTACCAATACCCTGGCGGCGAAACTGCTTTAGAACAGCCATCCTTTCAATTTTCGCATGGTCAGGCGAGAGGAAGCGCACTCTGGCCGTCCCGATTATTTTCCCGCCGCTTCGGGCAATGAACTGGAGGCAATCGTCGTCCAGTCCATCGTATTCCTCTTCCTCCGCGATATTCTGCTCACCGATGAATACCTCGCGGCGCACAGAAAATGCCCCGTCCAATTCCGCACGAGAACTTACTTGCTTAAAAATGACCCTACCCATGCAATTCTATTCAACTCTGGTACTATCAGGACGGCAGTGGGGTAGAACCCGCCTGTCGCTTGGTATCACGCCCGCGCTTTATTCCAAGTTCCTGCTTTAATTGCAGGAAATTGATAACATTGGCACGGCTCAGAATCCCCACCAGTTTTCCCTGATTGAGCACCGGCACTTGATTGAGGTCATACTGGGCAATGATTTTCATAGCGGTGTTCAGGTCGTCATCAGGTTTTACGGCATGGAGAGGCTCCCGCGTCATGATGCGCTCCACCGGTGTCATTGCCCACTCTTCCTGCGACAACGCACGGACATCACTAATTGAAACCATCCCGACTATCCGGTCACCATCCGCGACAGGGACAGCCCGCCGGCGCCGTAAAAGAAAAGCATCACGCACCAGTTCCGCTACAGGCAAACCTGGGCTGACAGTCTCCGTATTCAGTTCCATAACCTGTCCCACCTGAACCCCGGCGAGATGCTCTCTGACCGTCACCTCCTGGCGGCTGGTCTCCGCCGCGTTGGTAAGGAAGAAACCGATGATGGCAATCCAAATTGCTGAAAAGAAACCGCCCGGTTGAAAAAGCAGGAATACACCATAAACGACCAAACCCCACCCGAAAACTCGCCCAATAGTGGCTGCAATATTAGTTGCGGTGACTAAATTTCCGGTACTTTTCCATAAGATTGAGCGGAGCACTCTGCCACCATCAAGCGGGAAACCGGGAAGAAGATTGAATGCTGCCAAGGCAATATTTATATATGCTAGGAAACCTACAACAGCTACTCCCAATGTCTGATGAGTTGTGGGTATATTAGCACTGGTTATAGGTAGACCAATTGTACCAGTTAGACCATACCATAAGGCCCAGAATATACCCCCGAGCGCGAGACTTGTGAACGGTCCCACAATCGCCATCCAGAACTCAATACCTGCTCTCTCTGGCTCCTCTGAAAGATTGCTAACACCACCAAAGATAAAGAGGGTAATACTCGATACCGGCAAACCACGAGCTTGTGCTACTAGTGAATGGGCTAATTCATGTAGAAGCACTGATATAAATAGTAAGATTGATGATAAAAAGCCCGCAGTCCACGTGAGGCTAATGCTTAAGTTGGAATATATTTGATGAAATGCTTCGGCCTGGAAAAAAGCTATCATAAAAAATGCTAGTATCCAAGTATAATGAATTCCGATATCAATCCCGGCAATCCGTGCAATTTTCAGAGAACCTCGCATCACAACCCCCTCCCTGCAATATACACATACCCGGCAAATACATTGTACCCTATGCACTTTATGATAACAATGTCAGCAGTCTGAGTTATGTACGCTTCTGTACGTATCAGGCTACCCCGCAAATAGGTAAAAACAACTAAACGAAGTAAGGGGCTTTAGGTGTTTTTTTGAATGGTGAATAAGCTTTACGGCAGTAGTAAGTTAAATAGCCACATGATATTTTTAAGACGGAGGTAAGAGCTGGAGCAGTCGGTTGCGGTAGAACTCTTCGGCTTAGTTCAGTTCACCTCCCTCTTACCTCTACTACCTCTCTATGAAATGGAAAGCAGGGAGTGGACATCGTTACTGGAGACGCCGCAGAATCTGCCTGCATAACCCTTAAGGTAAGGAAAGACAACCTGTACCACACACCCAATACTTCAATTGTATATTTATCAAATCTCATGCTGCATTTTTCACACAGATCTCTTTGTCTGGGGTTTCTTTTGTTTTCTTTGCTCTCAAACCAATACCTGTGGTATTCTGTTAACGCTTCTCGTATGTTTCGGATGTTATGAAAGGAGGTAGTCTGTGGAGCTAAATCGTAGAGATTTCCTCAAACTCGGGGGCGCATCCATTGCCGGAGCCACCGCATTCGGCATGTTGGGTAGCACCCCGGCACTAGCTTGGCCAGCACTCCGTGAGTTCCCACTCAAGAAGAAGGTCAGTGAATCAACGACCATCTGTTGCTACTGTTCAGTGGGATGCGGCGCCATTGTCAGTAAATATGAAGATGGCATCATCAAGGTGGAGGGCGACCCGGACCATCCTATCAATGAAGGCGCTCTCTGCCCCAAGGGACAGGCAATGGGCCAGATTAATCAGGTGGATGGTAAACTTAACTCCTTCCGCCTGACCAAACCCCTGTACCGCGCGAAGGGAGCCACGGATTGGGTAGAGAAAGACTGGGACTGGATGATTGACACCATCGCCCAGAGAGTCAAAGATACTCGGGATAAGTACTGGAACTCCACTGCAAACAGAGTAGATGCTCTTGCCAGTCTCGGCGGGGGTGAACTGGATAACGAAGAATGTTATGCCCTCTCCAAGATGGACCGCGCCCTCGGCATCGTTTATCTGGAACACTGCGCCCGTCTCTGACATTCCTCGACCGTCGCCAGTCTGGCGGAGAGTTTCGGTCGGGGTGCAATGACCAACCACTGGATCGATTTCAGAAACGCCGATGTAATACTGATTATCGGCTCGAATGCCGCTGAGAATCACCCTATCTCATTCAAATGGGTCACCATGGCAATGGAGCGTGGCGCCAAAATGATTCATGTCGACCCGCATTTCAGCCGCACATCAGCCCGAGCTGACATTTACGCTCCTATCAGAGCCGGCACAGATATCGCCTTCATCGGCGGGATGATTAAATACATACTAGAAGATATAGAAAAGAATCCACAGAACTACAATATGAACTATATCCTCCAGTACACCAATGCTTCGTTTATCATCAATCCGAACTATAAATTTACGGATGGCTTATTCGGTGAAGTTAGTGGCGGTAAATACACCGCTGCCGCCAAGGCAACCTGGAAATATGCGGATGTAACCAAGCCCGCTACCGACCTCACCCTCAAAGACCCGAACTGCGTCTTCCAACAGTTAAAAAAGCACTTCGCGCGCTATGACATAGATACTGTAAACACGATTACAGGCACACCGAAGGACGTCTATCAAGAGATTTGCCGTACCTATGCCGCTACAGGAAAGACAGGGAAAGCAGGCACCATTCTTTACGCAATGGGCGCTACGCAACATACTTACGGCGTACAGAACATTCGCGCTTATGCAATTCTACAACTCCTCCTGGGGAATATGGGCATTGCCGGTGGTGGCATCAATGCCCTGCGAGGTACTTCAAACGTCCAGGGCTCTACCGACCAAGGCCTCTTGGCTAACTATCTGCCCGGGTACCTCGGCATTCCCAGGGAAAGCGATACCAATCTCGATGCTTATCTAGCACGTGTCCGACCCGCTACCGTCACACCTGTCGGACTTGCCGCCGATACCAGCGTCAACTGGTGGGGCAATTACAAGAAATACATTGTTAGCCTGCTCAAGTCATGGTATGGTGATGCGGCAACTAAAGACAACGATTTTGGATTCGGATTTCTGCCAAAAGTCGACCCTGCTGTAAATTACACGCACATGGGGCTTTTTGAAGCAATGGGGCAGGGTAAAATCAAGGGAATGTGGGTCTGGGGTCAAAATCCTGCCGTCGCCGGTCCTAACTCCACTGGCGCCCGCACGGCACTAGGCAACCTCGATTGGTTAATGATGGCTGACATCTGGATGAATGAAACTGCCGAGTTCTGGAAGCGACCCAATGTAAATCCGGCGGATATAAATACTGAGGTCTTCGTTCTGCCGGTGGCTGCTTCCTACGAAAAAGAAGGCAGCATTTCCAATAGTGGTCGTTGGGCGCAATGGCGCTATAAAGCAGTCAATCCACCCGGTGAGGCGATGCCAGACCTCGAAGTAATGAACCTGATGATGGAAAAGATAAAAGAGCTGTACAAGACGGATAGCCGACCTCAGGCACAGCAGATTAATTCGGTCGTCTGGAACTACGGCGAGCACATCACCTCGGATATCATTGCTAAAGAAATGAATGGCTTTGACCTAGCGACGGGTAAATTGATGGCTGGATTTTCTGCTCTTAAAGATGACGGCACCACCAGCTGCGGTAACTGGCTTCACTGCAATTCTTACGGCTATGATGCCAATGGTAATGAACTTAATAAGCTCCAGAGACGCGATAATGTTGATTCCCATCCACAGAAGATTGGACAGTATTCTAACTGGGCGTGGTGCTGGCCTATGAACCGCCGCATCATCTACAACCGTGCATCTGTAGACCTGGATGGGAATCCATGGGATACCGAACACCCGGTAGTCACCTATAACACAGCAACTAAAGCATGGGTCGGTGATGTCATAGATGGAGGTGGCGACCCTATTAATCTGGCCGCTAGTGGTAAAAAGAATTTGCCGTTCATTATGAAACCGGAAGGAGTTGCCCGTCTCTGGGGTTTCGATCTTGCAGAAGGCACTCTTCCTGAGTCTTACGAACCATGGGAAAGCCCGCTCACCAAGAATCCAATGTCTGGTACCATGATAAATCCGTGCTCTTATATCGGCAGTTTTATGAACGAGCGCGGCACACCAGATAAATTCCCGTATGTCGGCACTACCTACCGCTGTACCGAGCACTGGCAGTCTGGTATCATGACCCGCAACCTGCCCTGGCTGGTAGAAATGATGCCCGATATGTACGTGGAAATCGATGAAGAACTCGGAGCGGAAAAAGGTATCAATAATGGCGATAAAGTCTTGGTGAGCACAGCGCGCGGAGCAATCAACGCTGTGGCTCTGGTCACCAGACGAATTCAACCGCTCACGGTTGCCGGCAAGACAATTCACCAGATTGGCGTGCTGATTCACTGGGGCTACAGTGGACTTGCCAAGGGTGATAGCGGTAATATCCTCACGCCACACGTCGGGGATGCCAATACCACCATTCCCGAATACAAAGCATTCCTGTGCGATATAAGGAGGGCATAATATGAGCGTTGGAGTATTGTATGATGCCACAAAATGCATAGGCTGTCGTGGTTGTCAGGTCGCCTGCAAGCAATGGAATGAGCGAAAAGTTAACGAAACCACCAACTATGGTTCCCTTGAAAATCCACCGCAATTGAACTCCAAGACAGTAACCAAGATTCGCTTTACGGAGACGGACTATGAAGGCAAGTTCCATTTTGTCTTCACCAAACTTCAGTGTATGCACTGCGAGCATCCTGCCTGCGCCGAGGCTTGCCCGGTATCGGCTCTGCAAAAGCAAGTGGAAGGTCCGGTAACATACGATGATAAACGCTGTTTTGGATGCCGCTACTGCATGGTGGTTTGCCCGTTTGGGATTCCCACATTCGATTGGGACCTGCCGGTACCGTGGATACGTAAGTGTACCTTTTGTTTCGACCGCGTGAGTAATGGACTCAAGCCGGCATGCGTCACCACCTGCCCGAGCGGCGCCTTGAAGTTCGGAGATAGAGAGGAACTGCTTACGGAAGCTAGAGCCCGCATCAAAGCCGAACCGGACCGATATGTTAACCATATTTATGGGGAAAAAGAGGTCGGGGGCACGTCATGGTTATACCTCTCCTCCATTCCTTTTGAGATACTGGGTCTACCCAAGCTTCAGGAAGAAGCGGTCGTTGTTAACGTCGAGCGTGCCATGAGTTTTGTGCCGCCGGTACTGGTAGGTGTCGCGGCAATCATGACCGGCATTTACTGGGTAGCCAAGCGCCGCGATAATAACGGTAAAAAAGCCGCCGAAAACAAGAAGGAAGGAGCGGTGAAGAAATGAACGAACTGCAACTGCAACAGAAACGAAGGTTCCCTGTTGGACTGGCAATTCTGACAGTCCTTGTCATTCTCGGATTGATACCCATCATTATCCGCTATGTTTACGGACTAGGAGCGATGAGCAATCTGAGTGACGGCCGTCCTTGGGGACTATGGATTAGCTTCGACCTGTACTGCGGCGTAGCGCTGGCGGCTGGCGGTTTCACACTGGCTGGTGCTGTATATGTCTTTCGACTGGAGAAATACCACTCTGTTGCTCGTCCCGCAGTTCTCACCGCTTTTCTTGGCTATACGCTGGTTATCCTGGCATTGCTCGTCGACCTTGGTCAACCCTGGTTCATCTGGCATATTCTTATCACCCCCAATATCCACTCGCCGCTGTTTGAAGTAGGTCTTTGCGTGTTGTCATATACCGCCGTCCTGGCACTGGAATTCAGCCCGGCAGTTTTTGAAAAGTTCAACTGGCACGTGCCTCTCAAGGTTATTCGCGCCATACAGATTCCACTCGTTATCGCTGGCGTCTGTCTTTCTACTCTACACCAGTCTTCACTCGGTTCTATGTTACTGGTGGCGCCGACTTCTCTCCACGCACTCTGGTATACCCCCATCCTCCCCATCCTGTTTCTTGGCTCGGCGATTGCGGTCGGCCCGGCAATGGTTATGTTTGAATCCACTCTTACCGGCAAAGCGCTGGGACATAAGGTCAGCCATGAGGTTATGGAAGGACTGGGCAAAGTTATCCCAATTATCCTCGGCATCTACCTGGCGCTGAAACTGGTCGACCTACTGGCAACCAGCGAAATCGGGTTAATCTTCACCGCCTATCCTTATAATCTCTACTGGTGGGCAGAAATCATCGTTGGTATTATTGCACCAATCATCCTGTTCTCGATGAAGAGCATCCGCAAGAGCGATACCAAGCTCTTCTGGTGTGCGGTACTGGTTGTGCTTGGCTTGATGATTAACCGTTTTAATGTCAGCATGTTTGCTTTCGCGATACGGCCTGGCTATACGTACTTCCCGAGCTGGATGGAATTCGCTATTTCGGCGGGTCTGGTCGCCGATACCATGCTCGTTATCTGGCTGGCATATAAACTTCTGCCGATGATGCAAGATGAGCCGGGACACGCCATAGCTCCCGCCAAACCCGCAAAGTAAAATCTAGCGGTACTATTTTCCCTCTTTTACCCCTCCCCACTCAGTACGGGAGGGGTAATTTTTGTGCTACAATCGATAGCATGTTTCGTATGCGATTATCACCTGCGTATAAAAAAGTCAAGTCTTGACATCCTTCTTTGAAGCTAATATTATATTACATCACGCAAATATTTGAATATCCATATATTGACGGGAGAACTACTATGCTGACCAAACGCGAACTGGAATTGTTCAAACTCCTGGCTGAATCATATAAAGCCTTCTGTGACCCCAAACGACTTATTATTATCAATGAATTAAGGAAAGGACAGAAGTCCGTGGGCGACCTGGTACGGATTCTGGCAACGCCACAGGCGGCAGTGTCACGTCACCTTGCAGTGCTCCGGCAACGGGGTATTGTGGACGCCCGGCGGGAAGGAGCTAATGTTTTCTACAGCCTGTCCGACCCTCTGATTTGTGAAGCCTGCGACGTTGTGCAACGGATCGTCGCAGCACGCATTGAAAAACATAACAAGCTGGTGGAGTGGCCCATGAATTCGTAACGAGACCGGAATAAACCGAAGGGAAAGTAAAGAAATGACTAAATGGACTTATAAAGTGCTTCAATTAACATTCACAAAGTTAACAAGCTTAAATTTGCTAGAGAACTTAGGAGATGAGGGTTGGGAACTTGTTGGTTTACTAAGATTGAAAACGCCAGTAGAGAAGGAAGATGGTAAAGGAGATATATTAGCTATCTTTAAGCAACCATCCTAGATGCATAAGATTGAGGTCGAGATAGCTACCGAGCGTGTTATCAACGCAGGCTGTCTTGTCTACATTCATTATCAGATGGTCTTGTAATGTTGTTTATTTAACTAAACAGAGAGGAGTATAAAATGACCACAAATAATCCCCAAACGAATAACGATGAACTTGAACATAAGCTTGATGAAATCAAGAATATCTTGCACATCCAAACCACTACAGCATCTGTATTTGATGAAATCAAATCTCAAATAGCAGCTACGGACAAAAAAATCGGTGACCGATTAGATAAAATTGAGAAAGCAGGGAAAATAGGGTCATTGCTTACTGTTGCAGCATTTGCCGGTTCGTATGTTATAACAGGTTTCGTTTTATTGTTTTCTGTAACCCAATATTCTAAGCCTTATTGGTTTGGTGTCGGTCTTGCGATTATAGGCATCGCTGGATTTTTCAATTGCTATTCCAAGTATAAGTCTTTAAGGTAACTGTATTTATGTTTAAAACTGCAACTATCTATTGCCGCGTCAGCTCCTGATAGCAGTAAAAGGAAATCCCAGTTCAAACCCTCAGTTTCCACTTGCCGTCAGAATCAACAAACAAGCCCGGATAGCGGAAAATGGTGCTCTCAATCACCTTGTAACTGAGCTGTAATTTGAAACTCTGATAGAGTTTTATCTGCAGTTCCGTAATAGGCAAACCATCACCGTACCGCCCCAGCAGGTTCTGCAAAGCTGATAGAACAGCGTCTGTGCTCATTTATTTAACTCCGTGTTAAATTCAGTCTGCGGGTCCTCTGATTGCCCCCGACAGCAGTTGACCACGTATAACAGACGTGCCGAAGGACTATTCCTTCTTTCTGCTTGCTTTAGTTAAGAAGAAAATCATTCCCCCCAGACAGAGTAAAAAAATACCGGTTCCGATTGGTGAGCCCCAGCCCAGAACCAACAATAAGTCGTCCATGCCTTCTCCTTTGTTCGATTTTCACTCGATTGTTACTACTTGACAAACATCGGCGCAATGTTCCGCTATAGGTATATCAATACTGAGGTTAAAGGGTATGCTCTGTCAAGGGCATTATCCCAACTAGATTCCTCATTGAAGTCAAGACATCGGTTAGAGTTTGCCAACTTATTAAAACTAAGAAAGCATTACGATTTAGTATATAATTTAATAACACCCTAAGTCTGCGATTTTATATGGAAAGTAAAGTAGAGAAAAAGAAGAAATCCTTAAACAGTGGTATGTGGTTAGCACTGATAGGTGTGACCATTGGCGTGTGTGTTCTACTAATTCGCTATTGGAAATATCTCAGCCAATTTCAAATTCTGATTTATCTAGGGCTGTTTTTTACAGCTATTCTTGCTGGCTCACCGATACCTATCCCGACACCTTGTATGGCACTGACTTTCACACTCGGTAGTAAATTTGAACCGGTCGTAATCGGGGTTATCGCTGGTTCAGGCGCCGCCATTGGCTCGATGCTGGTTTATTTCACGGCACGCACCGGACGGCGTTTTCTCCCAAGCTTGAATATCTCCGACCCTGCAAATAAAATTTACTCCGGCTCAGTGGGTAAGTTTCTTCAGAAGATTAAGTTACCCCGTGTTGTCGAATTTGCAAATAGAAGAGGCCCGGTGGGGGTGTTTTTGTTTTCAATTTTCCCTAATCCTTTACTAATGCCGCTGCTGGTCACGATGGGCATTAGTCGATTTCGGGCTTGGAAAGTCGCAATTGCCTGCTGGATGGGGCATTCCATATTGTTTTTAGTTCTTGCTTTTCTGGGTCATTATGGACTGGGGTCGTTATTAAGGTATTTCGGGGTCTTCAATATATCTTAGTACCCTAGTCATGTTTGTGGCTTTAATATTGGATTAGAATTAATTTTACCTACCATTGCATAAACATACGAATGTTTGCCTTTCCATGCGTATATATCGAGTACTTAAGGTGATGTTACCACCGGGTACTCTTATCTCGTTTGGCTTTTTGTGCTTTTATTCTGCTTTTAGACAGAGAACCCCAACTGAGAACGCCGATGGCAGTTAAAACTGCTTCTTTTTCTTCGGCGTCAAGAGAGTGTCTATCAAACAGGCTTCTTAAGATAGCGACTGCCTTTTGGTATTCCATATTAATCCTTTCGCCCCGGACCAACAGCATATTTCAGGGCGTTATCTCCTTCATCAAAGTAGCTGATATAGGGATCCCCGGAGGCATCAAGGGCAATTGAGGCATTCTTTTCAATATTGCTAACATTTGTTAAGTCGATTGTTTGAATAATCCACTTGGAACCCGTCCACCGAGCATATTTCAGGCTTCCATCACCTTGGTAACTGATATGAGGGTTACCTGAGGCATCGAGAGCAATTGAAGAGTTCCAGCCGCCTGGAACGACTGCCTGGATTAACCAGGCAGAACCTGTCCACCGGGCATAGTTCAGGTTATAATTACCCCAGTAACTGATATGGGGATTACCCGCGGCATCGAGGGCAAGCGAAGTATCCCCAACATATTCGGCCGAGTCGACAGTCTGAATAATCCAGGTAGAGCCGGTATACCGGGCATATTTCAGGCTTCCATCACCTTGGTAACTGATATGGGGGTTACCCGAGGCATCAATAGCAATCGAAGAATTGTAACCACCTCCGGATGAATCGACGACAGAAATTGACCAGCCTGCCGCAGGCGCAAACGTAAGTATCAAGGGTATAAGCGAGACTACGGCAAGTAAATTGAGTACGATTCCTATCATTGACATTCCACGGCGTACCTTTGACCGTGCGAATGCAACTATCCCGAAAATAAGACCTATTAAAGCCAAACTGCCAGATCCGATAGTAGAAGAAAAAGCAAATTGTATTGGATTACTTGATGCGCCAAATAAATCCTGAAGCTGTTTAGAATGTCCCTGAACCAAAATGAGCCAAATGAAACAAGAACGGTTATTATCGCAAGTACAATTAAGACCAGTGATGCGATTGCTTCCCAATTTCGCTCGGAATGTCTCGGGGACTGTGGCTGTGTAGTGTCCTGTGCCGCTGGTACTTTAATCTGTGACGATACGTCCTGAACAGATAGAGGCGCTCCACAGTATATACAGAAACGATCGGTGGACTTGTTTTCCCGTTGACAATTTAGGCACCACATCGTCATCCTCCTTGTCTGGATTTGCTTGCCCACAGTTCGAACAGAATCTCATCTTCTACCTCTTGAGACTATGATAAGTATGTGTATATAAAGAATTTAGTCCTTTACTATTTGGTTAATAATCCTTGATTCTGGCACTATAACGCCGATAGAGATAACCGCCTACCAGCAGTAAGATACCTAATCCCACAAAAGCGACTATGCGGTATACTGTATGCAGTTTGAAGACGTCGTAGACGAAAACTTTTATAATTGACAGTACCATCAGACCAATGCCTCCCAGTCTTACTATACGGGAGCCGGTTTTTTCTTTGCCAGCGGTTCTGCATTTTTCTTCCAGTTAATAACATGCACTTCTTCATCGGCGATCATTACTCGGATTAACTCAACCGTATCTTTATCAAAAGGGATAGCTCTGATAAAGGCATTGTAGTCTTTCACCGCCCGCATTTCTACAAATGAGTCGGCTTTAAAAAGATTGCGCTTGCCACACAAACGCGTAATGAATCCCAGAATGACTCCTACGAATTGGAACAGCCAACCTAACGGATATACTTTACCGTTTAGTTTTTTAATCTGTGTTCGGCACTTCTGTACATGAGTTTTTTCATTTTCAGAGGCATCTATTAACTGTTGGGCAATCGGCGTGCCATTGAAAGCACCTTTCTGAGTACGATATATCTGGGTAGCGAATCTTTCCATACAGTGCATGAAGTTGAGCGAAAGAAATACCTTGCTCATGTTCTCTTTCCCCCTTCAATCTCAGTACAACCTGCGAGTATTACAGATTCAAAACAGTTCTAAAATACCGCCGTACGATTTTTTATCAGGAATCTCAAGGAAAACAGACAAGTAAACGCAGATATAGTGGTTCCTCATAGCTACTCAGCGGTGACAGAAAGGTATGACTTCTTACCTTCATTTATCCAACCCATCGCTATCTCAATAATTCCGTCATCCTTCGTAGTTAGACACTTCCTCTCCTCATTTCCCCCACCCCTCCTGTGGATATTCCAACCCGATGCTATATCGCTATACAACTCTATGCAACTGTCGCCAGCGAATCTCCCGTTTGAGACTATGACCAGTTTAGGGTGAATGTACTCAAAGAGAGCCTTGCAATAACCCGATTCCATTCCGTGGTACGCCGCGAAAAAAATATCCGCGCCCTCGATCGCCTGTCTAAAAGTGCTTTGTTGGAGCAACTCTTGCCAGGATTCCACCCCATTATCGCCAGGTAAAACTACTTTGGATGTTGCGTAGCTAATTACCGTAACAACGCTATGATTGTTTATATTGGAGTGGTCACATCCTGTGGACAAGAATACTTGAATATTAACTCCACCATTATTGTTTGTTTGCAACGGGCTGTCGCTCACTGACACAGGCTCATTGTATTTTCTGTTAATCTCAATGTACTTATCTACCAATAATTTATCTTCAACTCTATTGGAGGCGATTATTTCCGATTCCGTCAGATGCTCCGGTCTATATAGTGCCTGGGGGTTTAGAACATCGAAATTACAGATGTCACTGACGTGATCGCCATGCGGATGCGTTATGATTACTTCATCCAGCTGATCTACTTTCATTTTATCTTTTATGTATAGCAATGGACTGAATGTAGCCACGCCGGTCTTAAACGAACCAATACCCAAATCATGTACAATATGTCTACCGTTAGGTGTCTTAATGTAGGTTGCACTACCGTATTGAACATCCCATACTCTTAAGTAAAGCACAGCAGTTTCCTGATTATCATGACTTTGCAGTCACTCTTTTTTCTCTTTCGGTTGCTACTTCTTAAGAGGCACTCTTGTAGTGAGATGATACCACTATTTCCCGAAAAAGAGAACAGAGAGGTTTCTTATCAAACATTACCTTCGACACAAACAGCACCAGAAACAAAGGCATGCGCCTTCGATTCCCTGGATATACAAGCCTCCACTAAGGGCACTGATGACATATAATTCAGAGGTGTAATCCTCTTAAATTTAGCTTAGCTACTACCGCACGAATATCGGGATATTTGCCCTTTCATGCGTACATTTTCAAGTAACCGGTTTTACAATTTCTGATATGGATTATGTAGCATAATATATACTAACGTGTATGCGTTGTTAATATATAGCAAATATAGGGTTCGTGAGGTGAACATCTATTATTAAAGGTATGTTAACGTTATTAATGGGATATTATCCTTATTACATCAGAACCTTTGAATTCTATCCCATTGATTAATTTTCCAGACACAATTATTTCAATGTATTTTCCTGGCTCATTCCCTAAAGCATTGATAACCGCACTACGATCGAATTTGACCATAATGTATGACTTGCCGCTTTTCCCTTGGTCTTTCACTTTTATTGGATCTGATAGGGCAAAAATATTCGTACCATCTAGGTTAATATGTATTGAGTTCGTGTTTACGAGAGAAATATCATACTCTGAAGGCAATGTAATATAACAAGCAATTGTATTAGCAGTACTTTTACCAGCTATGTTAAGTGTGTTAGGTTGTATGTTAATTAGAGCTGCTACAACACTACCCCAACAAGGTCGCAAACAGTTAAGGAAATCAGAAGATACTGCCTGTATATTAGAACCATCCGGATTCATTACAAATATTTTCCCAGATACGAAGACTATGTATTTCCCATCAGGCGACCAGGATGGTGTGGCACCACCAAATTGAATCTGGTGCGGATTTTCTCCATTGACATCTACTAGCCAAATAGTTGCAGGTCCGCCCTGTAAACCATAAGTTTCATAAACAATTTTAGTGCCATCAGGCGACACCCTGGGATGTGTTTCGTTATTGTTTGCATCAGATGTAATTTGTGAGATTTTTCTATTGTTAATCCTTATTTTATAGATATCAAGATTTCCATTTTTGTTAGAAGAAAAAACTATTTCGGAATCATTAGGAGACCAGGATGCCAGTGCTTCACTCTCAGGAGTCGAAGTAAGACCTTGCTTATTGTTTCCGTCTGCATCCATGATATAGATATCATAATTACCATTCTGATAAGAAGAATAGGCTATTGTTGATCCGTTGTGAGACCAGGCAGGGAATACATTCTCAATACCTTCTGTGGTAAGACATTGTTCATCGGTACCATCAGCATTCATAGTGTAAATCTGCGATGTGTAGATAGTTGGATTTGTACTCGGACGCCGTGAGTAGAAAGCAATCTTTGCACCATCCGGAGACCATGTTGGTCCATAATCATCATAAGTATTATTAGTCACACGTGTAGGTTCGGTGCCATCAGGATTTACGGTGTAGATTTCCCAATTGCCACCAATATTATATGAAAACGCAATCCTTCCATTTATTGAACTTTCCTTAAGTAATGAGGTAAATGCTTCTTTTACTCTCGGATTGTTGGTCATACTGTATCCGAAAGCTGGTTGACTGAAAATAATTATTGATAAGATGGATAAGCAGATGTTACCTAAAGCTGAAATCTTCCAGTTAAATCTTATTTTCATTATTATCTCCTTGAAATTATTGCCTGCGTTTTAGATCTCTTAACTATATATACGAAAATAGCGTGAAAGTATTGCAAATCACTATTTTGTTTGTATAAACGTGTACTGCTTCATTAAAAAGCTATACCACTTGAAATGAAACGCTTTTTAGGGTACAAAGAGGCCATCAGGAGGAGAGATGGCCAAACGTTACAGCACTGAGGATAAGCTAGCAGTGGTGATGGCAGTGATTCAAGGCAGA
>DASWLM010000015.1:0-207929 GCA_036396095.1 Dehalococcoidales bacterium | reverse complement strand
GTCGAGTTAAAGAGATTAAACGTTGACCAACTTGTTAATACTCAGGTAAAGGGAGTTCTGTTTTATGAAATGTCCGGTTTGTGGGAAAAATGATTGGCGCACGGTAGTCAGAAAAGAAAATTCTGGTCCGGCACCACAAGCTATTGTGACGGCACTTTACCGTCTTTGTACTAAATGCAGGTATGAAGAAAAATTGTAAGCCATAATAGACTTCAGGTTTGTATCTTACCTATAAAACAACCCCTTAATACACCGTTCCTTTTATCAACCCGCTATGAAACTCATCAAAACAGAAGCTGAAGTGAGTAGTCATGATCATTAGGATGGAATATTAGTTGAAACAGGCACATGAGGAAATGCGGACGTTGAATTAAACAGCAGAGTCAGGGAAAGAGGTTTTCAACAGCGTCAATTCTCGATAACTTTTCTTCTGCCTTCAGTAATCAGGAGTCCATCTCCGCACCGCGGGCAACTTTGATAACGCGGTTGGAGTAAAGCCCAACCATAGTAGCGTTGATTACACTTGGGACATGTACCTTCAATCATGATTGTTGCACTCCAATTATGGGTCGGTTTATTGCACCCAATGCAAATCTTTACGTTATTATCCCTATACTTTAATTTTAACATCTATCTTGGCATAGTCTAGATTACTATAGTATTTTTTCACTAAAAACATATAACTTTTTATTTTAGTAGACTACTACTCCGCATTCATTGTCTTATCTACTGTGATGGGACAGTCTTGTTCCTAAAGCTAGTTATGTACAGTCTCTCAAATGTAGCCTCGCGGCAAGTTTTAAGATTAGTAGATTGGTTCCGTTTTCATGGATGACCATTGAACTTTTCCAATCAGTTGGGGTGTGAACTTCTGTACAACTTGTTTGACTACATTATAATACCATTCGGGGGCATATGGATGTACAACTATATCTCTAATAAACTTGTCAACATCCCATTCTAATGAGATACCCATTCCTCTTTTAGATTTGAGTTCGCGCCTTCGTTGCATCTCATCTTGGTGTTCTTTTCTCTCTTCTTCCGTCATTTTTTTAGAATCTTCCCCAGATTGCATCTGATCACTACACCATTTAATAATTCTTACTTCTTTCTCGTGAGCAAACGCTAGTCGTTTGTGAAAGAAAGGGTAAAGTAAATTGTCTTGGGGAAAAGAATGCTTTTGAAAATTTATATATTTGACGGGAGCCATGGTAACTTTGTGCATAGTGAAACAAGAATCCAATTCTTTATATATGGCTGTTATAGCAACTCCATATTTATCCCCACAGTAAAGCTTCCACATGGCTTCAGATTCTTCTAGTCCCATACACCAACAGCTTATAAAAACACTCTCTTTCATCTCTTTCTTCCTAAATTCCGACAAGTCTCGTATTATTTGGGGTCTATCGGCAAATTGCGATTGTAGTGCATTTTTCATCGGATTAGTGACAGAACCTTCATGCCTATCCTGAAAGGTATCAGCTCGAGCAAAATGTAGCTTTTTATCACTTAACATCGAGATCAACCTCGCTAGTTCTATATACCTCCAGAGAAGTACTGTATTGTCCATTGGAGGAGGTATGATTGTACTAAATTTAGAAAATTTAGAAAATTGATCTGCTTGTGGCAAACCTTCGCTTTCTGGTACAAAGAGGGATTTGTCTACATATTCGCTCAATATAGTAAGCTCCTGTTGAAACCAGCGTGAATATCTTGGTATTGCCAGTTTAGTTATTTTAGCCTTGAATGTCAAAGTATTAATTTATTAGTAAATTGTTAGAAGTACGGTGGTAGGTTTTGTAAAAAGGCACTGCATTCTTTGTCCAGAACTATGAAATGTACAGCAATATTAAATACAAAGTGAAACAAACTAACGTAGGATGCCGGGCACGAATAAGTCTATACTCTATATGCTATAATGACTCTAAAACAAATGAAGGTAATCTTCTGTGGCTAAAAAATCAGAATGCAATCTGCCATACCGTCGTATCGTTGCCAAGTTCGGGACCAGCCTCCTGACTGCGGGTTCCAACAAACTCAACCAGGACAAGATGTCAGACCTGGTCAACCAGCTTGCGAAACTGCACAGACAGGGAGTGGAGGTGGTGGTGGTCACTTCCGGAGCAATTGCCGCCGGCAGAGAGAGGCTGGGACTGACCAAAAGAATCAAGGGCATTCCGTACAAACAGGTGCTGGCTTCGGTGGGGCAGGGGCGTTTGATGAACCTCTATGAACGGCTCTTCGACCAGCACGGCATCACGGTAGCACAGGCGCTTCTGACCAAAGCCGATTTGCTCGACCGTCATGGCTATCTGAATACCCGCAATACTTTGCTCGCCTTGCTGGAGATGGGCGTCATCTGCATTGTCAATGAGAACGACGTGGTCGCGGTCGACGAAATCGAGGAAGCCGTGTTTGGCGATAACGATAACCTTTCCGCAATGGTGGCGAATCTGATTGATGCCGACCTCCTGTTGATTATGACTGACATTGATGGACTTTATACCGCCGACCCTAATAAAAACTCCGATGCCAAACTCATTCCGCTGGTGAAAAAGATTGATGCACGGATTGAGAAACTGGTTTCCGGCGCGACGAGTGGCTTGGGTACGGGCGGTATGGTCACCAAGATTGAAGCGGCAAAGATGGCAACCGCCTGCGGGGTTACGGTCGCCATTGCCAATGGGCGCAAGCCCGATATTCTTACGAAACTGGTGGCTGGCGAGTCGATTGGCACTCGTTTTCTCCCTGTAACCACACAGTTAGATAGCCGGGAGCGGTGGATGCTGAGCGGCTTGCGCACCCGCGGCGTGGTGGTGGTGGATGCTGGCGCGGCACTGGCGCTACGGCGATATAAGCGCAGTCTGCTGGCGGCGGGTATTCGGCAGGTCGAGGGCAACTTCCATCGTGGCGATATTGTGGATATTCACGACCCTCAGGGGGTGAGGCTGGGGTGTGGCATTACGAACTATGACGCTGAAGAGCTTCTGATAATCAAGGGCATCCACTCGGATGAGATTGCCTCACGTCTCGGTCATGACTACGGCAGTGAGGTAGTGCACCGGAACAATCTGGTGGTGCTGTAGAAAGCCTGCCATTAACACTACCTCCGATTTTCCGCGTGACTAAAATTAAAAAAGCTCTATCAGTCTAAAGTTGAGTGCAATAAGCGCAAAAATCGACACTGCCAATAAGATAACGGAAGTTACAGCCACGGTAACTTTATAGCTTCGTGATTTGCTCAACCCACGAAGAATGAGCTCCATATTGAGTGTGTACAACCTTCCCAAAACTGCCTTTACTGGATTCGAGGTTGCCCATCTAGCCTTCAGAGGAATCACCAATATAATAATTATCACAAGATATCCCAAGAGGATAGTGAAGCCGATACCAACATAGAGAGCCAGTGAAACTTCGACGGCTAACCAAACCACCGAAAAGATAGTACGCCACAACATTTAGGTTACCTGCATTGAAACCTCGCTCATCCCTACCTGCAGAATTAACCGAAGGCGAAGTCTATAACTGACCGCCGACGACAATCACCGCCCTCAAAAACAGAGCGCCTGCCAGGACGCAACTCGAAGATGACAGAATTGCCGTCAGCACCCCTTTTCTCTCCAGTTCTTTTCCCGGACTGAGCACATCAAAAGACAAGGGGATTATCGATGCTAAAAGGACCACGCCGACCCAGAATGGAACTGCCAGTGTACCGAAAGCAAGTTCGTTCAGAGCTTCACGCGCTCCGGCAAGCGGTGACACGCCGAGCCAGGTAACAAGACCGATGAGCACAATTAATTCCAACATGATGACAATGGCTTCAGCCTCCCACAGCCGCCCGATGGTGCGCATCGGGATGAGCCATTCGGTAGACCCGGTAAGCTGTCTGATAGGGACTTTGTATTCAGCCCGGTGCGTGACAGTCAACTGCGCTACTACAAGCACATACGTTACCAGGATAGCGATTCCTGTCGACACTGCCGAGGCGACAAAGAGTGGCGGCAGAAGAACTGAGCTCGCCCAGAGGGCACGGTTGCTGGTGGCTAACAACACGCCCGTATATGTTAGCAGCAGGACGGAAAGCGCCAGCTCAAGCCATCCCAGTCCAACGCTAATTCCCTGCATTAAACGCGTTGTGGATTCGCTGGGGTGAGCTTCTGTCCAGTAAAGGATACTCATGGTGATGGCAATCATAACCCATGCGAGTAAAATCCAGGTGCCCATTGACATTGCCGAAAAGACATCGAATTGAGTCAGTAGATGCCAGAATCGGGTGGGATTACCCAGGTCGATAATGAGCAGGAAAACGCCTGCCAGTGCCGGAAAAACTCCCATCTGAGTTGCCAGGCGCGATAGTCCGCGGTTATTAGCGCCGGCAAAACGCTCTACGAGGAAAGCCGCAAAGTAACTGCCTCCCGCCATCCCTGCCAACCACAAATACACGTAGATTGGTGCGCTCCACGCCATTTTATCGCCCTCCTGTTCCTGAATTCACTTCGTGGTTCTGGTTATTTCTCCTTCGGAAAAGCAGCCAGAAAGGAAGTATGGCAATCACCCCAGCCGCAACCACGCCGCTTAACCACTGAGTGCCCACAAGTGTAGTAGCGACCTTTGGTTCTTCCGGCAGACCGAACACGGCCGGGCTATCCGTCAGAACATACAGGGTATGAAGTCCGCCTAATTCCTTTTCACCGTATACCTGAGCGCTCCTGTAGCCATAGTTCATTACCAGGGTCTGCACTCTCTGCTGAGCGGTGTTCAGCAGGTCGTCGCGCTCTCCGAACTGGATGGCGTTCGGGGGGCAGGTTTTAACGCAAGCCGGTTGCTGTCCATTCGTAATACGGTCAATGCAGAAGGTGCATTTCCGGGCTGTTCCGGAGACTTCATCCTTATGAGGTACCTGAAAAGGGCAAGCTTGAACACAATACCCACAACCGACACACCAGTCTTGGTCAATATACACAACTTCACCACGGTGAGAAATAGCTCCTGTCGGGCACACTTGTTCACAACCGGCATCCGTGCAGTGCATACAGGTATGGGCACGGAATAACCATTCGTTCGGGCGTTCTCTAAACTCCACTTTTATCCACGTACTGGCGGTGAGTTGTGGTGGGTTTTCGTAAGTCCCACTTTGTTCCGTTGGCATCGCTTCCAGGTTGTTCCACTGTTTGCACGCCACCTGGCAAGCCCGACAAGCGATACATTTTGAGACATCAATCAATCTCGCCTTTGGCATAGACGTCCTCCAATTGGTTCAATTCAGGCTTTCTTTATATTGACTAGAAAAGCCTTGTATTCAGGTATGGTGGTATTAGCGTCACCGATATAAGAAGTCAGGAGATTGGCACTATCACCGGTAGACAGCCCTGCATATCCCCAGTGCCAGGGAAGCCCGACATGATGTACAACCTGCCCGTTGACCCGCAACGGCACCAGGCGGCTCGTGACTATGGCGGTGCCCTTAACAAATCCTCGCGCTGATTCAACTACCACGGTATCACCATTCATGATGCCCTTCTCATTAGCCAGTTCCTCCCCTATTTCCACAAACATCCCGGGCATCAATTCTACCAGCCACGGCAGGTTCCGAGTCATGGCACCACCCTGCCAGTGCTCGCTGACACGATAGGTGGTACCGATATAAGGATACTTATCGGGTGTGCCTTGCTCCTGCGGTCGCCATATCTTCACCACCGGATTCAAATCGGTTTTCGAAAACGCATTCTTTACAGGGGTTTCCCAGGGCTCATAATGCTCCGGGAAGGGTCCATCAGCCATCCCCATGCCAAAGAGTCTGCCAACACCTTCCGGTAACATTATGAATGGGTAGAGGTCCGGTCCTCTGGTTCCAAAGCCGTCAATAACATCGCCAATCCATTTCTTATTAGCTGCATCCCATTTCACTACAGGACGCTTGGGGTCAAAGGGATTGCCATTGCTGTCTACCGATGCCCGATTGTAAATAATACGTCGGTTCACCGGCCAGCACCATGCCCAGTTGGAGTATAGCCCGATGGTAGAATTATCTTTCGGGTCACGGCGCGCCATCATATTACCGGATTCGGTATAGCTACCCGAAAATAACCAGTTGCCACAGGACGTATCGCCATTATTCTTAAGTGTCAAGAAATTAGCCATCAGTTTGCCGGTAGTTAGGTCGTATCCGTTTATTTCCTTGGCTATCTTATTTGGGTCGGGGTGCTCACCGTAGTCCCAGGTAAGCCTGGTGATAGCATCGGCATTTGGACCACCCGTTGCGTAGAGCGCTCTCAGTTTATCCATGAGATGGACCGCTATCCACAGGTCATCCTCAGCTTCTCCCGGTGGTTCAATAGCCTTGTACCGCCATTGAGCCCAGCGTCCACTATTGGTGACACTCCCCTCCTTCTCGTACGAGGCACAAGCTGGCAGCAAAAAAACCTCGGTCCCAATCGCTTTGGGGTCCACACCAGGTCTCTTCCAGAAAGCGGCCGTCTCCGTTTCCCAGAGGTCGACAGCTACCAGCCAATCAAGCTTCTCCAGAGCTTCTCGCTCAGCGTTTGAGTTAGGGCCACTTACCGCCGGGTTCTGCCCCCAGGCGAGTAAGCCCTTGATTGTCCCCTTATCTATAGCTTCAAATAGAGCAATAAACGAGTAGTTGCCTCCTGCCTGAATCTTAGGCAGATATTGATAGCCAAACTCGTTATCATTGTTGGCAGCATCACCATACCAGGCTTTCAGCATACTCACCATATATTTCGGTTGGTGTTGCTTCCAGTTACCACTCCGGGGGTCATTTGATTTCGGGGTGATTGCTTCCAGATATTTAGCGAGAGTGGGTTGTGCGGTATTCTGAACCGGCAGATATCCAGGTATGTACTGGAAGAGCAATGCATGGTCGGTAGCACCCTGCACATTGGACTCGCCGCGTAGGGCATTGATGCCACCGCCAGCGATGCCGACGTTAGCCAGGAGGAGTTGAATGACGGAATAAGCTCGGACATTCTGACTGCCCACAGTGTGCTGGGTAGTACCCATGGCATACATAATCGTGCCAGCTCTATCTGCCTTACCTGTGGAAGCAAAGGTCTGGTACACCTTTAGTAGCCTCTCTTTGGATGTACCAGCTACCCTGGAAACGATATCCATATCGTAACGGGAGTAATGCTTTTTCAAAAGTTGAAAGACGCAGTTGGGGTCAGCGAAAGTCTTATCCTGTTTCGGAATGCCTTTATCATCCAGCTGGTATTGCCATGAAGACTTATCCTTGTAGCTCCTGGCGGCGGCATCATAACCGTTAAATATGCCATCGCTGAAACTATAGTTGGCGTTGATAAGCCAGCCGGCATTGGTATATTCCCGCAGGTATTCCACGTTATAGCTCTGGGGGGTTTTCTCAATGTCTTCGATAATGTACTTTATCATCCCACCTAGGAAGGCGATGTCTGTGCCCGACCTGATGGGCGCGTAGATATTAGCCTTAGCCGAGGTGCGGGTGAAGCGTGGGTCAACATGAATAAGTACGGCACCCTTCTCCATAGCCTCGGTGACCCAGTGAAAGGAGATGGGGTGGTTCTCAGCCGCGTTCGAACCCATAATCAGGATAACATCGGCATTGCCAATGTCCGTCCAGTGGTTGGTCATTGCTCCGCGACCGAAACTCTCCGCCAGACCGGCGACAGTAGCAGAATGTCATATCCGGGCTTGCGTCTCCGTATACACCAATCCGAGGGCACGATTCATTTTGGAGATGAGGTAGCATTCCTCATTGTCGTGAGCAGAACCACCGATTTGGGCAATGGCTTCAGTGCGGTTTACTAGGACGCCAGCTTTATCCTTCTCAATCCAGTTCTCGTCCCTGGTCTTTTTGATTCTCTCGGCGATCTCATCCAGTGCCCAGTCCCATGGCTTTTCTTCCCAGGTAGTGCTATTGGGGGCACGATAGAGCACATTGGTCACACGGCGTGGATTAAGTTTACCGTTAACCATTCTTATTTGATAGAGGGATTGCGCTTTTGTGCAAAGAGCACCCCGGTTGATAGGGTGGTCAGGATTCCCTTCAATACTGATAAGATTACTACCTTCAGCGGCTACCAATATGCCGCAACCACCAGCACAATAAGCACAAATGGATACCGTCTCCCCGATTTTCTTTGTAAGAGGAATTTGAGGAACCGGCCGAATGGCCTTTCCCATTTGAAAAGGATTCAGTAGTATAGCTCCCGCCGTTGCCGCCCCGCCCAATTTCAAGAACTCTCTCCGGTTAAGTGACTGCATGCACTACCTCCTGGACAGAATTTTCCCGGGAATGGTAAAAATTCCTATCAGATAAGAGTGGTTCCTGTCCCTCTGTGTTTGAGGCCCTCCTTAAGGACCTCGGCGCAGAGGCGGGTCAACTGAGTGTGGCTATCACGCAGTCGGGAACTTATGACGCTTGCCAGGTTCCGCATTACTGTAGCCTCCAAAGTTGGTTTCGTAGTCAAAATACGCTGGAGGTCGTTATCCCGAATGGCAATCAGGGAAGTGTTCTCCACGCATTTCGCTGAAGCAGTAAGGACGTGAGGAGGCACCAATGCCGACCAGGCGCACACTCGGCCTTTTTCCAGGGTAGCAATGGTCATCGTATAGCTATGGCGTGGCACCTCAATCCACATCTCGATTGCCACCTTACCCCCGTTCACAATCAGGAGCTGGTCTGTGGTCTTTCCCTGCACGGCGGGGTATTCACCGGCACGGTACGTACGTTGGGTGCAGTATTTGGCGATATCTTCGAGGTTCTCATCGGAAAGCCCGGCAAAGATATCAACCCCCTTCAGGTCAGCGATTGAAATACGCTGTGCGGTCTCCATAACCTTCCTCCTTTCACTGTTTCTAAGTCATCTGCACTGGTGTGTTGGAACCTAGTCAAAGACAGTCTTTACCTGAATAGAAGAAGCTGTTTCCTGGTAGACCGGTTATATACCAGCCCGGGCGAACATAACATGTATCTCAGATAGTGGACGCGGTGTGAAGATAACATCTGCTGGTGATTCTTCGGTGATATGTGCACCCTGAATAGCAAGTCCCGCCGCCTCCATAATCTCGGCGATTGTCCGGGCGGGTGACTGTTTGAGTTCCCACTCCTGGAATCTCTCCTTGAGGGCGATGAAGAGACCTACCCAGATGAGAACAGGCGCAAAGACACCGGCAAGAAATACTAGGGCGAGACTGCTAACACGTCTCGCGACGCGGGCTAGACGTGGGCGGATGGCGACGAAGAGCCCAACCCAGATAAGCAGGGGGAATAGGACGGCGGCGAGTAATGCCAGAAGATTTGCACCTATGCGTTTCATGACCTTGCCTCCTTTTTTAACTCATAGTAAACGAGTAACAATACCCTACACGGTAATACGGGCGTGCGAAATAGATAATCCCGTATTACGTCTTGGCAAAACACCCCATATAAGGTGCAAAATAGTACCATTTTGCCTGAAAAATACTATGTATGTCCCTTTACTCTATCTATAGGTGGTGCTACAATGAACACATTAAAAAGTCAATATTCGTATACGACTATTGTAGCGATGGCAGTAATGAATGGTTTTTCTAACCGAATACGGTTACTGACGAATCTGGGAATCCTGGTCTGGGTCAGTATTGTCAAAAACGTCAGTGGGGGTGTCCGTACCGAATTGGGGCGACTACTACTGCGCGTAACGCCTGATGTGCATACTGCTGATGGTTTACTGGTCAGCACCTATGAAAACATGCGGAGGCGGTTGCGTGACTCACTGAGAGAAATAGAGGAGAAAACTCAGCAACTTGAGGAGTCATGGGAAGAGCTAAAACAGTCGCGGGACCTTCTGCAGACAATCATTGATAGTATTAGCGCCGACCTGATAGTGATTGACCGTGATTTACGTATTACCCAGGTAAACCGGAGTATGCGGGAAAAATACAGTGGTGATGAGGTGGTCGGTCGCTATTGCTATGAGGTTACCCACGGACAAAAATACCCGTGTCAGTCCCCCGATTGCGTCTGTCCAGCAAAGATGGTGTGGCAGACTTGTGAGCCTACACGCGTAGTGCATGTTCACAGAATGGAGCAGAATGGCAATTCCAGGCTGCAATACCTTGAGATATTTGCTACCCCACTGTATGACCGCAATAAAAAGATTGTGCAAATTGTAGAGTTGGTGCAGGATGTCACCAAAGATAAGGAACAGGAGCAACGCATACTGGAGACAAACCAGGCTCTCCGTGCCCTGAACACCGTGGCAATCATGGTTAGCGAGTCCTTAAGTCTGGAATATGTACTGAACACCGCACTGGACAGGATAATAGAGTTGACCCGGGCAGAAATCGGCGGGATACTGCTTCTCGATGAGAAAACGCAGACGCTTTCTTATAAGGCTTCACGCGGGCTTACACCGCAGTTTGTGAAGGGGACGGCAGGTATGGCCATCGGCGAGGGGGTTGCGGGTCTGGTAGCGCAGGAAGGAACAACCATACTGGTAGATGACGCTCAAAAAGACCCACGCATATCCCGCCGTCCCATCGTTGTTCAGGAAGGGTTGCGGGGATTCTTGGGCGTGCCTTTAAAATCGAAGGAGCGAATGGTTGGCGTGCTGACAATTGGTAGCAGGATACCCCGCTTGTTCACACAGCAAGAGGTTCAGTTCCTGACTGCTCTCGGGCACCAACTCGGGCTTGCTATTGAGAATGCCCAGCTATATCAGGAATTGCAGTTCAGGGAACAGGCACGCGCTGATTTACTACGGCAGGTTATCAGGGTACAGGAAGACGAACGGCGGCGGGTAGCGCGTGAGCTTCATGACGTCACCAGTCAGGCGCTGGCAACTTTAGCGGTACGTGTGGAAACAATTGGCTCCATTGCCAGGTTAGACCCTAAGGAAGCAGACACTCTATTGGAAGAAATAAGACGTCTCCTTATGCTTACTTCTAAGGAAGTCCACAGCCTTATCTATGAGCTACGCCCCAGTCTCCTCGACGATCTGGGATTGCCAGCCGCCGTCCGGTCATGCGCTCACAATGTTCTCGAGGCAGCCAGAATAGAGGTACATCTGGAAGTCGTCGGTCGGGAAGACCGGTTGCCGCCAGAGGTAGAGATTGCCGCCTTCCGTATTACTCAGGAGGCGATTACTAATATTGCCTCTCATTCCAAGGCAGAAAGTACCTATATTAGCCTGGAATTCAAAGACAGGGGCATTTCCGTGCAGGTGGAGGATGATGGCATCGGTTTCAACCTCTTGGAGGTGCTTAGTTCAGCACATGCTAAAGAGAGCATGGGTTTATTGGGTATGAAAGAGCGTGCTGAGCTACTGGGGGGAACATTGAACATTGACACCGAACCTGGCAAGGGAACACGTATCACTGTTGAAATACCGCTCAGTTTGGAGAAAGGCGATGTCCAAGATAAGCGTATTGTTGGTGGATGACCACGCACTTTTCAGACAGGGTATGCGCGCTCTGCTTGAGAGTTCATCCCATGTGGAAATTGTTGGTGAAGCGACGGATGGTAGAGAAGCCATTGAGAAAGTGCGTCAACTTACTCCTCAGGTAGTGCTTATGGATATTGGTATGCCGGGAATGGGTGGGCTGGAGGCGACACGACGCATTCTCAAGGAGAATCCGGGCGTCAGGACACTGGTCCTAACGCAGTATGAAGATGCTGAATATATCCTTTCAATGTTGCGGGCAGGAGCGAAAGGTTATATCGCCAAAACAGCTACCGCCGCAGAACTGGATAATGCAATTCAAACTGTATCGCGGGGAGAATCTTACCTCTATCCTTCAGCGGCAACCGCACTGGTGGAGGAATACCTTTTACGGGTCGGTGGGGAAAAGGATGAATACGAACGGCTTACAGACCGGGAGAAGGAAGTGCTTCAGCTTGTCGCCGAAGGACATCCCAACCGTGAGATTGCTGATAAGCTTTTCATCAGTGTTAAAACCGTTTTAAGGCACCGGACGAATATCATGGAGAAACTGGGCTTTCATAACCGCACCGAACTCATAAAATACGCTATCAGCAAAGGTTTAATAGAAATACCACGCAAGATTGAAAACCAGTAATCGTTCCGAAAATATTTGATCCGGTCTCATATATTTGCTGACTTAGTCAACATATCATTGCTTGCCCCGTTTGTTTTATTATTTCTTATTTACTTATCTGCAACTTTCTTACCCAGAGCTAATCGTAACTTACTGCTGACCATTAATTTTTTACACAGATTTTACAAAGCGAAAAAACTGCGATTACACTGCCTGTTTATATTGGAAGAAGAATGAGCAGATGAAACGGACCAAGGGCTCGGTTAAAATAACCTGCCCGTTCTGAAAAAATATAAGGAGATACAAAATGAAAAAGAAACTTGCACTAATCGCAGTGACTACAGCCCTTCTTGCTTTAGTCATAGCCCCAACATTTGCTTTCGCGCAGGACACAGAAACAACATCTGTGCGACCGATTAAAGATGGACTTGCCATCGTCGCCCCGCGTGCGGCGGCAGTCGGTCAGAAAATTTCCATAACGGTCTTCCAGTGTTCGGACCAAACCCCGGTTTCCGGTGCTGGCGTCTGGGCACTAACACCTGAGAAACTCGAGCCAATCAAGGGACAACTCCCCAAAAACAAGGGGAATGATGATTCCGGCAACCAGGATAAACAATATGAAGAGTTGCTCGGGGTCCATGGCACTTTCCTAGGGCGGACCGACGCATTAGGTAAATTATGGTATACCTTCAACGATGCTGGTCGCTACACGCTGGTTACCTTTAAAGCAGGGTATTGGCCCGATATGCGCGTGATTGTCATTGGCAATCCTTCGGGGACTGTACCGCGTCTGGTCATTGACGCTCCCAATAGAGCCGAAGTCGGTGAAAAAATCACCATTACTGTGACCCAGAAAGACACTCAGGAGCCGGTAAAGGATGCCGGTGTCTGGGCATTGAGTCGTGACAAAGCTGAATCCCTGAAAGCCGCGATAAGCAGTCAAAAAGCGGGTGACCAGGATGCACTGGCAACACAAATCGAAAGTGCTCTTAACGTCAGTGGTATCTTTCTGGGGACGACCAATGGCGCAGGTAAACTAGGATATGCCTTCGAGAATGCTGGTGGCTATCTACTCGTGACCTTCAAACGGGGCTGTCTGCCAGGCTTCAAACCGATTCTGATTGGTTCCACACCTAAAGTGCTATCCATCGATGCTCCCAATAAAGCTAAAGTGGATGAGAAAATCACCATCACTGTAACGGAGAGAGGCACACAGGAGCCGGTGAAAGATGCCGGAGTCTGGGCGCTAACCAGAGAAAACGCCGCGTCAATAAAAGCCGCGGTAGCTAGCGTAAAGACAGCTGGCGCCGATGCCGCAGCAATTCAGGCGCAGATTGAGAGCCTCTTGAATACAAATGGCATCTTCCTTGGAACGACCAATGGTACTGGCAAAGTACAGTATGCCTTTGAGAAGGCTGGCGGTTACCTGCTGGTAACATTCAAACCGGGTTATTGGCCTGGACTGAAACCGATTCTCATAATTGGGAATACTCCTCAACCTAGCACAAGCAATAGAAGTATCAGTGTTCAGTAAATTCGAGACTGTTCTGGAGGCGGGTGCTCCCCGCCTCCAGAATTTTTTATAGGTACCAGTACTTTTTCCCGTAATGACAATCGAACTACATTGAAGTATAATTTTGTTCAATCAAGGAAGTTCGGAAAGTATTATGCCGCATATTCTCATTGTAGATGACGAACCGAATATCATTGAATTAGCAACGCTCTATCTGGAGCGTGATGGTTTCAAAGTGGAGGGTGTCGGCACCGGCAAAGATGCTTTAACCAGATGGGAATCAGGTAATCCCGACCTCATCATCCTTGACTTGATGTTGCCGGACATAGATGGATTTGACGTTTGCCGACAGATACGTGCCAAGAGCAATGTGCCCATTCTGATGCTCACGGCGCGTAAAGAAGATGTTGATAAGATTGTCGGACTCGAGCTGGGTGCCGATGATTATCTGACCAAACCCTTCAATCCCAGGGAGCTCGTGGCTAGAGTCAAAGCAGTTCTACGCCGCAATCAACCTGCCTACAAACCCAGTGTAACAATAACCATAGGTAACCTGACCATCGATATCGCACGTCACGAGGTGACGAATAATGGCAGGCAGGTAACCCTACGGACGAAAGAGTTCGCTCTGCTGGTGGCACTGGCGCAAAATCTGGGTATCGTTTTAAGTCGGGAGAAATTGCTTGAGATGGTATGGGGATATGATTACTACGGAGAGACCAGGACGGTGGACGTTCATATCAACCACCTGCGTGATAAAATAGACGGCTCCGGGGTTGATATTGAGACACTGCGCGGCACGGGATACAAAATGATAACGACAGAGGATAAAAAGTGACCCTTCGTGTACGGTTATTTGCTACCTATGTTCTTATTGTGGTGATTAGTCTTGCTGTTGTCGCCATAGCCACCACAGCTTTATTGCAGGGGTATCGGGACCGTCTGGCTATGGAAAAATTGGATAATATCGCCCGCCCGATATCCGTTCAAATACGTTCTCTAACCACTGTAACGAACAAAGCTGAAAATATCTGGTCCAGCCTGGAAGAGCAGGCAGAAAAAAATGACATATACATCCTGCTAATTGGCAACAGTGGGAAAATTATCAGACAGATAACCCCGACTGCTTCTGCAGAGCCAATAACAATATCAGACACCGAAATGCCCACAAAAATTTCGGAAGCAGTCCAGGGCAAGCTTACGGTTTCCGATGGCAGGATTTTTATTTACGCGGCTTATCCCCTAACAAGGCTGTCTGCCATTTCAGCAGTGTTACCAGATGCGATTGTTATAGCTACGCCAAGGACTGGTTCATTGGCAGTAATTGCCGGGCTTTTCATCCCGTTTACGATTGGTGGGATTATTGCGCTGATTACCTCGCTGGTGATAGCCATCATTTTTGCTCGCTCTATCTATAAACCTCTCAATAGCGTGAAGGACGCCGCTCATAAAATAGCTCAAGGTGATTATGAACAAAGGGTTCCGGAGGAGGGGCCTAGAGAAGTGCGAGAGTTAGCCGCCGGTTTCAACCATATGACGGAGCAAGTCAAACAGTCACAAATTCAGCTTCGTCACTTTGTGGCTGATGTTTCACATGAACTAAAGAGTCCGCTCACTGCCATACAGGGATTCTCTCAAGCTCTTGTCGATGGCACGGCTAATGATGAACAGACCCGAGCTAAGGCGGCGAGCATTATCAATTCCGAATCAAAACGGATGAAGCGACAGGTAGACGAACTTCTCGACCTCTCCCGGATGCAGTCAGGACAGTTCAAAATGACACGGGAGACAGTTAATATCAGCGAGCTTCTCAAGCATTGTCATGATATCTTCGATGTTCAGGCTAAAGAGAAGGATATTCAGTTGAGGATAGCGCTGGAAAATCCTCTTCTCGTATCTGGTGATAGTGACCGTCTGGAGCAACTCTTCTGCAACCTACTCGATAATGCTATCAAGAATACTCCAAACGGTGGCAAAGAACAAACGATTGCCCGCAAGACGACCGACGGATTTGTTGAGGTAAAAGTGATTGATGAAGGTCCGGGTATACATCCCGAGCACTTACCCTTTGTTTTCGAACGCTTTTATCAGGTTACCGGAGTCAGGACCGGGGTGGGTCTTGGTCTGGCGATTGCTAGAGAGATAGTACGTGCACATGGTGGTACTGTCGAAGCCAGGAGCGAGCCCGGGCAAGGCGCTGAGTTTATCGTCAGATTACCAGCAGTGAATCCGAGTTGAACAAGATTGGAAAAGCGTGCATCAGTTAATTGGATATTCTGCAATATTTGATAGGACTGTTTTATTGTCCTTCTACATATAGGTGAAATCACTGGAGGTGAAAGACAATGGAAACCAAAATTCTAAAGCACATAGTTCATTGTGTTATCGCTTTGTCTCTTTTAGTGCTTTCAGTCGTTGGATGCACCGGCACCGCAAATAAACCGGATACATCCAAGCCGCCTCAGATTCCTCCCGAATCCTCTTTTGTTATGGATTTCAGTGACTTTACGTCCTCGACTGGGGCATCACACAGTGGCGACACTGCGCAACTTGCCTCCTTTATTATCCCGGGTGCCATTCCCCGCTCTGATACTAATAATGCGCTTGGTGACCGCAGTAACTTCGGTTATGCGACTGTCAATGTGGGATTCTGGAATATTGTTGTTTTCGTGGGACTAGCGGTGCCAGTGGCGTCTTTCATTGAATCCTTTAACCACACCCCCGTTCAACAGGAAGATTCTTCCTGGGTCTGGACTTACGATGTTCCGGTCGCGGGAGATGTTTATACAGCCGAACTTCATGGAAAATATATTAAAAATGGGGTTCGATGGGAGATGTACATCTCCAAGCAGGGCGAATACTCTGATTTCCTCTGGTATTATGGGGAATCCGATTTGTCGGTAACCGAGGGTTATTGGATATTAAAGAACAATCCTTCAGACCCAACTGACTTGATTAGAATTGACTGGCATCGAAATCTGGTAAATAAAACAGGAGACATCAAGTACACCAATATCGTTCCCGGCGGTCCGGAAAATGGTGGCTTTATTTCTTATGAAACGACGGTGTCTAAGTCTTATGACTGCTCCTACGAGATATTTAACAAGGGGAAAAATGAGAAGACTTACATTGAATGGAATAGTTTGACCTTGGAAGGTCGTGTCAAGAATGCGCTTCACTTTGGTGATGATGACTGGCGTTGCTGGAACTCTCAGCTGGTGAATACTACATGCCCGTGAACTAAAAGAGTCTTCACAATGTAACACGTTACCCATTGATGTATTCTGTGAGCGTTGTTTATCGTGCTGGCAAACGATAGAGTTCTTAGTATGACTTCAGTGAAGTGTGGCATTATATGAATCCTGCACCAGCTTTGAAAGAGCAATTCGTGCGGTTGAGGTCAAATCTTTCTCTGTTGCTGAAGCCTTCGGTTATAGTTCTCTTAATAGCAAATCTTATGCCGCTGTATGGTGTTATTTTTCTCGATTGGGAAATTTCCCCCCTCCTGCTGTTGTTCTGGTTGGAGAACGTGGCGCTTGGGATTTATAACGTATTGAAGATGGTCATAGCCACACCGGACAACCGTGCCATCTGGTTCGCTAAAATTATTTTTATTCCCTTCTTTTGTTTTCATTATGGGATGTTTACCCTTGTACACGGCGTGTTTGTATTCGGTCTCTTCGGAGGTTATTTCACACAAAATGCTCCTTTCCCAGATTTGACAGCGTTAGTTCGGGCAGTCCGAGATTATCACCTGGAGTTACCCGTATTAGTCTTGATACTTAGTCATGGGATTTCGTTCGTGCTCAATTACCTCGGACGGTCTGAGTATCGTCAGGCTAGTCTAACAAATCTGATGCAGCAGCCTTATTCGCGCGTTGTGTTATTACATATAACAATCTTGGTCGGCGGCTTTCTGCTAATGTCGTTAGGCTCACCTGTCTTTGGACTATTGTTACTTGCAGTCTGTAAGACCGTGCTCGATGTCCGGGCACATATTAAAGAGCACTATCGTCCTGGTTTTACCCAGAAGAACGGGTTTAGCATTTAGTAAAAGCGAAGTTACGAGTTAACGGTTTGTTCTCAACTTTACGCTATTTGACTCATAACCACTGGTAATTGTCTTATGGTCACTTACAAAGTATAATTGTGGCATTTCAACGTATGTCCAGTAATACCATTTCTGTACCGAAGGAGGAAAACATGCAAATCGGTGGGATGCTAATTTTCTTGGGCATATGGCTATTTGTTCTGTGGCTGGGCTCCATTGCTCTGGAAGTCACTGGTTTGGAGCGGGCTAAGGCTCGTTTTCAAGCCTTGTCAGCTCTTAGTGGAACCGGTTTCACCACCCGGGAGGCTGAATCCATAGTCAACGATCCCAAACGGCGCATGATAATCTCCTGGTTAATTTTTTTGGGCAACATTGGGGTAGTCTCGTTCCTTATCGCAATAATACTATTTCTGAAAGCCGGGTTCAGAGCACCAACATTAGCTAGTATTGGCGTGCTACTTATCTCCATCAGTATTTTTGTACTTATCATCTGGTTGGGAGTCATAAGGAGAATCAGCAATGCGGTGGTCAATTTAATCCGTAAAAAACAAACGGGCACCGCTCTTGATTCCGGAGAGATTATTCATCAGGTCGGTGAATATGGAGTAGCCAGATTGTCCGTGAGCGAAAAATCCGGGGTGGATGGTTTTACGCTTGGTAATATTGACATAAAGGACCGTGATATGGCAGTTCTCGCGATTGAGAAAGCTGACAAATCATTACCTTTTCCCGGACCCGAAGTAAGTCTAGAATTGGGGGATTGCTTGTTATGTTATGGGAAATTAACAGATTTAATGAATTTGGAAATTTAGTTGAGTATTTGAGCGGATTGTATAATTTCGTTTGTCTTACTTAAAGTCCATATCGTATTCAAGATTTATGTGTTCTGTCTACTCTTCATCAATTGACTTGCCCTCCTGACTCAATTAATATTGGAGTTGTATTTCAGGCAGTTGATATTGCTTTATCCCGTAGCAACGGAGGGAGGTAATTGTCTTGACAATGATTAAACGATTGCCCGTTTATCCGCTGGGCACGAGGGTGAACCACGTGGGTCATCTAGTGATTGGCGGGTGTGATGCCACTGATCTCGCTGCCAGGTTCGGCACGCCGCTCTATCTCTATGATGAATTCACCCTCCGTTCCAGAATCAACGAATTCAAGCGAGAGTTCGGTAAGCGTTATCCCGACCTTCTCATTCTTTATGCGAGTAAGGCGTATATTAACGGGGCGATGGCGCTCATCATGAACGAGGAAGGTCTGGGTCTGGATGTCGTCTCCGAAGGTGAGCTAAGTATCGCTAAATCTGCGAAATTCCCTATGAAAAAGGTTTATTTCCACGGGAACAACAAGTCGCACCGGGAGCTGGAACTAGGGCTGAAGTGGAAAGTAGGCCGCATCGTTGTCGATAACTTCCATGAGCTTGAGATGCTGGGCAGGCTGGTCAAAGAGAAGGGAGTCACACAAGCCATTCTCCTGAGAATTACGCCGGGTATTGACCCGCATACTCACCAGTACACTTCCACCGGCACCATTGATAGTAAATTCGGGATTCCCCTGCCGCTGAAAGAGGAAGCCGTAAAGCGCGCGATGTCCATGCGCGGTTTGAATCTGGTCGGACTTCATTTCCACATCGGCTCGCTTATTCATGAAACGGAACCATATGTTGAGTCTGTCAAATTTGTTCTAAATTTTGCCGCCGATATGAAGAAGAGATATGGCTTTATCCTGAGAGAACTGGACACAGGCGGCGGCTTTGCTATTCAGTACACAGTGGATAAACCCGCGCTGCCCTTCGCCAACTTTGCAGAAGCACTCACCAATACAATCAAGACAGAATGCAAACGGCTCAAGCTGGATTTACCGCGATTCGTCATCGAACCGGGCAGGTCAATTGTCGCGCAATCGGGCGTGGCGCTTTATACGGTGGGTGTCGTTAAGGATATCCCCGGCATCAGGACTTATGTTTCGGTAGACGGCGGCATGGGCGATAATATCCGTCCGGCGCTCTATCAAGCCCGGCTTGAGGCGGTAGTCGCGAACCGAATGCGTGCGAAAACGGCGGGCAAAGTGACCGTCTCCGGGAAATTCTGCGAATCTGGGGATATCCTGATTCGTGACATCCCTATGCCGGCAATGAAGGCGGGCGATATCCTGGCGGTAGCAGGCTGCGGTGCCTACAGTATACCGGAATCAATGAACTACAATGCATTCTGTAGACCGCCGGTGATTCTGGTGAAAGACGGCAAAGCGCGACTCATCCGCCGCCGGGAAACACTGGAAGATATAACCAGGTGTGATGTTATCTAAAACAGAGTAACTGTGGAGGATGTGATGTGGGTGTCAACTGGATAGACACAACCCGACTCTCTTTCCGAAGCTTGTTATTGTTGGAGAGTGTTCAGATAAGCTGGCTCAGTCAGTATGTTCGGATAGGAAATGATCTAGCTATAGCTTTGAAGGCTAATCCCGAAGTGGACTGGTTTTTACGACATAAATGCCCTGAAATATCAACTTATCTAGATAGTATAGTGCAATTAGCGCCTACGAACTCAACTGCAAATGAAGTCCACGAAGCAGAGCAAAAAGTACTTGTTAAACTCAATGATTGGCTTACCTACGTTATTGACCCATCGATTTATGACAGACAACCTTTTTTAGGATGGGACTCAAATGAGCTATTGTCTATTGTAGATTTTACTGGAAAGGTAGTAATTGACGTTGGTGCGGGCACAGGTAGGCTCTCATTTGTTGCTGCACCTGTAGCTAAAGTGGTCTGTGCGGTTGAGCCGGTTGGGAATTTACGCTCTTATATGAGTTTGAAAGCGCAGGAAAAAGGCATCAAGAATTTCTATGCCGTTGATGGTCTCATTTCCAGGATACCTTTCCCAGATGGGTTTGCCGATGTTACTATGGGAGGGCACGTTCTTGAAGAAAAGCTCGAGTGGGCGATCCGGGATAATGCAGAGATGGAGCGGGTTACAAAAAAAGGCGGAATGGTAATTTACTGTCCCGGATGTTTAGATGTTGATAGTGAAGTGCATCATTTTCTTATGGCAGACGGTTACAACTGGTCAAGGTTCGAAGAACCAGTTGATGGTTGGCGGAGAAAGTACTGGAAAAAATTATGAATTGTACATCATTCCGTAAAATGTTTGTTGGTATTTAGATATTAGGATTTATTTCTGTGTGGAATGTTATCGGGCATGAACTGGCGATCTCTCTTCTCCAGCGCGGTCTGGAGAAGGGGACAACGGCACATGCCTATCTATTTGTCGGTCCCGCTCACATCGGAAAAATGACGCTGGCAATCAACCTGGCGCAAGCAATGAATTGCGGTTCATCGGACCGCCCCTGCGGTGTTTGTGATTCCTGTCGGAGAATCGCCGAAGGTAAGCACGCCGATGTCCAGACTATTAAATTAGAGCAGGGAAGTGAGACGGGCGAAAGCGCCAGGACACGGATTAGTGTTGAACAAATCGACCAGATTTTACACTCGGTGAACCTACCGCCGTTCGAAGGCAAATATAAGGTCTTCATCATCGATGGTCTTGAGTTCCTATCCGTCGCCGCCGCCAACCGTATGTTGAAAACGCTGGAAGAGCCGGTGGGTAATGTAGTCTTCATTCTTCTTACTGCGAATGAATCTATGGTGCCGGCGACTGTCATCTCGCGCTGTCAGCGGATTGAGCTTTTTCCGCTTGCCCTCCCCCTGATTGAAAAAGCGCTCATTACCCGCTGGGGTGTTGAGCCAGAGAAGGCGAGACTGCTTTCACGACTTTCGGCGGGGTGTCCAGGCTGGGCGGTGACAATGGCGAAGGATAGCGTTTTGCTACAGCAAAGAAACGACTGGCTGGATGAGTGGTTGGAGGTAATCGGGGCTGATTTCGACCGTCGCTTTACCTTTGTGGCGAAAATGACGGAGCGGTACGCACAGAACCGCGAGATAGTCCAGCAAAAATTGGCTCTGCTTCTGAATTGGTGGCGTGATGTGCTCCTTATTAAAGTGGGTAATGGCGAAGCGATTACGAACATTGACCGTGAAGATACGCTCAAGGAAATGGCGGCTGACTGCAATCTGACTCAAATCCGCCAATTCATCGGCAGTGTGGAATCAGCGATGTCTCAACTCCGACAGAATGTGAATCCGCAACTGGCGCTGGAAGTTTTGATGCTTAATGTCCCGGAACGTGGTAAAGTAAAGAGGGCGACCCTTTAGTTAATTTTTTATGGACGAAACAACTAACAATAATCAGAATACCGTAGATAATCAACTTGCTCCCACTCCAGCCGTACCAACTCCGGTTCCAGGTCAGGTGAAAATTGTCGGGGTGCGGTTCAAGAGAGCAGGGCGTATCTACTATTTCGACCCGAAAGATTTTGAACTGAACCTGAACGATTATGTCGTTGTGGAAACTGCCCGCGGTCTGGAAATCGGGCGGGTAGTGCTGGCATCAAAGCAGGTGCTGATAAGCGAAATCGAGATGCCGTTGAAAGCGGTCATCCGCAAGGCCGAGCCAGCGGAAGCGGTACGTTCTGAAGAGACAGAAAAAAAAGAGCGGGAAGCGCTGGTTGAGTGCGGAAAGATGGTTACCCGTCTCGGTCTGCCGATGAAACTGCTCTCTGCAGAGTATAGTCTGGATGGAAATCACATCACCTTCTTTTTTAGTGCCGCCGAGCGGGTCGACTTCCGTGAGCTGGTGCGTGAGCTTGCCGGTCGATTTCGAGTGAGAGTAGAGCTGCGGCAGGTCGGCGCCCGTGATGAAACCAAGATTATGGGCGGGTATGGTCGCTGTGGCAGACCGCTTTGTTGTGTTACCTGGCTAAGTGAATTCCAGCCGATTTCTATCAAGATGGCAAAAGAACAGGGCTTGCCGTTGAACCCAATGAAAATCTCAGGGGTCTGCGGTCGTCTATTGTGTTGTCTCTCCTATGAACACCTGCTTTATCGAGATATGCGTGGTAAGATGCCTCGAGAAGGTCAGCCGGTGACTACTCCAATGGGTCCCGCGCGTGTGGTGGGAAACAATCCTTTGAAGGAAACGGTAGTAGTGGAACTGGAAACTCAGGTTACATTGGAAATGCCTCTGGAAGATATTACAGTCGTTGGTCCGCTCGTACCTGAGAAGACGATGAACAATGATAGAAAAGAGGCAAACGACCTGGAAAATCAAGAGAACTCACAATAATAATTCCTAGAGGAATTCCGTAAGTATATTTGTACAGTTGTAGCTCAGTAACACTGGGAAAATAACGGGGAGTAAAAAATGCTCCCCGTTTTATTTGTCCGTCTTACGACTTTACCCCCTCTTCTTTTCATGTGGTATGGGTAAATTATTGGTATGTTATAATGTGGCTACTTTTACAGGGCTTATTTATGAACTGGTTTGAACGCCATTTAAACTGGACGGCAATAATCATAACCTTTGGTGGTTGTTTGTTTACTTGTGTAGTGGCGCTACTTACACTTGGTTTTAATTTGTTCATCCCACCATGGCAGCTAGTACAAGAGTTTAACGCCTATTTATTTTTATTAATTGATATTTTTACCTGCACAGCAATCTCTGTAATTGGTATGACATGGGTAGTTAGAAAGAAAAAGCGGCATCCTTTGCTTACGTTGTTTTTCATCCCATCTCTAATTTCCCCACTGGGATTAATTTTCCTTCTCTATGATACACCCTATGATTATCCTCCTGGTTCTTTTATTTTTGGTAATTTAGCGATATTAGTATCGATTTGTATTTGGCTACTGGGATTAGTATTGATACTGTTTCTCAAGAATAAACAGGTGCCTGTTCAGCTGCATAACGGGATATCGGACCAAAAATCACTCGAGGAAAATATTCCAGCCGAAGTGAAATTTGCTAAAAAAACACCGCATAATCATATTTTCTTATATTCTATTGCAGTATTAGCAGTAGTAACATTCACGCTTGCTGGATATTCCTGCTTTAGAATGAATCATGGTTATCGAGTTTTCGTTCATGACTGTCATAATGATGAGGTTGAGAATCTGCAGTATTCTAAATTTACGTGTGAAATTCCGAAAGGTTACTACGAACCTATACCCTGGGATGTAGTTTACTATGTAGGTGAAGAAATAAGTCTTGAAAGGTTCCGATTTAAACTATTTACAATTTCGTTTTCAAGTATAGACATCAATATTACGCCATTTGTGGGGAAAGTATTGCTACCTTCGGAATCTGCGGAAGATTTACCTGCCTCAACTCTAATTGAACGGTGTATTGATTATTATTACAGGCATGATTATGGGTATCCTATCTATGTTTCAGTTACAATCGACGATCTTACCGTTACGCAAACCAGTGTCAATGGTATACCAGCTGAATGTGCGACCTTTATCTTGGGATATCCGGAATCCGACTATTATTATCCTTGGGATGAAATCAAAATAGTCTGCTTTGAGCGAAAGGGAATTATTTGGGTAATCAGAATGGAAAATTGGAAGGATAAGACTGTTAGCCCTAACCCGGACTTTGACCACTTGATTGAGACTTTTAAAATAACAGACTAAGCTCATCATTTCTTAGAGATTAGAAATTGGGTATTGTGGGGAGGGGTGGGGTTAGTGGGGAAAGTATCTCTCCCATTCACGGCGTGATTGTAAATACTGCGATGGAATGTATGAATAGCGGTCGGTGTGGGGTGGAGTGGGGGTGTGACGTAGTTTCATCCCGGCTTCTTCAGGTGTCCTGCCGGCTTTTTTCCGGTTGCAGGATACACAGGAGCTTACTACATTCTCCCAGGTATGCTGACCACCGCGGAACCGGGGAATGACATGGTCTAGCGTGAGCTGTCGGGTCTGTTTGCCACAGTACTGACACGTATGGCCATCACGGGCGAACACTTCCATGCGGGTGAGCTTACGGTTCACATGGAAGGGACGTTTCACCAGGTGGGGCAGGCGGATAACCGAGGGGATGGGGAACATCCGGTCGGCGGTGTGGACGAATCCGGCGCCATTTTCCAGCATCTCTGCCTTGCTCTGATAAATAAGAACAATTGCCCGTCGGACGTGGCAAACATTAAGCGGCTCGTAATTCTGATTTAAGACCAGGACAGGGCGGTTAATCATTGATAAGCATGTCTCCCCATAAACAAGCCTATTTTAACTCAGAATTCGGAGCGATGCAAATTTACGGGATTTTCTCCTGTGAACAATCGTATTATAATGTGCAGTATCATGGAGTTAAAAGAGCATTCCTATACCCTGCGAGGAGAAAAAGTTGTCCTCCGCCCTATGACGGAAGACGATTGGCAAGTGCTTGCTAGATGGGAAACAGACCCCGAGGTGATTTACTGGGCGGACTCTGACCCAAAAGAGACCCGAACGCTAGAAGAAGTCCAGTACATATTTCGTACGGTATCTCAGAACGCATACTGCTTTGTAGTTGAAGTAGAAGGTACACCAATTGGAAGTTGCTGGCTCCAGCGCATGAACATGGAAGAAATTCTCGAGAAATATTCGGGTCAGGATTGCTGGCGTATTGACCTCGCATTTGAGAAGGACTCTTGGGGGCGGGGTTATGGTACCGATACTATCCGCACGCTAACACAGTTTGCCTTTGAACACGAGAAAGCTGATATTGTTTTTGGCGGAGTAAGCGACTATAACGAGCATAGCCAGAGAACGTTTATCAGAGCAGGGTACAAGCTAATATTGAAACTGGAAGACCCTCCGGGGAGTAAAGCACAATACACCTATTGGTATGCTATAAGTAGAGAGGACTGGAAAAAGAAGCCTGCCGAATTTTAGGAGGTTTTTCTCCCACCTCGGTATGTTCTCTTTTCCGAGCGACTGTCTCCTCTGTAGTCCGGCACGGTAATGTGGAAAGGATTGGATATCTTTTTGTCAATGAAGCGCGACCTGATGCGGGTGTCCATCTCCTCGAATGTCAGGGAAGTGGTGATAACAGTCGCCAGACGGGCATTATAGCGGTAGTTGATGACCTGATACAGCTTTTCTTGAACCCAGGGAGTGCTTGCCTGTTCCCCGAAGTCATCCAGCACCAACAACTCAGCCGTCCTGACGGTTTCAGATAGCTGGTCGTAGGTAATCTTACTGTCCGGGCTGAAAGTCGAGCGCAGGTGGTCGAGGAAATCGGGCACAACGATGAATAGCGCGGTCTTGCCGAGCTTATATCGGTAGTTGACGATGGCGGCGGCGAGGTGAGTTTTACCGCATCCATTGACCCCGGCTAAAATCAACCAGCCATCCGGCGACTCTGCGAAATTGTGTGCTGTTTCATAAGCTAACTCCAGATTCTGTTGCTGTTCCAGTGGCAGATTGACCCGTTTCAAGTTGAAGGTTTCAAAGGTCATCTTTTTCTGGAGCTCGAGTCCGGACGCCCAGCTATTTTGAGAGAGTCCTTTTAGACTGCTCCCCAGGGTATAAATCCGGCAGAAGTCGGTGTTTGCCAGGCGGGTGCGGACTCTTTCTTCCAATTCGTCAACGGGTACAGTGGAAACAATCACGGTGGGTAAGCGGTTATTGTATCGATGGCTGAGTAGCTGGTCGAGTTTCTCTTTTGCCCAGGGTGTGCTGGATTGCGCTCCGAAATCATCTAGAACCAGAATGGCGGTATTGCGTATCTGCTCAAAGAATTCGTCATATGGCATTTCACTGGTCGGGCTGAAGCTGGCGCGGAGGTGGTCGAGGAGATCGGAGGCGGTGATATAGAAAGCAGGGATATTATTTTCAATACACTCGTTGACGATGGCTACCGCCAGGTGTGTTTTACCGCTACCGCTCGGTCCTGTGAAAACCAGCCAGCCTTCCGGTTTCTGTGCAAACGCCCGTGCCTGGTCGTAGGCGCGCCGGAACTGTTCTTGCGACGCCAGCTCTTTATTTTTGCCTTCAGGCAAGAGGTTAGAAAAAGTCAATCGAGTAAGCGACCCAAGATTACTGTATTTCTGGAGCCGTTCGGTACGCTTTGTCTCGGCTCCCTCTACGGCACACCGGCAGGGCACCATACGACTGTAATCCGGCTTACCATTGGCAAGCAGAGGATGCACAAACCGGGCACCCTTGCACAGGGGACATTCCTGTTCGCCGGCGAACGGTTCAGCGCTGGAAGAAGTGTCCATATTTATCTTTGACGTATTTGTCTGGGTCTGTCGCTTTAAGATTTCGCTGATATGTTCCATCTTTTTTGCCTTCGGTTGCCCAGCGTTCCAGGAGAAATGCCACGAAACGCCAGCTTCGCTTGTTGGCTTTGACTGCTTCTTTAAAGGCATCTTTTATCCAGGGTTCGGGATAGAGCTTCTCCGCTTCTTTCAAATCTTCGGCAATCATCGGGGTAAGCAAGCCGATATTCTCTTCATAGAGGGTAAAGATATTCGGTTGGGGTTCGGTGCTGACTTCCGTTACCTGTTTTACTTCCAGATGCGGCAGGCGGAGTTCTCCGCTCCTAATTTTCTCGATAGTATCTCTATCCTGCTTTGTATTCAGCAAATAAATCTCTTCCTTTGTTCCATCTCTATCCAGAGCAAGGTGGAGGATGGTGCCCCGTTTCACTGCCATATCCAGCGCCTGGTGCAGAGTCTCTGCCACAGGCGTAGTCCCGGCGCGGAGACTAATAAGAAGACCGGCATCGGCGGCTAATTCAGTGTAGGACACGAAGCGTGGGTATCCCTTCTTTAGGTAGAGGATGCGGAATAGATGAAGGGTTGTCTTTAGTTCCGCGATGTCCGTAATTTCCGGCAGAAGGGTGCTGAAAAAGGCGGCAGGAACCGGCGCATATTCCGTTTTAACAGGAAAACCGGTGAACTGTTTCATAGCAGACTCGGTTCTTGATTGGCGAGATTTTCAAATCGTGAATACCTGGGGACGAAGCGCAAGGGTATTTCCCCCATAGGACCATTACGGTGCTTGGCGATAATGACATTGGCGATACCGGCAGGGTATTCTTTATCCGGAAATACCTTTTGCCAGTCATCCTCGGTTGGATAATAATAATCTTCCCTATAAATAAAGACGACAAGGTCGGCGTCCTGCTCAATGCTGCCGCTATCTCTAAGGTCGGAGAGCTGGGGGCGATGAGATGTCCGCACTTCTGAGGCGCGGCTAAGCTGGGAGACCGCCAGCACGGGGATTTTAAGGTCTCGCGCCAGGGCTTTGAGAGAACGGGTGATATAGCTGATTTCCTGAACACGGTTTTCCATGCGGGTATCGGCGCTCATCAGGCCGAGGTGGTCGACGACAATCAGGTTTACGCCGCGTTCGTACATCAGACGTCGTGCTTTACTGCGCATTTCGGAAATCCGCAGATGTGGAGAATCATCGATATATATCTGCGCTTCGGAAAGGATACCAATAGCATCCATAATCTTCTTTTCTTCCGCCTCCGTGTGCTGTCCCAGTCGTACTTGTGAGAGCAGGACGCTGGCTTCGCTGCAGAGCAGGCGTAAAACGAGCGCTTCGCTGGACATTTCCAGACTAAAGATAGCGACACAAGCGCCCTGTTCGATGGCAGCATTCCGGGCGATATTGACTGCCAGTGTGGTCTTCCCCATGCTAGGTCGTCCGGCGACAATGATGAGGTCAGACTGCTGAAAACCGCTGGTCAATTCATCCAGACCCCGATAACCGGACATAATCTTGGTAATAGGACCCGCATAACCCTCTTCGGTTACAGGGCGGGGTTCAAAATATTTGTCCAGCAATTGCCGAACGTGCTGGAAGTCACGGGGTCCCTGAGTAAGTCGTAATCTGAAGAGGACATCTTCTGCTTTGCTGATACTGGCTTCCGCATCCGGGTCAGCCTGGTAACCGATGGTGCTAATTTGTTGAGAAGCGGTAATAAGACGTCGGCTTACCGAAAGCCGGTTGACAATCTGGGCATACTCCTGAATATCCAGGGAAGTGGGCAATATGGAAATCAGGTGAGAGAGGTAGGCAACGCCGCCACAGGCTTCTAATTTACCCTGTCGGTCCAGTTCCTGCGCTACCGTAATCTGGTTAATAGCCTCACTGCGCTGATACAAACTCAAACAGGCATCATATAGCATCTGGAGCGGCGCATGATAGAAATCACCTTGCTGAAGAATTGTGGCAATATCATAAATAGCCGTCCCGTCTATCAGGAGCGAACCAATGACAGCTTCTTCAGCGGCAATATCGTGAGGTGGTAGTTTTTCATTTTCCGCCACAGTACACCCCTAATCCCGAATTTCCCTAAAAGTAGTCGGTGGCTATGTGGTTTCTTCTGCAACAACTGTGACTTTGATGGTAGTTACAATATCTTTGCCCAGCCTGATGGGAACATCATACATACCGAGTTGGTGGATAGGTTCCGCTAGTTCAATCTTACGCTTATCCACAATCGTGCTCAGACCGGTCTCCAACCCTGCAGAAATATCTGCGGCGGTTATTGAGCCGTAGAGGCGTTCCTGTGAACCGGCACGTGCTTTCAAAGTGATTTTCTTGCCTTCCAGTATGGCGGCAAGAGCCTTCATCTCGGCTTCTGTCTTCGCGGCTTGCCTGGCTCTGGCTTTAATCTGTGCTTCTACATTCTTTATATCTTGAGGCCGGGCTGGCGCTGCCAGTTTATGTGGAATGAGATAGTTCCGACCGTACCCATCGGCGACCTCTTTGATTTGACCGGCTTTACCGACATTAGGCACATCTTCTAAAAAGATAACCTGCATTGTTTTCTCCTCTCACAGATTATACTGCACCCGACGGGTGGTGGGAAGGATTTTTTTATTCTTCTGTAAGATATTTTTGGGCATTTATAGCGGCGGTCGCTCCATCTCCGGCGGCGGTAATCGCTTGCCGTGCCGAGTTATGGCGGATGTCCCCCGCCGCGAAAATTCCCGGGACCGATGTTTCCATCTTTTCGTTTGTGATGATGTGACCAACCTCGTCAAGGGCAAGAATGCCCTTCACCAGTTCTGTGGCTGGTTCAAATCCGACGGAGATGAACACACCTGCCGTTTCCAGTTGTGATGTCCTGCCTGTCCGGACGTTGGTCAGGCTGACTCGTTTCACCATTGCATCGCCTTCAATCGCCGCGATGGTAGTGCTCCAGAGGAAGCGTATTTTTTGTTCGGCGAAAGCCCGTTCCTGGAGTATGCGTGTGGCGCGCAGTTCGTGTCGACGGTGAATCACAGTCACGGTTGAGGCATGTTTGGCAAGGTGGAGGGCTTCGGTAAGGGCGGCATCACCACCTCCGACTACTACAACCGGCATATCACGGAAGAAGGCGCTATCGCAGGTGGCGCAGTAAGAAACACCCTTGCCGAGGTATACGTCTTCGCCGGGCACCCCGAGCTTCTTGCGAATACTTCCCCCAGCCAGAATCAAGGCGCTGGTTGTGTAGGTTACGTCGGGGGTTTTAATGATTTTCTTTTCTGCCTGGATTTCAATACCAGTGGCTTCATCTGATTCAATCTTCAGGTTGTATTTTTCTGCCTGCTCACGCATCAAGTCGCCAAGTTCAATTCCGCTGATACCTTGCGGAAAACCGGGAAAGTTCTCCACATGCTCGGCGTTGGTGATTTGTCCGCCAAAAACGCCCTTCTCCAGTAGGAGGCTTTTTAGACCGGCACGGGCGGTGTATAATCCAGCCGTGAGACCAGCCGGTCCCCCGCCGATGATGATAACCTCAAAAACCTTTTCAGTCATCGGGGTGATGCTCCTACCTCAAGTTGTGTCTCCACGATTTCCATGAGTTGTCTCGTATCGAACTGTCCGGATAGTCTGATGTGTCTGTTAATAACTAGGAGCGGATAGCTCGTTTCTTTACTGTATTGGTTGGCGCTACCGCTCATATCAATATAATCCAATCTGATATGGTTGCCGAATCTTTGTCGCAGGTCAATTTTCGCTCGTGCTCGCACATCTGGATGTGACCAGTTAGCACCACACTCTGTTTGACATAATGGTTGGCGACTATTACAAACGATTTCAATGTGGATTTTCTCTGTCATTTATTTCTCTTTTTCCTCTGTTGCGGGCACTACCGGTTCAGAAAAATCTTCCTGTTGAATCATCTCCGTGACCTTACGGTCGACACTTCGCTTGGCGACGCCGATGGCGTTCTTGATGGCTTTTGCCTGGCTTCGGCCGTGAGCGATGACGACATTGCCATTAAGTCCCAGTAAACACGAACCACCCGACTCCCGGTAATCAATACGCTTCGTGAATGAGCCCACGCTGGTATCAAAGAGCACAGCGTGTGATTCCCCGTGTGAGGCGCGGGTAAACATCTCGCCAACATTTCGGAGTCTTAAGAAAGTCTCCCCCATACCCTCCAGTGTTTTTAGTACGATATTGCCAGTGAAACCATCCGTAACGACGACGTCGGCTTTGCCATGAGAGAGGAATTGTCCTTCGATGTTACCCACGAAGTTCAGCTTTGATGCTTTGAGGACTGGATATGTATCTTTGGTAAGCTGATTGCCCTTGCTTTCTTCCTCGCCGTTATTAAGCATAGCGATGCGTGGCGAGGGAATCTGGAAAATTTCCCGTGCGTAAATACTGCCCATCTGGGCGAATTGCAGGAGGTGTTTAGGCTTACAGTTCGGATTAGCCCCGCAATCGATGAGGAGGAAAGGATTGGTCACGTTAATGTTGATGATAGACCCGATGGCAGGACGGTCAATCCCCTCTACTCTGCCCAGTGTCATAAAGGCGCAGAAAAATACGGCGCCGGTGCTGCCTGCCGAAACAAACGCCTGTGCTTTACCTTCTTTGAGGAGCTGGATGCCGACAACGATAGATGAGTTCGGTTTATTGGTCACGGCTTCAATCGGGGATTCCTCATCTTCGATAACCTCAGGAGCTTCAACGATGGTGATGTCCAGTTTACGCTTGTTTTTAGCGGTCAGTATATGCAAAATATCCTTTTTGCCGACGAAAGCAATGCCTATTTTGTACTGTTCGGCGGCATTTAATGCACCTTTCACAATCTCGTGGGGGGCATACTCTCCGCCCATAGCATCAACGGCAATAATCATGTTCAGCTCCTGGTAGTCCTAGTTTTCTTATCCATAAAATATTGCATAGATAAGATGACAATAAAGACAGGTTTCTGGCAGGTCAGGAGGTCTTACTGAATTCCTCCTTGACCTTATGCAATATATCCGGGTTGGTAAGCAGGTCGACAATCATCCCTGCCACTGCTTTAGCGGCGTCAACCATTCCCTGAATTCCTGCATCTGAAGCGGCTGCTTGGGCAAATTCCGGGGAGTGGATTGATATAGTGCGTGGGGCGATGGCAACCATTGGGTGGATGGCAGGTACAACCTGGCTGACATTGCCCATGTCAGTACTACCGGCGCCGGTGCCCGGATTAGGAACGAACACCTTGCGTCCAAAGTTTTTCATATTATCCGCATAGAGCCGTGCCAGTATCATATTGCTTCGCATAGTGGCATAGCGCAGTTCATCCCACCGATACTCAAGACGGGCACCAGTTGCTTGCGCCGCGCCAATGAAGCAGTTTAAGACTTTCTGCTCCAGTTCGTCAAGATAGCTATCATCGGCGGCACGGACCATGAACTCAGCCGCACTGTGGTCGGGTATTACATTTGCCGCCTTGCCGCCATCAGTGATGATGCCGTGAATACGCGCCGTGCTCCTGATGTGCTGCCGTAAAGCGCCGATAGCGTTGAAAGAAAGAATCATCGCATCCAGAGCGTTAATACCTCGTTCGGCTCCGGCTGAGGCGTGTGCTGACGTACCGAAAAAATCAATATACAGGTTCTGACAGGCAAGTGCATTACTGGTAGCTGAGTCGAAGGTCTCTGGATGGACGATAAGCGCCGCGTCGAGGTTGTTAAAAGCGCCTTTCTTGACCATAGGAATCTTACCACCTAGCATCTCCTCTGCCGGTGTGCCGATAACAAGGATTGTACCGCCATATGTGTCTACTGTCTGTTTGGAAGCAACGGCAGCACCAAGGGCGATAGTGCAGATGAGATTGTGTCCACAGGCATGACCTACACCCGGTAATGCATCATATTCCGCCAGAACGGCAATGCGGGGCTTCCCTTTACCGTAGCTGGCTTTAAAAGCGGTGGGCATATCACAGATGCCGCGTTCTATAGTAAATCCCTTCTTCTCAAGGTAAGCGGTCAGCCAGCCGCTGGCTTTAACTTCTTTAAGACCGATTTCAGGATGAGCGTGGATTTTCAGAGCAATCTTTTGAAGCTGTAGACGTTCTGTATCCACCCGCATAAAGGCGGTTTTTTTTACCTTTTCTATGGCAATACGAGTACTCATTTCAAATAACTGGTGGGGTGTCGATACATTGAGAATATCAGCAAAACAATCGACCTTATTATAACATAACCCCAAAATAGTCAAGTTAGTGCTTCATCGTTGTTCAGGCTTGTGGTATAATACCGCCAAGAATCGTACCATGCGGTAATGGTGGGGAAAAGAATCTTAGAGTTTCGAGTTTAGTGTTTCGGATTTCGAATTTATCTCAAGGAGATTGACATCGCACGCATAGTGTCCGGGAAACCCACTGTTGAAGACAGTCCGCTGGATACCAATCTCCGTCCGCGGCGGATGACGGAATTCATCGGGCAGACCAAAGTAAAAGATAACCTGCTCATCGCTATTGACGCAGCGAAAAAGCGCGGTGAGGCGCTCGACCATGTTTTACTTTATGGACCGCCGGGATTGGGCAAGACCACATTGGCGCATATTATTGCCGTCGAACTGGGTGTGGAAATCAGGGTGACCTCTGGTCCGGCTATCGAACGCACCGGCGACCTCGCCGCGATTCTCACCAATCTGAAGAAGCATAATGTGCTGTTTATAGATGAGATCCACCGTCTGAGCCGTGCCGTGGAAGAAATCCTGTACCCGGCGATGGAGGATTATGCGCTGGATATTGTCATTGGCAAGGGACCCGGTGCACGCAGTCTGCGGTTAAATCTACCGCCGTTTACACTGGTTGGCGCTACCACGCGGTATGCTCTTTTAAGTCCGCCTCTACGTGACCGTTTTGGCGTGGTCTATCACCTTGATTTCTATGATAAAGAGTCAATCCAGACAATTTTGAAGCGTAGCGCTCAGATTCTCCAGATAAAGATTGAACCGGATGCGCTGGAGGAAATCGCCAGCCGTGCCCGTGGTACCCCCCGCGTAGCAAACAGGTTGCTCAAACGGGTGCGCGACTATGCTCAGGTGAAGGCGAAAGGCATCGGCACCAAAGAAGTGGCGCTTGAAGCACTGGGTAAACTGGAGGTCGACCCCATCGGGCTGGATGAGCTGGACCGCAAGGTACTTCATACCATCATCGAGAAGTTCAATGGAGGACCGGTAGGACTGGAGACGATTGCCGCCGCCATCAGTGAAGACTCCGATACTATTATGGACGTCTACGAACCGTATTTGCTACAGTTGGGTTTCCTGGAAAGAACACCGCGCGGCAGGACGGCAACACGTCTTGCCTATAAACACCTCGGCATCCCGTATAACAAGGACAAGACGAACCAGCGGAGCCTGTTTTAACGGAGTCACATTATGACCGAACGCCCTACTCTATACACTGAGCGCTTGATACTGCGCCCGCATACGGTGTGGGATGCGGATGAATTGCAAAAATTGATTGACGATAAAGACATTGCGTCTACCATGCTCACGCTTCCCTACCCTTATTCGCTTGAAGATGCGATTGATTTCTTGAGTAACCGTGAAGACGAGTATGAAAGGACGGGCTCTCCAGAGTTTGCAATTACTCTCAAAGAGGGGCATTTCATCGGTGGGATTGGAATGAGGCTTAATAAAGAACACGAAAATGCAGAAATTGGTTACTGGATTGGTAAGCCATACTGGGGATTTGGCTATTGCACGGAAGCTGCGAACGCCGTGGTGAGATATGGATTTGAAGTAATGGGACTTAACCGCGTCCAGGCGAAGCATATGACCCGTAATCCAGCTTCTGGAAGAGTGATGCAAAAAATCGGGATGAAGCATGAGGGACATTTACGGCAGAATGTAAAAAAATGGGGAAAGTTCGAGGATATGGAATTGTATGGTATTTTAAGGAGTGAGTACTTCGCGAAACCATGATGGCAAGCCGTAATAAAGAAGACAGTCAGTAGATTGTCACTACTTTTCTCACTATAATAGGGTGGTCTGTAGAAGGAGGAATTGCTCGAGTATGAAAATACCGATAAAGAAAGTCCGCTGTCCGAAGTGCGAAGGGCTTGTTCGTTTGCGTGAGCAGACACACGATGGTAGCATCCGACTGTTTTGTGTCCGGTGCGGACAGCTCCTCTGGGTGTGGGATGGCATCAAGTGGCGCCAGATACGGCAATAGTCGCAGTAAAACGGTTGTTCTTGCTATGGTCGCATTCTCAAAATTGAGGTGGATTGAGCTATGGTTTAGCTTCATTTTTTCGACTTGCATCTTCAAAAAAGGTATGGTATACTGCTGGTGGTTGAAAAGTGGGTGAAATCCCCACTTTTTTACTTGAAGGAGTAAAATTTTAACGGAGGCGTAGCCTGCAATGAAGAGCGAGTTTCTGCTCGCTATCACCCAACTTTCTGCAGAGAAAAACCTGCCGAAAGAGGTAGTTATTACAGCGGTGGAATCGGCGCTGGTTTCAGCGTACCGGAAAGATAGTTTTGCGCCCAATCAAAACCTCACCGTCAAAATTAACCGCTCTACGGGTAGGGTGGAGGTCTGGGCGGAAAAGACGGTGGTCGAGCGTGTAGAGGATTCTCGCAAAGAACTTTCTCTCGCCGAAGCCAAACGTTTGAAATCGGATGCCCAGCTTGGGGATGCTGTTATGGTAGAGTCCACCCCTCAGAATGCCGGTCGTATTGCCGCGCAGACTGCCAAACAGGTTATTCTCCAGCGCCTGCACGAAGCCGAGCACAGCGCCATCTTTGAGGAGTATGCCGGGAAATCCGGCGATATTGTCAGTGGTGTGATACAGCGAATCGAGCCGCGTCAGGTGCTAATAGACCTTGGTAGGACACAAGCGGTATTGCCTTCCAATGAACAGATGTCCAATGAACGGTATCGTATAGGACAGCGACTCAAAGTTTTCATGGTAGAGGTTGCCAAGACCGTTAAAGGACCCAGGGTTATCGTCTCCCGTTCTCATCCCGAGCTTCTGAAACGGCTGTTTGAACTGGAAATCCCTGAGGTCTCGAACGGCACAGTTGAGTTAAAATCTGTGGCGCGTGAAGCCGGTTACCGAAGTAAAGTCGCCGTTACTGCCCGTCAAGCGGGTATAGACCCGGTAGGCTGTTGCGTCGGTTTGCGTGGTATACGTATTCAGAATATCGTCAGCGAGCTGAGCGGTGAAAAGATTGATGTCGTCCAGTGGAACGCCGATGCGGCAACTTTCATCGCCAACGCTCTCAGTCCGGCGCAAATTGTCGCTGTGGAACTGAAGAAATCCGATGGTGTGGCGACTGTCATTGTCCCGGATAGGCAACTTTCTCTAGCAATCGGCAAAGAGGGGCAGAATGCTCGCCTCGCCGCCAAGCTCACCGGCTGGAAGATTGACATAAAGATGGCTTCGGTCTGGGAAGCGGAGAGGGAATCTGCCAAGCCTATTGTTGAAGTAAAGGAAGAGGTCAAAGAAGAAATCACGCCGGAACTCGTAGCAGTGGCTGCCACCAAACAGGAAGCCAAGCTTGAAGAGGTAACCGGAGAAATCACCACACCAGAAGAAGTAGCTGAGGAAGTCGTCGAAGAAGAGGTCTCCGAAGCGAAACCCGTTAGCTTTGAAGCCCCTGTCCCATCTAAGCGTGAGTTAAGGTTTGCTGAAGATATTCTCGGGGCACCTTCCCGAGGGGAAGGCAAAGGCAAAAAGAAGAAGAAGGCGGCGCCAAGCAAAGAGCGAGAAGAAGAAACTCCGCGCGTGAGAAAAGGACGCCGTCAGGAAATTACCATTGAGGATGAAGACGAGTTCTAATGCCGCGAGCAGGCATACGCCTGAGCGTACCTGTATTGCCTGTCGGCAGGTAAAACCGAAACGTGAAATGGTTCGTATTGTGAAGACAGCGAATGGTGGGGTAGTAGTAGACGAAACCGGAAAACAGGCGGGACGCGGTGCCTATTTATGTAGAACGAAGCGATGTTGGAATGAAGGATTGAAAGGTAATCGATTAGAGTACGTACTGCGAACTACATTTAAACAGGAAGACCGACAGAGGTTGGAAGATTATAAAGGGAAGCTCTAAAAGGGAGTTATCCGGTGTCCAGTGCAGAAAGAGATGAGACTGTCAAGACGACTACGGAAAAAGCTGAGGGCACTTCGGCACAAAAGCCGCGTCAGGTAGAAATCCCATCTACTATTGCGGTTCGTCAACTTGCTGAGATGCTTGATGTTACACCGGTTGATGTTATCAAACAACTGATGCGCGCAGGTGTGATGGCAAATATTAATCAGGTTATAGATTTTAAGACAGCCTCTGCGGTGGCGGTTGGATTTGGTGTTGAAGCCAAGTTAAGACACCGTCCTCCTGTTAAGGCCGGTCGCACTGCTGAGCTCAAGAAACAGCAAAAACTTGCTCAAGGTGAGCAAGCCGCCGGTCTGCAACACCGACCTCCGGTAGTCACCATTATGGGGCATGTTGACCATGGTAAGACAAAACTGCTTGATGCCATCCGCCAGACTAATGTAGTCGATAAGGAAGCAGGCGGTATTACCCAGCACATCGGCGCTTATCAAGTCGATGTCAACGGGCAGAAAGTAACATTCTTGGATACACCTGGGCACGAAGCTTTTACTGCGATGCGCGCGCGTGGAGCACAGGTCACTGATATCACTGTCCTCGTGGTTGCCGCGGACGATGGTGTAATGCCTCAGACGCTGGAAGCAATCGACCATGCTCGTGCGGCTGGCGTGCCAATAATCGTCGCTATCAATAAAATTGACAAACCGGGGGCCAATCCCGACCGCGTGAAGCAACAACTGACTGAAGCTGGTCTGGTGGTGGAGGAGTGGGGTGGTGAAGTTATCGCTGTGCCGGTCTCGGCTAAAGAAAAGCGTGGAATTCCTCAATTACTGGAAAACATTATGTTAGTGGCAGAGATGGAGGAATTAAGGGCTGACCCCTCGCGTCCGGCTGAAGGCACTGTGATTGAAGCTGAGATGGACAGAACTCGCGGTGCTCTCTTTACCGCTCTCATCAGTTCCGGCACATTAAAAGAGGGTGATGTCGTGGTAGTGGGGGAGACCTGGGGAAAAGTCAAGGCAATGTTTAACGATGCAGGCAAGCGGGTTAAGCGTGCCACACCTTCTACGCCGGTAGAAGTACTTGGACTTGATATTGTCCCTCAAGTAGGTGATGTGATGCTGGTAGTCGCCGACGAGAAGGCGGCGCAGGCGGTTATTGAAAAGCAGCGCCAGTTGGTGGCAAAAGAAATCACCGCCCAGAAAGCTGTAAGTCTCAGTAACCTCTATGAGCAATTGAGCGCCGGCAAGGTAAAAGAGCTCGGCATTATTTTGAAAACGGATGTGCAGGGTAGTGTTGAGCCTATCCGTAACTCTTTGGAAAAACTATCAAATGATGAAATAAAAGTGAGAATTCTTCACAGCGGACCTGGTAATGTGACGGAGAGCGATATCCTGCTTGCCCTCGCCTCCAAAGGCGTCATTGTTGGTTTCAACACCAGTGTAGAGCCTGGCGCGAAACGACTGGCGGAGCGTGAGGGTATCAGCATCCGCCTCTATGATATTATCTACAACCTCATTGAAGATGTCGACAAAGCTCTCAAGGGTATGCTTGAACCAACTGAAGTTGAGGTCATTGATGGCCATGCTGAGATACGGGCTGTGTTCCCGGCCGGGAAGAAAGAGAAAGCGGCAGGTGTCTATGTAACCGAGGGCAAAGTGATGCGTGGCGGTTCCGTACGCGTGATGCGTGGTGGACAGAAAATCCACGAAGCTGCAATTTCCAGCCTGCGCCGTTTTAAAGACGATGTCCGTGAAGTTGCTGCAGGCTACGAATGTGGCGTGGGCATACAGGGATTTAATGATTTTCAGGTTGGGGATATGCTGGAATTCTTCCATATTGAGAAATCTGGTTGAGGAGGTGTTATGTGACCTATCGGATTGAGCGGTTTAACAGCCTCCTGCGCCAGGAAATTAGCGATTTAATCCAGCGCCAAGTCAAAGACCCAAGACTTGGCACTTTCGTTTCTGTTACTTCAGTTGAAGTTTCTTCGGACCTTAAATTTGCTAAGGTTTACATTAGTCGCTTGGGTAACGAGACTGAGAAAAAGGAGACACTACAAGCACTGGCTTCCGCATCGGGATTTATCCGACACGAACTTGGTAACCGTATGCAAGCTAGACGTATCCCGGAACTGAGCTTTCGACTGGATGAGACTATCGAGAAGGCCGACCACATCCTGCGGCTCATTGACCGCATCAGTGAAGAGGAGAAGGCTAAGTCGTGACTTGCTGCCGTTATCCAGGGATAGATGGTATCTTGAACATCAATAAACCGCAAGGGAAGACATCATTCAGTGTGGTTGCCATAGTGCGGCGACTGACAGGCGAAAAGCGGGTTGGTCATGCGGGTACCCTCGACCCCATGGCGACTGGTATTTTACCGGTGTGCATCGGGCAAGCGACACGGCTTGTTGAGTATCTGATGGACACTACCAAGACCTACCGGGCAGAGATTGAGCTTGGCATTACCACGGACACCTACGATGCCGAAGGGAAAGTGATGCAGAAGGCAGATGCATCTGACATTAGCAGGAAACAGATAGAAACGGTGCTCAGCACATTCCGTGGTGAAATAACACAGACGCCGCCGGCGTACAGTGCTGTAAAATATCACGGGAAACCCAGCTACAAACTGGCGAGGGCAGGAATTGCCGTCATTCCTAAAAAGCGACTGGCTCACATTGACCGTATCGAATTGGTTGACTATCACGCGCTTGTGGTTACGGTGGAGATTGATTGCGGTAAGGGCACCTACATCCGTTCTCTTGCCAATGACCTGGGACAGATGCTCGGTTGCGGTGCTTACTTGAAGAATCTGGTACGGCTCCGCTGCGGTATCTTCGATATTACTAACTCAGTAACGCTTGACGAACTACAGGAAGCTTTCCGGGTAGGTTACTGGGAAGATTTAATCTACCCGATGGATAGCGTCCTTGCGCGGTTACCCGCAGTTGTTGTCGGAGAAGAAAACGAACGTGCCATCTGCAATGGAAGGGTTGTGCCATTAGAGGAGTGTGCGTCAGGTGATTTGTGCCGTGCCTACAATCAGTGTGGCAATCTGCTGGCAGTCCTGCGGTTTGACTCTGCGAGGGGACTCTGGCAACCGGAGAAAGTCTTCGGTGTGCTTGACACTGCCAGCCCTATGTGATACGAATAATATTCGGGCTAGGTGGGGCTGACCCGCTCGGCCGGACTGGAGGGAACTCAATTGGGAAAAATCAATGTAGCCATTATCGGCGTGGGTAACTGCGCCTCATCGCTAGTGCAGGGTGTACACTATTATCAGAATGCCAACGAGAGTCAGTTTGTGCCAGGACTAATGCATGTCAATCTGGGTGGTTATCATATCAGTGACATCAATTTTGTTGCCGCCTTTGACATCGATAAGAACAAGGTGGGTAAAGACCTTGCCGATGCCATCTATACCTGGCCCAATAATACCTTCAAGTTCTGTGACGTGCCTAAAACCGGTGTCACAGTTGAACGTGGTATGACCCACGATGGTCTCGGTAAATACCTTTCCAAAATAATACAGAAAGCCCCCGGTCCCACAGCAAATATTGTTAAAATCCTTAAGGAAACCAAGACCGATATTGTTATCAACTATCTACCGGTTGGCTCAGAGATGGCTACCAAGTGGTATGTGGAGCAGGTTCTGCAGGCGGGATGCGGGTTTATTAACTGCATCCCGGTCTTCATTGCAAGCGCAAAAAATAAGGACTGGGGTGAACGGTTTGCAGAGCATGGTCTCCCGGTTATCGGTGATGATATTAAATCACAGGTGGGCGCCACAATTGTGCACCGTGTCCTGACGCGTTTATTCCGCGAACGCGGCGTCCGATTGGAGCGCACCTATCAATTGAACTTCGGCGGTAATACCGATTTCTACAACATGCTGGAACGCGAGCGGCTGGAATCCAAAAAAATCTCCAAGACTAATGCCGTTACTTCTCAACTCGACTATGAGCTGGGTCCAGATGACATTCATGTTGGTCCCAGCGATTATGTGCCCTGGTTACAAGACCGCAAGTTCTGCCACATCCGTATGGAAGGACGCACCTTTGGCGATGTGCCGCTGAATCTTGAATTAAAACTCGAAGTCTGGGATAGCCCGAACTCAGCTGGCGTGGTTATTGATGCTATCCGTTGTTGTAAGCTGGCACTGGACAAGGGGATTAAAGGACCGCTCACCGCCCCGGCGTCCTATTTTATGAAATCACCCCCGATTCAATATTCGGATGACGAGGCGCGGCGATTAACTGAAGAGTTTATAGAAACCAACAAACAGGCATAGGATTGTGTCTTGTTTTCTCTGCATCGATAAGGGTTGGTTGCTTGGGGACGCTAACCTATGAAAATTGCGCTGGTTTCACCGTATGACTTCGCTTTGCCAGGTGGTGTCGGTCGTCACATCACTAACCTGGAGAAACATTTTACCCAAATGGGACATGAGGTAAAGGTAATTGCGCCTGCCTCAAAGGAAGTCAGTGACTTCGGGAACCGATTTATCCGCATCGGAACACCTTTTGCCATTCCTGCCAGCGATTCCATCATACGCATTTCTATATCATTGCATCTGGCACCGACTATTAAAGAGGTGCTCGAGCGAGAGAAATTCGACCTCATACATTTACACGAGCCTTTCATGCCCATGCTCTGCAGTGCTATACTCCGTTTTTCCAATTCGGTGAATGTTGGTACTTTTCATGCGGCGGCGGGAAAACCAGGTTACAACTGGGGAAGGCCAATCTCAACCTGGATGTTGGAGCGGCGGGCGCGAAAATTACATGGTTATATCGCGGTCTCTAAACCAGCAATGAATTACGTGAGTCGGTATGTCCCTGCTGAATATGAAATCATTCCCAATGGCGTCGATACGCACTTTTTCCGCCCTGAAGTTAAGCCGTTGGAACAATATATGGACGGCAAATTGAACATCGTCTTCCTGAGTCGGTTGGAATTCCGCAAGGGCGCTAATTATTTACTAAAAGCATTTCTTGAAGTCAAACGGCAGATGCCAAATACCCGACTTCTTATCTGTGGGCCCGGCACGAGACTCCGTGCGCGGTACGAACGGTGGGTAGCAAGGAATCGGCTGGAAGACGTTATTTTTACTGGGATGGTGAGCCATGAGGAACAGCCCCGCTATTACCGGACGGCGGATATTTTCTGTTTACCGGCAACCGGGAAGGAGAGCTTCGGTCTGATTCTAATAGAAGCAATGGCAACAGGACGTCCTGTTGTCGCTACCAATATCGAGGGGTATGCCAGCGTTGTGACCCATGGCGAAGAAGGACTCCTCGTACCCCCCATGACTGTTAAACCCCTGGCAGATGCTCTCTTGACGCTCCTTAATGACAAACAGCGACGTGAAGAAATGGGACGAAAAGGCGTCATCACCGCGCAGAAATACGCATGGGAAGGCATTGCCGGCCATGTGATGGAATATTATCTGAAGACAATAGCTAAGGTTCGGGGATAGGGAAAGGTGTTTTAAGTGGCAAATCTGCAGACCGCCCGTAAAGCATTAGGACGGTACTTCACCGACCCGGTGGTACAGCTTTTAAGAAAAACACCTATTACTCCTAATGCTCTCACTTGGATAGGTTTACTCATTGCCATCGGGGCGGGCGTATTGGTTGCTACAGAGCACCTCTTTGCGGCCGGGTGGGTAGTGGCTTTCTCTGGTATTTTTGATTTGTTTGACGGTGCGCTGGCACGCGCTACGAACCGAACCACACGTTTCGGGGCAGTATTAGATTCCACACTCGACCGCATCGGAGAAGCTGTGGTGTTTATTGGTTTGCTGGTATTCTATTTGAATCAGGATTCGGTTATCGGGATTGTTCTTGTGGGTTTAGCGATGATTGGCAGCCAGATGGTAAGTTATATCCGCGCCCGTGCCGAGGGGATAGGCGTAAATTGTGAAATTGGGGTCTTTACTCGACCCGAAAGAGTCGTTATACTATCTCTTGGTCTTTTGCTAGCGCAATTCAAACCAGTCTTACTTATTGCACTGGGATTGATAGCAGTATTAGGTTGGGTAACAGCAGGGCAGAGACTTTATTACGTCTGGAAGAAGGCTAAATAACGAGCTAGCAGATAGGAGAAATCATGCCAGCCATCGCAGTAATCGGGGGACAGTGGGGTGACGAAGGCAAGGGGAAAGTAGTCGACCTGGTGGCAGAACAGGCGGATGTCGTCGTACGTTTTTCTGGTGGTGATAATGCAGGTCACACGGTAATTAACCGTTTTGGTAATTTTGCGTTGCATCTCGTTCCATCGGGTATCTTTTCCCCAAAAGCTCTCTCGATTATTGGTAATGGTGTTGTCATTAATCCAGAAGTACTTTTTAAAGAAATCGATATGTTAATAAAAAATAAAATCGATGTTTCTCCATCGCGGTTGTTTATCAGTGACAGAGCTCATGTCATTATGCCGTACCATGTTGTTCTGGATGGACTGGAAGAAAAATTGCGTGGCGGACAAGCAATTGGTACGACAATGAAGGGTATTGGTCCCGTTTTTTCCGATAAAATTGCACGACAGGGAATCAGGGTCGGTGACTTAATAGATGGACAGAGTTTCACTGAACGGCTACGTTCTATGCTCGGCCAGAAAAATCTTTTACTGACCGGCGTTTACAAATCGAAGCCACTTTCTTTTAATAAAATTTATCAAGATTACCTCGAATATGGTAGACGTTTGAAGCCATATGTACGAGATACTACCGTGGTAATCGAAAAAGCATTGAAAGAAAATAAAGTGGTAATGTTGGAGGGTGCTCAAGGGACTATGCTCGACCCAGATTTCGGCACGTATCCATATGCAACCTCATCCTCGCCAACTGCAGGTGGAGCATGTGTTGGCTCCGGCATCAGTCCTCGTGCTATTACCCGTATTCTGGGTGTGTTTAAGGCTTATTGTACCCGTGTAGGTGGTGGACCGTTCCCAACGGAACTCGATGATGAAATCGGTAGCCAAATCCGTGAGCGGGCACACGAGTACGGGACAACTACCGGCAGACCACGTCGCTGTGGTTGGTTTGATGCCGTCGTCGCTCGTTATAGCAGCCGTATTAACGGTTTCACTGGTATAGCAATCACTCGCTTTGATATTCTGGATACACTGGAGACAATCAAGATATGCACTGCCTATAAGATAGGCAATAAGACCATCACTGATTTTCCGGCAAGCCTCACCACTCTGGGAAAGTGTAAGCCGGTCTATGAAGAACTACCCGGCTGGTGCACTGAGACATGCGATATCCGCAATTTCAGAGACCTACCGCTGGCAGCACGAAAGTATGTAAAGCGACTAGAAGAGCTGGTGGGTTGTCCCGCCAACTTAATTTGTGTAGGTCCGGAACGTAACCAGACCATTGTAAAGAAAGCTGTGATTTAGTTTTATACGTCATTTAATAGTGGGAATTCTTTAATACACAAGTAGAAATGAAAGCGGGGATTGATGACAATCGACCCCCGCTTATGTTCTGTTAAAACTACAGCCTGCTATTTCACCTTGATATCAATCTTATACTTCTTCATGGTATCTTTGATAGTTGCCGCACTCTTTTCATCGGGTTCACAGAGAGGCAAACGCGGTTTGCCCACTTTGAAGCCAATCTGGTTGAGTGCGTATTTCACCGGGGCGGGATTGGAGACAATAAACAACGCATTTACCAGCGGTAGTAAATGTGCGTGAATATCGGCGGCTTTCTTCGTATTGCCCTTCACAAAACTATAAATCATCTCGCTTATCTGTTTGCCGACGAGATGTGAGGCGACACTGATAACACCGTACGCACCGAGTGCCAACATCGGCAGGGTATCGGAGTCATTCCCACTCCAGACCAGGAATCCCGGTTTTGCCTCTTTGATAATCTTCGTAATCTGCTCCATGTTGCCGCTGGCTTCCTTGACCCCGATGATATTCGTTACGTGGCTCAACTTGATGGTGGTCTCCGGCGCCAGATTGGTAACGGTACGTGACGGTACGTTATAGAGAATACAGGGCAAGCTGGTATTATCGGCAATTTTCTTGAAGTGTTGGTACAAGCCGTCCTGTGAGGGTTTATTGTAGTAGGGGACAACGAGTAAACAGGCATCCACGCCGATTTTCTCTGCGTCCTTCGTGAATTCCAGCGCTTCGGCAGTGTTATTACTGCCTGTGCCGGCAATGACGGAGCCTTTATTGCCGACGGCTTTCTTGATTTCAGTAAAAAGACGTTTTTCTTCCTCATGGCGGAGGGTGGGTGATTCGCCGGTAGTACCGACGACAACCAGTCCCTCGCTACCGGATGCCAGCAGTGCTTTCGCCAGTTTTTTCGCCTGTGTGTAGTCTACTTCCCCCTTCTCATTAAAAGGAGTCACCATGGCTGTGATAAGTCTGCCGAGTTCTTTCATTTTTACCCTCCGGAAGCGATTGAATCCTGCTTGATTATTTCCTCCAATATTTGAACCGCATTGAGCGCGGCGCCTTTTCTAATATTATCAGCAATAATCTACATTGCCAAGCCATTTTTAAGGGTGGAATTCCTAGGGAGACGTCACACGTAGTACTCATTGCGCTCCAGCAAGCAATCAGCCCTCAGCCATCAGTCTTTAGCTAAATTAAAGTCTTTACTTTTGAGCTTTGAGTTTTGACTTATAATCTCGTCTTACTCTAGTCCCAGTAACGTCGCCAGTCCGGAAACAAGCCCCTTGTAATTGTGCACCTGTTTTACGGCGAGTAAAACGCCGGGCATATAGCATTCGCGACTAATAGTATCATGACGGATGCTGAGGGTCTGTCCGGCAATACCGAAAAGTACTTCCTGATGTGCCAGCAACCCTGGCAGGCGGATACTGTGCAGTGCAATCCCTTCCACCTGTTCCCCACGACTCTTCATGGTGACGTCTTTCTCTGAAGGGGTTAGAAATGGTCTCCCGCGCACCTTTGCCATACTGCGGGCGGTGTTCAGGGCAGTACCCGAGGGGGCGTCTGCCTTGAGGTGGTGGTGCAGTTCGATAATTTCCGCATAATCAAAGTATTTTGCCGCGATTTTCGCGAGGTGCATCATCACCACAGCACCGAGGGCGAAATTCGAGGCCATAACAGCCCCGACCCCGTTTGCTTTCGCCAGCCGGTCGATTTCATCTAGGTCTGCTTGAGTTAAGCCGGTGGTGCCGCTGACAAGGTGCACCTTCTTTTTTATGGCAGTACGTGCGGCGTTCAGGGCGGCTTTAGCCAGTGAGAAATCTACCACCACGTCCGGTTTCTGTGACGTGATAATGGTATCCAGGTCTGAAGAGAGAGGGACTTTTCCAGAGTCATCCGGCAGGGACAGGAAATCATTTTTCAAATTGATATCAACCGCACCAACGAGTTTTGTTTCCGGGTCGTGGCAGATGGCATTGACCACTTCTCTACCCATTTTGCCGAGTGCGCCGTGGACAACAACCTTAATCATACCCTGCCTCCTCTCACTGACGGTAGGGTGGTTTGCGGTCGGGGTTGGAACGTTGCGGCGGACGCCCCCCTGAGAGCGGTCGCTGAGACGGGCGTTGTGGTGTTGGATTTGAGTTCCTCTCACCGGTTTCAGCCCCTGGTTTCTCAAAGAGTGCCTTCCGCGAGAGGGCAATTTTGCCATCTTCAACGCGGAGGACTTTGACTGTGACCTCGTCACCTACTTTGACGACGTCCTCAACGTTCGCGACACGGTATGGCGCTAGTTCGCTGATGTGTACCATACCGTCTTTACCCGGTAAAAATTCAACGATGGCGCCGAAGGCGAGCACACGCGTCACTTTGCCCGTATAAATGGCGCCGACCTCGACTTCTTTCGTCAATCCTTCGATAATTTCAATGGCGTGTTGCGCCGAGGCTTCGTCTGTAGAGCCGATGATGACGGTGCCATCCTGGTCAATGTCAATGGTCGTTTTGGTTTCTTCCGTAATCGCGCGGATAGTTTTGCCGCCGGTGCCAATCACCGCGCCAATTTTTTCCGGGTCAATCTTGAGCTTGTACATGCGAGGCGCGTACCGGCTGACTTCCGCGCGGTTGGTGGCGATAGTTTGGTGCATAATATCCAGAATCTGGAGCCGTGCTGTTTTCGCCTTGGTGAGCGCTTCCTGTACGACATCCTGCCCGATGCCTTTGAGCTTGATATCGAGCTGAATGGCAGTAATACCTTCGCGTGTGCCAGCAACTTTGAAATCCATGTCGCCGTAGTTATCTTCGATACCTTCAATATCGGTGAGAGTCGCAAACCGGCCGTCATCGCCGGTGACCAGTCCAATGGAGATACCCGATACGGCGCTCTTCACGGGGATGCCGGCGTCCATCAGAGAAAGGCTGCCGGCGCAGACACTTGCCATAGAGGTGCTGCCATTACTGCTGAGCACTTCTGAGACAAGGCGGATGGTATAAGGGAAGTCTGCCTCCGCCGGGATGATGGGTTGTAGTGCGCGTTCCGCCAGAGCGCCGTGTCCGATTTCACGTCTACCAGGCGACCCTATCCGGCGCACTTCACCGGTGGAGAAGGGTGGGAAGTTATAATGATGCATAAAGCGTTTGGTTTCCTCAATACCCAGTCCGTCCAGCTGTTGTTCCTGACGGGTAGAACCGAGCGTGGTGATGCTCAATACCTGAGTCCGGCCGCGATTGAACAGCCCGGAACCATGTGTGCGAGGGAGGATGCCGGCTTCACAGGAGATGGGACGGAGTTCGTCCAGCGCCCGTCCACTGACCCGCCGTCCTTTATCCAGAATGCTGGTGCGGAGCAAGACTCTAATCTGCTTGTCCAGATAAGTGGCGATATCCTCTTTCGATACCTGCCCATCCAGTTTCTTTACAATTTCAGCCTGCAGGTCGTCCAGCCAGTGTTCACGGTCGATTTTATCCGTCTGGAATAGTGCCGCTTCCAGTTTATCACCGAGGAGGGGCTTAATGCGGTCAATCATCTCCGCCGGGATTTCCTGAACCGGTAAGGGTTCTTTCGGGACGCCTAGAGCCTGTCGAATTTGTTCCTGCAGAGTAATGATTGCCTGATTAGCATCATGTCCGAAACGGATGGCTTCCATGGCGATGTCTTCGGAAACTTCCTTAGCGCCGGCTTCCAGCATGACAATCTTGTCCTTTGTGCTGGCGACCACGAGGTCGAGCGCGCTACCTTCAAGCTGAGCGAGTGTGGGATTCAGAATAAATTCATCATTTATGTAGCCGACATGCACGGCTGAGGCAGGTCCGGCAAAAGGCACGGAAGACATTCCCAGCACGGTGGACGCACCGATGATTGCCAGCACATCGGGGTCGTTCTCCTGGTCTGCCGAAAGGACGGTGATGATGATTTGAATTTCACGCCGCCATGTCTTCGGCAGTAGAGGACGGAGCGGCCGGTCGGTCAGGCGGCTGGCGAGGGTGGCTTCCTGGCTGGGTCTGCCTTCGCGGCGGATGAAACCGCCGGGTATTTTCCCGGCAGCATAGAGGCGTTCTTCATAATCGATAGTCAGCGGGAGAAAATCCACACCTTCGCGTGACTGGGAACTGACACCGAGCGTCACCAGGACGACAGATTCGCCATAGGTGACGGTGACAGCGCTGGTTGCTTGGGTTGCCAGTTTTCCGGTTTGAATAGTCAGGATTCGACCCCCGACTTCACATTGAAAAGAATGGGGTGTTGCCAAAAAAGTTCCTCCTGGAAAGGCGCAATTTACTATTTACGCAGACCGAGTGATTTTATTAGTTTGTTATAGCGGTCGGCATCTTTTTTACTCAGATATAAGAGCAAACGGCGCCGCTGGACAACCAGACGGAGTAAACCCCGCCGGGTGTCGTAATCGTGTTTATTGGCTGTAGCATGTTCCGTCAGCTGGTTGATGCGTTCAGTAAGTAAGGCGACCTGCACTTCAGGTGAGCCTGTATCGCTCTTTTTACGCTCGAACTGGCTGACAATCGTTTGTTTTTTCTCTTTGTCCAAGTGATACTCCGTTATCATCCTGTCTTTTTTTAATTCCAGACAATTATAACATACCCAAAACTACAAGGGAAATGGTGCCTGTAATTCCAAATATTCAAGACTTTGCGAAATGCGCGAATTACCTGATTCGCTTCTTTGACGGAGAGGGATGATTGCTCAGTCTCCCTTCTGGGGTGGATTCGCAATCCAACTTTGGATACGGTCAATTCGAGTGCTTGACAAACTACACGGAAACGTGTATAATTGCCCCCAATCCGTCTTGAGGAGGCAAGCGATGCTCACCATTGAAGTCAGGGAAGGAGATATCAGCCAGTGTAAAGCGGATGCTCTGGTAAATGCCGCGAATAATCATCTTTGGATGGGGAGTGGTGTCGCCGGTGCTCTGAAAAGAGCGGGTGGTCGGGAAATCGAAGAAGAGGCGATGAAGAAGGGACCAATATCGGTAGGGGAAGCAATTTCCACCAGCGCGGGTAGACTCAAAGCCAGATATGTGATTCATGCCGCGGTGATGGGGCAGGACCTGCATACCGATGCCGTCACTATTAAAAAGGCAACCGAGAACAGCCTGCGTTGTGCTGATGAACTGGGTTGTAAAAGTATTGCTTTCCCGGCGCTGGGAACAGGTGTGGGTGGGTTTTCCCTTGAGGAATGTGCTCGTCTTATGATTGGGGTAGTAAGGGAATATGCCGTGAGGAAAACGGGATTAGAGAAGGTGATTTTCGTACTCTATGGGGAACCGGCCTATCGTGTATTTCAAGAAGAGTTAGACAGGGAGAAGAAATAGGATGGACTTACGGCAACAAAGTGTATTATTTAGGTTTGTATATGCTTAATTGCAGGTGTCGTTGCAGCGGTGTATCAGTCCTCGGGCAATCTTGATATGTGCGGAAAAGCGTAGAGATTACTTCGCTGGAACGGATAATTACAAACAGATAAATACAATTAAGACAGCGGCTTGAAGATGAGTCGCTTTTTTCTGGCAGGAGGTACACGTTAGCGTGTAGTGATTGGATGACCGTGAATAAACTTACCGAGATGGAGGTAACCGAGCTCTGGCGGCAGGTAACGATGGGCGGTACCAGCCTGGCGACTGTCGATGAACAGATGGTAGAGGTGGTCTATCCCGGTCGTTCCAGCGATGAACCGGGCGCAGATTTCAAGGATGCGGTCTTGAGTATCGGCGGGCGGCTGACCATGGGAGACATCGAAGTTCACGTGCGGTCGAGTGACTGGTGCACTCATCGTCACCACCGGAATAAGACATATAATGGCATCGTGCTCCACGTGGTGATGTGGCATGATGCAAAAAAAGTGACCCGTCTCGAAAAAGGTGATAGTGTCCCGGTGATTTCTCTGAATAATCAGGGAACGACGGTGGTTACTCAAAGAGGAACGAGCCCGTCGTTACCATGCTGTGTCGGTAGTGCAAGTAGTGTTGGTGGAGAGAAGATTGCGGCTGTGCTTGACCGCGCGGGTGAAGCACGCTTCCGTGAGAAGCAGTCAGTTTTTCGCCGTGAACTTGAATCCACTGATGCGGGACAGTGCCTGTATCGAGGCATCATGGGCGCGCTCGGGTATTCCCGGAATATAGTCCCGTTTGAAATTGTAGCCGAGAAATTACCTCTAGCGATATTGGAATCATTAGCACAGGAAATTCAGGAAGAATCGGCATTGGCGCGTTTGGAAGCGCTGTTGCTGGGGACGGCTGGATTGCTACCTTCGCAGAGAGTCGACACTCTTCACTTATCCTGTAATGAGGTGTGGGCACAAACTGTAGAAAGGAAGTGGCGTGCCATCCAGCACCCGCCAGCATTGTCTCCTACAGATTGGCGCTTGTTCCGAGTGCGCCCGGCGAATTTCCCGGCACGCCGTTTGGCGGGCATGGCGCGTCTGCTCTGTCAGTATCGGGCAGGTGGATTACTGGTGGGGCTGCTTGAACAGGTAGAGGAGTCATTCACAGATGATGGCGGGCTTGAGTTGGAGGTTGGGTTGATAGTTCCTGCGGAGGGTTACTGGGTGGACCACTATGCTCCGGGGAAGCAGTGCCAGAAGTTAGATCGTTTTCTCATCGGGCAGTCGCGCGCCAAAGAAATTATGGTGAACGTGTTACTGCCTTTTACCGCGGCTTATGGTGAGCGGTTCAGTCGGTCGGGAATCGGGGAAAGAGCTTTGGCACTATACTGTAATTCTACGTCTGCTGACGAAAACACTATCGAAAGGCATATGCGTGTCCAACTGGGGCTAAAGCGGTCGCAGGTAAAGTCAATGCGGCGACAGCAGGGCTTGCTCCATCTCTACAAACGTTTCTGCACTGAAGGGAGATGTGGGGAGTGCCTTGTATTGAATAACGGTTAATAACTTTTAAGAATAAGTGTACCCACCTCATTTTATCCTTAACTTCAGATGTAAGCCAGTTGTCTATTTGGACTTATCTCAACGATAAAATGTTATAATCCTGTCAGAACGAGACTGGTGAATAGTCCAGAGAGGTGACAAATGCGTAGTACGTGGAAACCCTTGGTTTTAGTGCTTCTCATTTCGTTTTTGGTTAGCATATCTTCATGCTCTTATTTACAAGAGAATGAAGACTTAACAAATCAATACAATGATGTGGTGCAAAAGTATAATACCTTACTTCAGCAGAATAATGATTTAATACAACAATACAATAGTCTACTAGAACAGAATAATAAATATCGTGAAGAAATTAAGACTACGTGGGATAATTATCAAAAGGAACTCCAGACTGCGTTAGAGGGCGCAATTGTTCCCCCGTATATTACTATGAACGGGAGAAAAGCATCTTACTCTTTTCGCAATTTAGATAATCAGATAGAATCGTGGTCATTTGATGTTGAGATCCTAGAGGCAAATACAATAACTGGGACTTTTATGCGTGGGGTTGACATTTCAGAGTTGAATTGGCTTGGGTTGAACAGTATTGCACAAAGGTTCATTAACGGCAATAAGTATGTCATTCTCGGTGGTAATTTTACTTTTCTTGATTATAGACCTTATATAGTCAAGGAGAGTTTCCAAAGTCCAGCTTTAAATTTCTATTCTAGACATAATGATGATGAAAGCAGGATAAAAGAAGTCTGGAATATGGTAACTCAATTGTGTTCCTATGTAGGTGAGTTGAAAGAGACGCCTCGTTTACCTCTAGAGACTCTTTTATTCGGCGGGGGAGATTGCGAGGATTTAGCTATTCTCACAGCAAGTATTCTTAAAGCAATGTCATCGGACTGGACTGTGCAATTGGTTTATATGGATGGGGATGACCCTTCAAGTTGTAACAAGGTCAACCACGTCTCTGTATTTGTAGACACAGGAACATATAAAACGTTTGTAGAAAGTACTAACAAAAATATTATGAATCCCTACCAGAGCGTAGACGGATTCTACGTGAAAATACCATAGAGGTATTCAGTGAAATGACCTCCATCGAATCATACTTTGGAAGCCGAATTGTTTCTAATCTCATTCCGCACTCGATACGGAATCCAGTTATTATTTTCTGGATTCCAGCTTTCGCTGGAATGACAAACGGGGGGATCTTATAGAGGAACGGGCTATTCCAGCTTTAAATTCGGCACCACGTCCAGGGACAGGTCGCTGTTTTTACCCGCTCGAAAGCGGAAGTAGCCGCAGGCGGCAATCATGGCGGCGTTGTCCGTGCACAGAATCATGGGGGGGATGAGGACGGGTAATGGTGACTGAGCAACAAGGGTCTGCCGCAGGGCTTTATTGGCGGCAACCCCGCCGCAGAGGATGATTTGCTTCACCCGGTGCTCCTGTGCCGCGGCAATGGTCTTGGTCACGAGCACTTCGACTAAAGCCGCTTGAAAGCTGGCGGCACCGTCAGCAGGGTTAGGGATTTTCCCTTCTTCTGCCAGCCGTAGTAATGCCGTCTTGATGCCGCTGAAGCTGAAATCATTGGTGCCTTTGAGCCAGGCGCGCGGTAGAGGCACGGAGTCTTTGCCAGTCGCGGCGGCTTTCTCAATGGCGGGACCACCGGGGTATCCCAATCCCAGCACGCGGGCGGCTTTATCGAAGGCTTCGCCGGCGGCATCATCACGCGTCCGCCCGAGCAGTGTGTAATCGCCGTGCCCGCGCATCAGCACCAGGTCGCTGTGGCCGCCGGATACAATCAAACAGAGCAGTGGGAATTCGGGAAGTGTTCCAGACAGCCAGTTGGCATAAATATGTCCTTCCAGGTGATTCACACCGACGAGGGGTAAACCGTGTGCGAGGCTGATGGCTTTGGCGGCATTGACTCCGGTAAGGAGGGAGCCAGCCAGTCCCGGTCCTGACGTGACGGCGATGGCGTCCAGGTCTTGCCATGTTACCTTTGCTTTTGACAAGGCGCTGGCGATGATAGGAATGATGCTCAGGGTATGTTGTCGGGAAGCAACCTCCGGCACGATGCCACCATAGCGGGCGTGGATATCCACCTGTGAAGCGATTTCATTAGAGAGGATTTTCACGCCGTCCTCAACGATAGCGGCAGCCGTCTCATCGCAGGATGTTTCAATACCGAGTATTTTCATACGATTTGATTATAGTTTAAGCGAGGCAGGTTACGCAAAAGTTTGGAGATTCAGTGAGTAGTGTCCGGAGGAATATCATTAATAGTGGAGTTTAGTTTTTCTGTTGCTTTTTTAAGTGAGGTGAGTCGGTTGCTTAGGTTTTCGATTTGAATTATGAGGGCTGAAATTTCGTCGATAGGTGGAGGAGTAGGATGAGGAGTTGGGTTGGGAGGAGTAAAAGATGGACTAGCAATAACGCTGATATAGGTAATGCCAAACGCAAATATAGTCAATCCAAATGCTGCAACATTAACATCAATTTGTTCGGAAAATGTATCAACAAATGAAGGAAACATAGCCATTGTTATTACGCAGAAACTTAACAAGAGTATAAGGGAAAATAACAGTGGACTGTGCCATTGGCGAAGTTGTTTGAATGAAGATAGATAAGTTAGAGCAAATACAATAAGAATGGAGAAAAGGAATAGTAATGAGACGAATGTAAAAGCTTTGTCTTTAAAATAATAGGCAGAGAAAAATGCGATAACGAAGATAAGCATACTAGAGATTGTTGTAATTTGAAATCGTTTCTTCATAGAGGTTTCTGTATCCATATTCATTGAATCTCCTTCGTATTTATTGTTTATTAAATCAAAATAAATAAAGTAAGTCAATGCGTGTAATGACAGTTATGGGAAAAAGAATAGGTCTGTGTGCTTCCTGAAGAAAGGTTAGTGAAGCTGGTTAGAGGGTTGTGAATGTCCATTGGCACGAAGATTATAGGGTTGAGACACTACCCGAATGTACTTTACTCTGGCTTACGCTTGATTATACCATGTGTTCAGGCTCTGGAGAACTCGAAGGGGAAGAACTGTAGCATTACATCAAAATACCATTACCCAACTATCAGAATAAGCTTGCTAAAGAGGCAATGTCTACCTCATCCCGACTTTGTGTTACAATAGGCTAGAAATTCCTGACCCATATGCTTTCTACTGGTATGGTCTGTGTTTGTGGAGGGGAGATGAGCACTACCTCCTACACCACACTAGGGAGGTGACGAACAATGGATATGGAATGGTTCCGTGACTTGAGTATAACCATCCTGGGTTTTGTGACCACGGGTGTGCTCATCTTTGTTGCAATACTAGTCTACCGTCTGTATCGAAAAATAACAGCAACGTTCGATCTGATACAAACACTGATGAAAAGTATTAATGATACAGTCAATACAGTGGAAGAGATTATTAAAACAACATCCCAAAATATTAACGATACTATTATAGAAGTAAAGGACAACATAAAACTGGTATTAAAAGGTATAAGTGATTCCATCTTCCAGGTACGAGAGGGTATCAAGCCAGTACTTTCGGTATTCTCTATTATTTCTGGAATTAATAAGGGATTTAAATATATAAAGAAAATGTTCAAAAAGGAAAGTAATGAAGGGGGAGACAGTAATGAGTAAGGACCTTGTTATCGGTTTTGGTATCGGCTTACTCTCCGGGGTAGTCATTGGTGGAGTTATCGCATTGCTGTATGCACCGAAGACGGGACAAGAGACCAGGCAGCTAATTAAAGACAAGGCGACTGAAGTGGTGGACGCGGTCAAGGAAAAGGCCAGCGGAGTTATGGATACGGCCAAGGAGACAGCATCCGAGGCAAGCCGGAAGGGACAGGTGGTAGTCAATGCACTCAAAAGCTAGAAACCATATTAGTGACAGACGGCTAACCAGGCAAACGAGGTTGCCCATCGCCGCTACCATTGACTATCCTCTCTTACCACACAGGTGACGGCAGTGAAGGTTAGACATGAGTTCAGTTAACGCGCTAATAAGCCCACGGACTGAGAGGACGGAAGCCAAATTTTAAACAATGCAAACAACAATATTCTTGTCAACAGTAGGTCTCAAATGAAAAAGAAACCCATACTTCAGTTCGCTATATCTATCATCATGGTGCTTGATATTGCATTGGTATCAGCCTGTACCTTTACAGCTCCAACACCGGACACCACCGCACCTACGGTTAGCTCTACCATACCGGTTAATGCTGCTACGGGTGTGGCTATCAACAGTGCAATCACTGCCATTTTCAGCGAGGCGATGAACCCATTGACGATTATCTCAGTCACCTTCACCTTAAAACAGGGGGACACGCCTGTTTTAGGCATAGTGAGCTACTCCAAGGTGAGCGCGATATTCGTACCGGCGAGTAGTCTCACCACCAGCACCCCATATACTGCTACGATTACCATCGGGGTCAAGGATTTGGCAGGTAATGCACTTGCAGAGGACTTCATATGGAACTTTACCACCGGTGAAGCACCGGATACTACCGCCCCTATGGTAACCGGAACTATCAATGACAACGGCGCGATAAACGTGCCCGTAAACACCAAAGTTGGCGCCTTTTTCAGTGAAGCGATGGACCCGTTAACGGTTACCAAAACCACCTTCACCTTAAAGCAGGGGAACAAGCGTGTCCCCGGGACGGTGAGCTACTCTAACGTGAGTGCAGTATTCGTACCGGCGAGTAATCTTGCCTACAATACCCTCTATACCGTTACGATTACCACCGGGGTTAAGGACCTGGCAGGCAATGCAATGGCTGCTCCATATATATTGAGTTGGACCACCGGTGCCGCCCTGGATATTACCGCACCCATGGTAACCGGAACCATTCATACTAACGGCCAGACAAACGTGCCCATCAACACCAAAGTTGGTGTCACCTTCAGTGAGGCAATGGACCCGTTAACGGTTACCAATGTAGCATTCACCTTGAAGCAGGGGAACACGTCTATCCTAGGGACAGTGACCTACTCCGGTGTGAGCGCGGTGTTCGTACCAGCAAGTAATCTTGCCTACAATACCCTCTATACCGTTATGATTACCACCGGGGTTAAGGACCTGGCAGGCAATGCAATGGCTGCTCCATATATATTGAGTTGGACCACCGGTGCCGCCCCGGATATTACCGCACCCATGGTAACCGGAACCATTCATACTAACGGCCAGACAAACGTGCCCATCAACACCAAAGTTGGTGTCACCTTCAGTGAGGCGATGGACCCATTAACCGTTACCAATGTAACATTCACCTTAAAGCAGGGGAACACGTCTATCCTAGGGACGGTGACCTACTCTAACGTGAGCGCGGTGTTCGTACCGGCGAGTAATCTTGCCTACAATACCGTCTATACTGTTACTATTACCACCGGGGTTAAGGACCTGGCAGGCAATGCAATGGCTGCTCCATATATATTGAGCTGGACCACCGGTAAAGACCCAGACACCACCGCACCCACTGTTAACTCCGTCATCCCAACTAATCTCGCCACGGGGGTGGCTATCAATAGTGCAATCACTGCCATCTTCAGTGAGATGCTGGACCCATTAACAGTTACCAATGTTACCTTCACGTTGAAGCTTGGGACATCACCCGTATTTGGTACAGTGCACTATTCTGGTAATACGGCAACTTTTACACCATTTAATTCGCTCGTAGCCAACACCGTCTATACTGCCACCATTACCACCGGGATTAAAGACCTGACAGGTAACGCGCTCTCAAATAACTTTACCTGGAGCTTTACAACCGGCGCCCAGATAGTCCGGATATTTCGTTCCGAGTAGCATTAGTAGAGGTTTAGTTTGAACTCAGTCGGCGCACTAATAAAACGGCACTGGCAGCTCATTGTTTTCACATTGGGATTAGTCTTCGTGTTGATTTTAATCTGGGCGTTACGAAGCGTCCTTCTGCCTTTTATTATTGGATTCATCCTCGCCAGCCTGCTTTTACCGATTATCCATTGGGTTGAGAAACACCTTCTTGGCGCAGGCAAGAAGCCGAAGCTAAAACAGCTAAAACGTATTGCCATCATAGTGGTAGTGTATGTTCTGACCCTGGCTGTCATCGGCTTGTTAATATTCTATACCATTACACTCGTAGGTAAGGCCATGGGGACCCTAACACAGGACACTTCCCAGATCATCCCGAATGGCTTGTACACAATAAAACAATGGCTTAAATCTATCCCGCTACTATCTTCACCAACAATTCAGGCACAGATTGATGCATTGGCCTTGAAAGCCGGTGTGGCACTGCCTAATGTACTAAATGACTTCTTGACAAGTACTGTGAAGATGGTCCAAACCTCCGCAGGCATGATTTTGGGGTTTATTATCATGCCAATTTTTATCTTCTTTATTCTGAAAGACTGGGGCAGACTGCGTGACCGTTTTTATGCTACGCTGCCGACATGGGCTCTGACACACACGAAGAGCATTTTATCTATTCTCCAAAATGTGGTGGGGCGCTATATTCGCGGACAGCTACTCCTGGGGCTGGCTGTTGGACTCTGCGTCGGTGTCTTGTTGTTCGTTATGAAAATTGAGTTTGCTCTGCCGCTAGCTATCTTTGCGGGTATCACAGAACTCGTGCCAACGATTGGTCCTTGGCTGGGTGGTGGCCTGGGTGTCCTGGTTACGCTGGCTACGGCCCCGGAAAAGGTCATCTGGGTGGGTCTCGGCTATTTGCTGATTCAACTGCTTGAGAACAACCTACTTGTACCTAGAATTCAAGGCTCGCAAATGGAGATTCATCCAGCATTCATAATAATGCTCAGTATTCTCGGAGCTTACTTTGCCGGAATCCTAGGGTTTATTATCGTCCTGCCGCTCACCATGACCGTCATCAAGATATTCAAGTACTTGCGGGATAGCACGCGTGACGGTGCCATTAGCTAGCTTCATCCGGCCACCAGACCGCTTGCGAATATTTCCGCGTGACTTCATAGACACTAATTAATGTGATTGATAGAAGGAAAATGAACTAGGGTTATGGTTAATCAAATAAAGCGCTTGAACGCCAGCTTACAGAAGGCAAAAGACCGTCTGCTAAAAAATCCTACAGTGCAATTGATATCCCGCACCGTAGAGGGAGCAGGCAATCACGATGCCGCGCAAAGAGCCGCCGGTGTAGCCTATTATGCAATCTTATCCATATTTCCACTTCTATTGGTACTCATTGCTGTTTTTGGTTTTTTCTTACCTTCAGTAAATGTACAAGACGAACTGCTGAAATTTGTCGGCAAAAATCTTCCCGGTGCTACCGATATCTTGAGGCAAAATATTGTGAGCATTGTAAAACTACGGGGTGCCATGGGTTTGCTAAGCCTAGTTATCCTTTTTTGGGGCGCGAGTGCGATGTTCAGTGCGATAAGCCTAGCGATTAATCGCGCCTGGGATATTCGCCGGTACCGCCCTTTCTTCATTAGAAAAGCCAGCGAACTGGGTATGGCATTAAGTACATGTATTCTATTCCTTCTCTCCATGGGAGCTAGTGCCATCGATGCAATTTTGCAAGGATTATTTGACTTACCTGCAGCAACACTGATAATAGTAGATATATGTAGCAGGCTGGTAGCATTCCTGCTGATACTGGGCGTTTTCCTGTTACTCTATAAACTCATTCCGTACACCAAGACATACTGGCGTTATATTTGGCCAGGAGCGCTTCTGGCCGCTATCCTCTTCGAAATCGCCAGGACTCTGTTTGTTTTCTACCTTGAGAACTTCGCTAACTACCAGCTTATCTATGGTTCTATCGCCTCGATTATTGCCCTACTCGTCTGGATATACTATTCGGCATTTATCATGATTCTGGGTGCAGAGTTCACCTACCAATATGGTCGCATGCGCTACTCGGTGACTACGGGGAGTGGCACCGATAAATAAAAAGGAGGCAACAACATGGGTATCTTATTATTTATTGGCATTATTCTCTTAATCCTGTGGCTACTGGGATTTTTCGTCTTGAGTCTAGGCGCTCTGATCCATATAGCACTTGTTATCGCAGTCATTTTAATAATTATCTGGCTGCTGAAACAAGTTTTCAAACTCTTTTAACCGTTCCAGCCTTTAAGTAAGACTTTGCGTCTAGAGTCAGCCACCTTATTTTCGAAATGACGCTAAAGACTTAAAACGTCTTTTTAGTACTATGTTATGCAAGTACTTTCTGGCCTATAGTTTATAGTATCGCGCCGAAGTGGAGTATTTGAATAGCAGCTCAGTCACACTTTGCGTCTTTGACTAATATGGAGCTATATTAAAGCATAAATATTCATCGTTAAGTAGCGCCTGATGAATTCTCTCGCAAGATAAGAAACAGCCTCCCCTGAACCAGGAGGCTATTTCTTGATATATGACAAGTTGTCTTTTCGTTAAATGCTAGAAGATTGCGTAATTTCCAGTTTCGTGGGGATTATCACTATCCACCTCATCCCGACTTTGTGTTACAATAAGTTAGAAATTCCTGACCTATATACTTTCTACTGGTATGGTCTGTGTTTGCGGAGGGGAGATGAGTAACGATATTCAAGCGGTACTTAATACCGCGAGGGCGATTATCGATAATGTCGAGCGGGTGATTATCGGTAAGCGGGACGTCATTGAGCTTGCCGTCATCGCTCTGATGAGTAAAGGGCATTTGCTGATTGAAGATGCGCCGGGCGTCGGCAAGACCATGCTGGCACGGAGTCTGGCGAAATCACTCGACTGTACCTTCAAACGTATTCAGTTTACACCTGATATGCTTCCGAGTGATATTACCGGGGTTTCCGTGTACAACCAGAAAACCGGCGACTTCGAGTTCCGCCCCGGTCCAATAATGGCGCAAATCGTCCTCGCTGATGAAATCAACCGCGCCACCCCGAAGGTGCAATCAGCCCTACTGGAATGTATGGAAGAAGCGCAGATTACCGTGGAGGGTAATACCCATAAGATGCCCGCTCCTTTTCATGTCCTCGCCACCCAGAATCCCATCGAATACGAGGGTACTTTCCCTCTACCGGAAACCCAGCTTGACAGGTTCCTTGTACGTATTAATATCGGCTACCCTTCTCCGTCTGACGAAGTCAACATCATGAATCAACAGCAATATTCTCATCCCATAGATACGCTCAAGTCGGTGGCTTCCAGTGCTGATTTGGAAATGCTCCAGGCGGCTGTCAGAGATATCTATGTCGATGACCTGGTCAAGCAGTACATTGCGGCGCTGGTCGGGGCAACCCGCAACCATCCCTCAATCTTTCTCGGCGCATCTCCCCGTGGCTCTCTCTCACTCTACCGCACTGCACAGGCGCGCGCTTTGATTCAGGGTCGCGACCACATTCTACCGGACGATGTAAAAGTACTTGCCGAGCCGGTTCTCGCGCATCGCTTGATACCGCGTCTGACTGATTCCTCCCACGATAAAACCGGACGGGCAATAATCGCCAAACTATTAGAGACGGTTCCTGTTCCCGGTGTAACCGTAAAATAGAGTTATATGTTACCCGGTGGTTCGGTGGTGGAGTGGTGTCAATGAAATTCAGAGATATTTTTATAATAGCGGTACCTATCGCAATCTTGGCTCTGGCTCTTCTCCTGGGGTCAATTCTTTTGCTACGTCTGTTCTTCGTCACTGCACTTATCAGTATTATTGGCTATCTCTGGACAATTCTTAGTGTCCGCAACCTGATAGTTAGCACCGGCAAGCCACCTTTACATCTGCAAGTCGGAGATACCTTCCAGCGTGAAATCGTCCTGACCAATCCCGGACGGATACCCCGTCTCTGGCTCAAGCTTCATGACAATACCAATTTACCCGGTCACCGTGATACCACTATGGTAAACGTCATGGGTAAACAAGCCCATCTGTGGCAAACAACCTTCACTTGCCAGAAAAGAGGGCACTACCATCTGGGACCCACCACAATAACCACCACCGACCCATTCGGCATATTCAGACATCAGCGCATTTTGGGGCAAGAGCAGGGCATCATTGTCTATCCGGCAACAGTTGACCTGCCGCTATTCCGTTTTGCATCATTCAGCGACTTTGGTTACGGTTCTGGTTATCAGTCGATCAGCCATATCAGTCCCAATGCCTCCAGCGTACGCCAGTATGCAAGCGGCGATAGTCTTCATCATATCCACTGGCGCAGTACGGCGCGCACCGGCTCCCTTATGGTAAAAATGTTTGACGCCGACCGTTCCTATAACGCCTCCAAAACCGCCTGGATACTGCTCGATATGAACGAGGAATCCCATTTCGGACGTGAAGGGGAGAACAGCGATGAGTATGCCATTACTATTGCCGCTTCCCTGGTCAGAAAATACCTCCAGGGCGGTATGCGTGTTGGCATGATAGCATCCGATGACCGACGGTATTTTGCTCCTGCAGAAAGGGGTGAGGAGCACCTCTGGGAGATACTTGAAGTCCTGGCACTAATGAAGAGCGATTGGAAAACGAAGTTGAATGAAATTGTATCGCAGCATCTGGATAGCTTCCGTGACAATCCGCTGGTCATTATCGTTGCCACATCGATGACAGAGGGTCTCATGGATACCGTCCACCAGTTGAAAAACCGGGTCGATTCACTCGTGGTTGTTCTGCTTGATATTGACAGCTTTAAAGGCCGTCCGTCCGGAGTGGATACCTCCCGGACGCTAATTTGGGCAGGGGCACAGGTTTACACAGTCAGAAAAGATGAGGAATTAGCCAAGGCACTGGATAGCAGGACAACGCGTATTCATCCGCTCATGGTCTAGGTAAAGTAATATGACTCAAAACGTTCGTCAGACAATAATAAGCCGCTATCAGCAGGTGCTCAATCAATTCGGGCTCAGTACTATATTGACTGTCATCGTTACCGGCTTTGGTTTCCTGTCTATTGCCATCGCCGTCTGGTCAATCGAACACGCCGACTGGATTTCACCAGAGCCGTCTCTTATTACTACCCTTGCCCTGGCGACAACAGCCGCTATCATTCTGGCAAAGATACCACTAAACCGTATTGTTGCTTTCTTACTCGCTGTTATTATCGGCATTATCATTATTGTTTGGCAGAGTACTCAGTTGTTTGTCGCTACAGAAAATACTTCCTCTTTCCAACTCTGGTGGGAAAGTATCACCAGTGGCCGCCCCAGCGAAGGCACTATCTACTTTGCCATGTTTCTCATTCTCATCACCTGGATAATCGGTTTTATTTCCATCCGGTCTATCCTGCGGAAACACAACGCCTGGCCCGCGGTCGTTATGGGCACCGTAATGCTCATCGTCAATTTGACCAATCTGCCGCGTGAAAATTATTACTTTTTCGCTCTCTTTTTCCTGTGTGCCATTATTCTCCTCGCAGTGACAAATCTGGCAAAAGTTGGAAGTAACCTGCTTGAATGGCAGGAAAAGTATATCCGCCGCGGTGTTGCTTACTTTTCAGTAGCAGTCATCTCAATCAGCCTGGTCACGACGAGCATTGCTTATTTTGTCCCCGAACCACCTATCGACAAAATTGGTATCAAACTGGACACCAGTTCTTTCAATAGCCGTAGTGTTCAAGAGCTCTGGTTCAATATTTTTGCTAGTGTCAGCAGTAAATGGACAACACTGAAAAGCCAGCAGCAGGAACAGCTACTCTTCAAAGACCCGCTGGAAACCGGGGACAAGATTCGTTTCTTGATAAGCACCGACCGCTCTAATTACTGGCGGACGCGTCGTTATGATGTCTACGAGGCTTGGGGATGGTCGAGTACGCTCGAAACGGAGGAACAACTGCGGTCATTGGAACAAATTACGTATCAAGAAGGTTTGCAGAAGGGCAATATTCTCTTTTACACCGTGGAGAATCGATTAAAAACAGACGTCATCCTCTCGCTCGGTGCCGTGACATCGGTCGATATTCCCGTAAAGCTTCAGGCATTCTCTAATGAGCAAACCGATGAGTTTACCACATCGACAACCGGGGTCAGAGATATTGCCACCATCGTCTCTACGCAGATTCTAAGACCATATCAGCGTTATCGTGTAAGCGCCAGTGTAATAGAAGCATCTCCGGAAGAGCTAAACCAGGCAGATGAGGATTACCCGAAGTGGGTGACCGACCACTACCTGCAATTACCGGACGATTTCCCGAGCACGGTCAGAACTCTCAGTGAAGAAATCACCCGGGATGCAAAAACGCCTTATGAAAAGGCGATTGCGATTCAAGCATATCTCCGCCGTCTCCACTATGACCAGCAGGTGCAGGTGCCACCCGCAAACACCGATGGCGTGGAATATTTTCTATTCAGTACCGAGCGGGGAGTGTGTACCGAATTCGCTTCCGCGATGGCAGTGATGTTGCGTGCTAGCGGTGTTCCTGTAAGAATTGCTACCGGCTACTTCCGCGGGGAACTGGATGAAGAAACAGGATATTACGTCATTCGTGGAAGGAACTACCACGCGTGGGTAGAAATCTACTTCCCGCAATATGGTTGGATTAATTTTGAAGCCACTCCTGCTACCCCAGAAATAGTAACTACCGCTGAGATAATAGAAGATACCGATTACAATTTTTCGTTCTCTTCAGGCGAGGAGCTTCCATTCTGGATGCTGGAAGACCCCTTTGCCTCAATCGGTTTAGAATCATCCGGAGGTACTTACGTATATCGCCATCTCCCCATGCCTTACCTCTACCTGCTCGGTGCTCTAACGCTGATTGTGACCGCCATTTACGTTACGAGGGAAGCACTTGACCGCTGGGTGAGACGTCTTCAACGTGTTCACACTGCGGATGAAGCCTACCAGCGTATGTGTATTCTAGCCAACCGTGGAAACTCGGGCCCCTTTGATTATGAGACGCCGACGGAATTCGGTCAGCGCCTTACGAAATACCTGCCGGGACAGGAAAATACCATCGACCTTGTTATCCAGTTATACCTAGGTGTTAAGTACAGCCCACGTAAGTCTATCAATGAGCAGGACATTATCAAGATGCAAAAAGCGTGGGTAGAGTTAACCTCATCCCTAGTCAGAAACATGTTGCGTCTACGTAAATGGACTTTAGTCAGGTTCTTCTGGCGTCCCTGACCTGACGATGTGTTAACTATTGTCCTGACGTAACTCACTCTGTACTATGCTATGAAAATATAAAAAGGAATGCGTTGACTTTTCAAATGGTATCCGTTACTATGCGGTAAATAGATTGGAGAGTAAATTATGGTAGGAGCAGCACTAAGTGGTATCAAGGTTGTTGAGTACGCTAATATGGTCGCCGGACCGTATTGCGGCAAATTATTAGCCGACTTGGGTGCAGATGTTATCAAAGTCGAACCGCCGGAAGGCGACCCCGCCCGTACCTTCGGCCCTTTCCCCGATAATAAACCACACCGCGAGAAAAGTGCCCTCTTTCTCTATAACAACACGAGTAAACGCGGTATCACACTGAATCTCAAGACATCAGAAGGCAAGGAGCTTTTCACACGCTTGATTCAATGGGCGGATGTGCTCATTGATAATCATCCACCGGGGCATCTAGAGAGCCTCGGATTTAGTGATGAAGCTATTCATAGAGCGAATCCTCGCCTTATCTATACCTCAGTCACACCCTATGGACGCACCGGACCGAGAGCACAGGTCGAGGGAGATGAATTAACACTTGCTCATGCCAGTGGACTGGGAAATCTCATGCCAGTCCGTTCTGCAAACATCAATCGGGCTCCGGTCAAACCCGGCGGTTTTCAAGTAGCTTACCAGAGCGCTGTCAACGCGGCAGTGGTGACGATGGCAGCCTTTATTGGCAGGGGTAAAACAGGCAAGGGGCGTATCATCGATGTTTCCATGCAGGAAGTTATCATGGGATTATTACGTCCGGGTATTGCCAGCTCCCGCTATCAGCGTGCTTCCTGGAGTCGCGTTCCCGACCGTCCACCCGCTATGGGTAGAATGAAAACAAGCGATGGCTACCTGGTTCTCGGCGCCGTGGAAGACAACCATTTCCGCAATTTGCGGGAGATGATGGGTAATCCACCCTGGATGGCTGGCGACCAGTGGCTTAGCATGAATTATCGCTCTCATCACCTGATGGATATAGCGCCGCAGTTGGATGCCTGGATGGAGAAACAAAATAAGAAGGAAATCAGTGAAAAGCTAGCAAGCAAAGGTGTCCCACTGGGTCCTATCAACTCTATAAAAGATATCATGGAAAACAAGCAATACGCCTTCAGACAATATTTTACTGAGGTCTGGCATCCCGTAGCCGGTAAATACAAATACGCTGGCTGGCCTTATCAAATGACCGCCTCACCACCACGGGTATCTCGTCCCGCTCCCCTCCTCGGACAGCATGATGAGGAGATTGCTTGTAAGGAGCTTAAGTATTCGCAAGAAGGCTACCATCAACTCGAAAAGTCCGGAGCCTTCGGAAGGATACGGCGATGAACGAAAATATACTACCACTGGAAGGTATCAGAGTCGGGGATTTCAGCTGGGTCTGGGCAGGACCTTTCGCCACGATGTTACTGGCGATGCTCGGCGCGGAAGTTATCAAGGTAGAAGGGCACAAACGTACTGACCTCATGCGTCACAGTGTTATCTGGCCTCTGCCGGACCCTGCCCCTGCAGATGTCCCGCCTAATCAGGGTATGGGATACAATACCGTGAATTTAAATAAAAAAAGCCTGACCCTTGATATAAGCAAACCTGAAGGCGCACTGCTGGCGAGACAACTGGCAGTAAAATGCGATATCGTCATCGATAATATGCGGTCCGGCGTTATGGACCGAATCGGTCTAGGTTACGAAGCTCTGTGCAAACTCCGTCCCGATATCATTGTCCTCTCCTCGGGAAGCCGTGGCAAAGAAGGACCGGAAAAGGATTTCCCCGGTTACGCGACCATCCATAACGCCGTCGGTGGGGTTGCTTATGTGACGGGTTACCCCGATGATGCCCCATCGACCACCGTTGGGGATACCGATTTAATGAATGCCACCACTACTGCATTTATTCTCCTGGCGGCTTTGTATCACCGCATGCAGACTGGTGAAGGACAGTTCATCGATTACTCACAGTGCGAGGCTGTAACTTCACTTGCCGGAGAGATGGCACTTGCCTACCAGATGACTGGAAAAGTCCCGGAGCGAATGGGTAATGCACATCCTTATTTCGCTCCTCACAGTGTCTACCGGTGCTGGGGCGTGGACCGCTGGCTGGCGCTGGAAGTCCATTCCGATATTGAGTTCGCCGCCTTTGCCCGGGTCATCGGGAAACCGGAACTGTCTCAGGACCGGCGTTTCAAAACCATGAAGGCACGTAAGAGAAATGAGCGAGCGCTAGACTGGATTATCGAAGAGTGGACTCGACAGCGGGACCGCGATTGGATGGTTAACGAGTTTTGTCAGGCAGGTCTGGCAGCAGCACCATCACGCGACTGGCAGGACATATACGCCGACCCGCACCTCCGCGCTCGTGAGGCTTTTATAAAAGTCCAGCACCCGGAAATCGGACCGCTGGAATTAGTGGGCGTCCCTTGGAAAATGAGCGATTATACTCCACCACCAAACCGCGCTCCTCTGCTGGGCGAGCATAACGACTACGTCCTGCGGCAAATTCTGGGATTAAGTGAGAAGCAGGTTGCAGAACTACGTGAGAAAGACGTGATTAACTAGCGATGGTACGGAAAGCTGTCTCCGAAGCCTATCTCGACATCGAAACCACCGGACTTGCCCCGCCATACGCCGAAATCACCGTCATCGGGGTGTATCTGGTTGAGGGCGACAACAACCGCTTCGTACAATTGGTAGGGAAAGACTGCTCGGTGGCAAATCTTCTGTCTGCACTCGAGGGCGTGGATACCATCTACACCTATAACGGCTCGCGATTCGACCTGCCCTTCATCCGCGATTATCTGGGCGTTGACCTGATTGACCTGTTCGGTCACCACGACCTGATGTACGATTGCTGGCAGTGCAATCTCTATGGTGGCTTCAAGAAAGTTGAGATGCAGTTGGGTATCGAACGTGAATCGAAGGGGATGGACGGTTACGACGCCGTATTATTGTGGCAGAGATACCTGCGTTACGATGATAAAAAAGCCCTCAAGAAACTCCTCCACTATAATAAGGAGGATGTGGTAAACCTGAAGGTGCTACGGGATAAACTGATTAATATCCGTTGGTAATCATTAACAGACAGCCGGGAGTATACCATGCCCACCTATTCAAATTCACGATTAAGCACCTACGAAAACTGCCCGTTTCAGTTCAAACTCACCTACATCGATAGAATCAAGCGGGAGACAGAAGGTGTCGAAGCTTTTCTGGGCAATCGTGTGCATGAAACTCTCCGAAAATGTTATGACGATATCCGCCGCACCAAACTCAACACACTCGATGAACTCCTTGCCTGCTATGAAAGTTTGTGGCAGAAGAACTGGCACGATGACATTGTCATTAACCGTAAAGAATTAACGGCAGAACACTACCGCAATCTGGGCAGGAAAATGCTGGAGACATACTATCAAAGATATGCCCCTTTCGGTGCGGACATCACCATCGGCACGGAACTGATGCTCAACTTTGCTCTGGATGAGGCAAAAAAATATCGACTCACAGGGCTGGTCGACCGCCTTGCCCGTGCACCGGATGGTGTTTTCTGGATTCACGATTACAAGACCTCAGCACATTTGCCGAGTCAGGAAGAAGCGGATAGAGATAGACAACTTGCTCTCTACCAGATAGGCGTCCGTAAACGCTGGCCCGATGTTCAAAATATCCGCCTTGTCTGGCATTACCTTGCCTTCGATTACGAACTTATCTCCAGGCGCACGGACGAGTCACTGGCGGAACTGGTTAACAACACCACGCAATTGATTGACCGCATCCAGGCTGATATTGAATTCGCTCCTAAAGAATCAGTGCTGTGTGATTGGTGCGAGTACCCCGACCTCTGCCCGCAACGTAAACACCTATTTGTTGTGGAAAATCTGCCGCCGAACCAGTATCTCACAGAGCCGGGTGTGGTGTTGGTTAACAAGTATGCAGAATTGAAGCAAAAAGCCAGTGAAATTGACCAGGACATGGAGCAGGTCAGGGAAGCACTGATTGAATATGCCCGCCGTGAAAACGTCTCTGTTATTACAGGGAGCGGCCAGAAAGCCAGAATCAGGTCTGACATGAAGTTGAAGTTTCCCAGTAAAAATGACCCGGAGCGTGACGCACTGGATAATGCCATCATTCAGGCAGGCAAGTGGGCAGATGTGTCCCAGTTAGATACAAACGCACTGACCCGCATCATCGAACACGAGAGCTGGGATAAAACATTGATCGACCGTGTGATGCAATACGGTAAGTTGGAACAGACCACGACAATTTCGCTTTCCAAGTTAAAGGAAAGGGAAGAGTAAATCGCAATCCGAAGCGGACGGCGGAGCTCGAACCTGCATCCAGTTACCCTGAGATAAACCATCCACTTCAACACAGAAAAGGAGCAGAAATGAATCAGGATACCATCGTCGTCGAAAACCTGAGCTACCATTACGGTAAAATTCTGGCGGTAGACCATATCAGCTTCCGGGTTGCCCGACAGGAAATTCTCGGTTTCCTCGGTCCCAATGGCGCCGGCAAATCGACCACCGTCAAGGTGCTCACCGGACAACTGCGTCTGCAGGAAGGGCGCGTCACTCTCCTCGGCATGGATATCGCGCATGATATCGAACGTGTACAGGCGCGGATGGGTGTCTGTTTCGAGCAACCCAATCTCTATGAACAGATGACTGCTCTGGAGAACCTGGAACTCTTTGCGCGATTATTCAGTATGAAAATCTTCGATGGCTATGCTCTGCTGAAAAAGGTCGGACTGGAAGGCAGGGAAAAGGATAGAGTCGCTAATTATTCCAAGGGGATGAAACAGCGACTGATGGTGGCACGCTCACTTGTGAATCAGGCAGAAATACTTTTTCTTGATGAGCCGACCTCCGGGCTCGACCCGGTCTCCGCTGATTCCATTCGTAACCTGATTCTAAAAGAGCGGGAGCGGGGCGCTACTGTTTTCCTGACTACCCATGATATGTGGGAAGCGGACAAGCTTTGCGACCGGGTGGCATTCCTCAATCAGGGAAAAATTGCCGCTATTGATACCCCACACACACTAAAACAGCAGTACGGACAGCGATCGCTGGTGGTAGAGATTTCCCACGACGGTCAACTGGAAGAACGCACCGTTACCCTGGACAAGGCAGAGACACCCGATGCGGTGCGGGAGCTTTTCAGCCATGAGAAAGTGGTCACCGTGCACAGTCAGGAAGCCACCCTGGAGGATATTTTTCTCAAGGTAACCGGGCAGAGGCTGACCTTATGAACGCCCGCCTGATTATGACGCTGATTAAAAAAGACCTTACCCTTTTCACCCGCAACCAGTTCTACTTCATTATTACCATCGTCGGGCTGGTCATGTACATATTGATGTACTTCGTGATGCCGAAGACAATGGATGAGACTCTGAAACTGGGCATTTATGCCCCGGGAATGCCCGCAGTCGAGAACTCTCTTGTCAGCGACCATGGTATCGAAGCAAAAACCTTCGGCACGATTGAAGAACTACGTGAAGCGGTGATGCGGAATGAATATCCTGCCGCCATCGCCCTACCGGAAGACCTACTAAGCAAGCTGGCTACAGGACAGAAGCCAGTCGTGACTATCTATTTCTCGTCCAGCGCCCCGGAAGAAATGAAAGGCGCGATTAAGGCGCTGGTAAATCAACTGGCATATCTGGTGACGGAACAACAGACACCACTGGAGATGCGAAGTGAGGTCTTGGGTCCCGACTTGCTGGGAATGCAGATACCCTGGCGTGACCGCCTTATCCCGATGCTGGCAATAATGATTCTGGGGCTTGAAATCATGAGCCTGGCAAGTCTCATCAGCACCGAAGTCGAGCAAAACACGGTAAAGGCATTGTTGGTAACACCGCTCAAACTCCGTCACCTCTTCACCGCGAAAGCCATCCTTGGCATCGGATTGTCATTCATCCAGGTTTTGCTCTTTATCATCGTCGTTGGTGGTTTATCCCATGAACCGCTGACCATGATGCTGGTGCTGTTGCTAGGCAGTATTCTGGTAACCGGACTAGGCTTCCTGATTGCCTCACTGGCACACGATATGATGGGCGTCACCAGCTGGGGAATGATTGCAACTATCACCTTTTTTATCCCGGCGATCGGAGGCATGATTCCCGGTATATTGTCCGGCTGGGCGAAGGTACTACCATCCTACCACCTGACCGATGCTATCAGCCGTTTGTCCAATTACGGCGCGACCATTAATGACATCGGTAGTCATTTACTGATTATACTCGGCTGGAGCATTGCCTTTGCCGTTATCGGTATTACGGCGCTAAGGAGGCGATACACATGAATATCAAACATGTTTTCACTTTGCTGGGAAAAGAGCTATTACACGGTCCGCGCGGCTTCATTGTAACGATGACCATCGCGGCTCCGCTATTGATTACACTGGTGGTCAACCTGGCTCTCGGCGACCTTTTCAGCAGTTCTGCCAAATTAGCTATCTTTGATGAAAGTCATTCTCAATTGGTGCCTCTTCTCGAAGAAGCCAGCCAGCTCCGTGTGACGGAATACGGCTCATCGCAGGAGATGAAAGACGTCGTTTCACGCGGCGCCGCCGATTTCGGTATTATTATTCCTCCCGACTTCGACAGTGCCATCACGAGCGGCGAGAAAGTAGCAGTAACCACCTATATCTGGGGAGAAAGCTTGGCTAAAAACCGCACCATTATAATCGCCACCCTGCTAGACTTGACGCATCAACTGAGCTCTCAGCCAGAGCCAATTATTCTGGAATCAGTTACCCTTGGAGATGAAGAAACAATTCCGTGGAGCCGTCGGTTGATGCCGCTGACAGTGCTGATGGCAATCTTCCTTGGCGGGCTGATGTTGCCTGCCACGTCCCTCCTCGAAGAAAAACAAAAAGGTACTTTACAGGCGCTGGCAGTTACCCCGGCTTCGCTCGCCGATATTTTCATTGCCAAAGGGATAGTCGGAGCAATGCTCAGCCTGGTAATGGGCGCTATCATACTGCTAATCAACCAAGCGTGGGGTAATTCCCCGCTTTATCTGTTGCTGACGCTGGCGATGGGCGCAATTATGGCCACCGAAATTGGTCTGATACTGGGGACACTAATCAACGATATGAATACCCTCTTCACCGTTCGGAAATTCGGTGGTATATTCCTCTTTGGGCCGGCTATTGTTTACATGTTCCCTGAACTGCCGCAGTGGTTGAACTATATCTTCCCGACCTTTTATGTCACTGGTCCTATTATGGATATCAGTCTGGGGACTCAGGATTCAGAAACGTTACTGCAACTGGCGATTGCCCTTGGCGTTATTATCGTACTGGCTCTCCTGCAAACCAGATTAATAAACCGCCTGTCAGGTGAAGTCTTCCAGCAGGTTACCAAAGAATCGGAGGCGGCAGGTTAACTGAGGAAAAACACACGAGCGCTACCTAGAATGTCCCCTTGTTCTTGGTAGCGCCCGCAGCCTACTAGCTGTAGATTCAAAACAGATGTTATCTCTTGGAGACTGGCTTTCTCCCTGCGCTTGTCTTTCTGGCTTTTTGTTTCGGCTTGGCTTTTACGACTTTGGGAGCGAACACCTCACGGTCGCCCTGACTCATCCCGGCGATGTACCTGACAAGCTTCTTGCGCGACTCGACATCGTACTGTGAGGTGATGGCAATCTGTTCCATGACAGGTGAACCACCACCATGGTAAGCACCGATATTAGTAACAGCGCCATGGGTAGAACATAGTACATCACTCAGATAACGCCAGAACTGTGCCTGGTCTTCGACTGATATGTTGGGGCTTCGCTTTGTGTATTTAAGCAGCAAGTCCTTGGTATCCTTGTTCAGGAAATCCCTCTCATGAGGGAAGGTAGCGACGACGCCACCCGCAATATCGCAGAGCATTTCGGCTTCGTGATAAACGGCTTCGCCAGACTGGCAACGTCCGACATTGCAGTAGATGGAGTTGGGGATAAAAGAGCCGGGTCCATAGGGTACAAAACCGGTTCCGGGCATAAAGACCTCCGGTTTACCCAAATCGGAGGCGGTGTAGCCAGCGGCATAGCCAAGCTCCGTGGTCATAATAATTTCTGCGAACATCTTGCGGACATGGTCAGCCCTCTGGATATTATTAACCTCGGCAGCAAGCGCGGCACCTCCTAGAATAATATCGCCGATGGCGGGTTTACAGCCGGAGTAGGAATGACGGTGGAAGAGCGCAAATAGCAACGCCAGTGTACCACCGTGTTGTGATTCCCCTGCCAGGAATACACGCTCCCACGGCACAAAACAGTTATCGAATATCACGTAGGAATCTGTAGACCCCTGGGCGAAACCGCGCTTGAAATACTCTCTGGTTCTAAGGTTACGGATGGCTACCACCTGTTTCAAGCCATCCCAGTCGCCAGGCACCGCAAAGGCAACCGCGTAGTCTTTATCCTGAGGTCGCAGGGCGCGGGTGGGCACAACTAGCACCTCATCGGCGACGGACGCTTCGGAGATGTGCACTTTACACCCGCTGACGACAATACCGTCCTTCAATCTTTCCTTGATTCTCACATAGGCATCGGGATTGGGCTGGTCGGCTGGTCTCAGCATTCTATCACCCTTAACATCTGTCTGGGCGCAACAACCCACCAGGTCTTCATTCTGGAAACGTGTCAACCATTTTTTAAAATTCTTATGATATTCCGTCGTCCCGTTGTTTGATTTGTCGGCTTCGTAGGACACGTTGTAAATGGCATTGGTGGCATCGATGCCCATACACCGCTGGATGCAACCGCCCACTTTCTGACAAAGCATACGGGTCATGTCCTGCTTTCTGTGGAGGTCCTCCTTGCTATGGTGAATGTGCGTGAAGCGACTGATTTTCTTGCCGGTAAGGTGGGAAATAGCGGTACACAGACCTTCATTCTCCGGTCTCAGAGCTTCATCGAAGGTCGTGCCTATGGTATTGAGACAGGGCACCTGGCGGTCATCCGTGCGGTCGATTAATTCACCATCGTAATAGATGTTCCGCTTCATTTTAGTCAGTCCCTTAATGTACTGCTGTTTAGTTCTCATTTTTCCTCCTCGGTCGATTTTTCAATTGTCAACTTTGTTCACATTCTAACACTGTTTTGATTTGTTGCCTAGTAGCCATAATCTCCAATTTTTTCTTTAACTTAGAAAAATGCCGTCCTAACTTAAGGACAGACAGGTCAAGTATATCCTGATGATACATAATTAAGGCGGCCACATCGGGGTGCTAGATGGGTTGAAAGCGGAGTTGAAAGCACCTGTACCTGTCACGGTTTTGGATGGAGCTTGAAGAAACTCCAGATAATCTCAGTCGCTTCGAAGTCATTACACACACGACCGATAACAAGCTTGGGGAGGTACTGTGCGCCACCGGGCCAAGTATGACCGCCGCCGTCGATTTTTATCAGAACAACTTCGGAATTTGCGCGCCCACCAGACCACGTGTACTGTACTTCAACACAGCCATCATTTAAGTCATTATTGGGGAGATTCTTCTTAAGTGGCACGGTGCGGCACGCATTATATTGAACCCATAATTCCACGGCATCGTCGGTACTGATAATCTCGCCTCTGTTTCCATTTGCTATCTGTCCGCCGTCGTATGGTACCAGCGGGTCCTCAGTCCCCTGAATAATAAGCACAGATACCGGGTTATCTGGATTGAAATGCTCGTTAAAAGGAACCGGAATTCCACCTACTACCGGCGAAATAGCGGCTATTTTGGAGGACATTTGGGCTGAGAGGAAATGAGAGAAAATAGCGCCGTTGGAAATGCCCGTTGCGTAGATTCGCTTTCGGTCAACTGGAAACTCACGAGCTATGGTTTCTATCAAAGTATCTACAAAACCAATATCATCTATATTCAACTGGTGTGCTTCTGAATCCATATTCTGCCGCCCATCGTTCCAATTGTGGCTTACTCCGTCAGGAAAGACGGCGATAAATCCCTCGCGGTCAGCAAGTTTGTCGAACCCGGTCAGGCGAGCCATTGACATACCGTCACCGCCCCCACCGTGAAACACAAAGACCAGCGGTGCCGACTTTCCCTCGTGTAATCCAGATGGTACATGGAGCAGGTAAGTTCGGTTTATTCCACCGTGCCCAAGAGTTCGCAGCTCATCTACAGCTGGAATGTCTCTAGATACCTGACTACATGCTACAAATGAGAGGCAGTACGCTAAAAATGTAGCTGAAATGAGAATTGCCAAGATAGCTTTAACCATTTTGTTTTCACTTTTCATTGTCATGATATCAAAAGGGATTATGAAAATATAATACCATCATTTCGAATAACTGCAAATGGCTAACCACCCCAGCTGGCAATCGGTTTTCTGCCTTACCTGTCAAAAAATCGTATAAAAACCAGAGTAACCAGCTTTTGCCACCGCTAACCTGAATACTCATTCTTGCTTTTGCGTGGGTAATAGAAATACGATACAATTACTCCATCCGCAGAGAGGCAATAGAAACTTCCTCTGACTTAGAAGCGAGGGTGTCAAGATGAATGTTGTTGCTGAAGACAAAGATATCCTGATTGAAAAACTCGACCCCGGCGGGAGCATGTGGGCGAATGCCTATCTCGTGACCTGCCGACACACAGGTGAAAGCGTCTTGATTGATGCGCCCGGCAATCTGAAAAAGATGCTGTCCCAACTTAAGGACAAACAGGTCAAGTACATCCTGATGACGCATAATCATAGCGACCACATCGGGGCGCTGGCGGGGCTGAAGGCGGAGCTGAAAGCACCTGTCGCCGGTCACGAACTAGATGCCCCTAGATATCCGGTACCACTGGACATTATTCTGAATGATGGCGATAAACTGACCTGCGGGAAACTGGAAATCAAGGTCTTACATACGCCGGGGCACACACGCGGCAGTCTCTGTTTTTTAGTAAAGAAACATTTACTTGATGGCGATACGCTCTTTCCACATGGGCCTGGTCATACTATCTCATCTGCCAATTTCAAGCAGATCGTGCGGTCACTGGAAGAGAAAATCTTTGTTCTGCCGGATGAGATGGTGGTCTATCCCGGTCACGGCGATGCCACCGTGCTGGGCAAAGAGAAAGAGGAGTTCAAGATATTTTCAGCGCGCTCTCACCGCCCCGACCTGTGCGGCGATGTGCTATGGCTTGAGAGTTAATCGAGGACTATCGCCCGATGTCTACTTTATGAAATGACTCGATGTATTGTTGACCGCTGTCTACGGCTGCCTTATAACGTTCGCGTATCCGCTTTTCCATTTCCACCACATTAAATTGGCTTTTATGGCACATCAGTGCCGCTATTTTCTGCTCAATAGTTTCAGAAATGTCGATGCGGTGATTGATATCAGGGGAGCCCCAGAAGAGAAGCTCTTTGACTTTATGCGGCTCATATCCTTGCTCATAAAGGTCGGGGTAGGCATGGACATCGCGGGCGTAAGGGAAAACGGCATCGAGCACGACCTGTCCCGTGATACGGTGGTCGCGATGCCAGACATATTTTCGATAAGGGTCAGAGCTGGCGACCACGTCCGGGCGGTATAGACGAATCAGCCGCACAAGCTCCTTGCGGAATTCGGGTGTGTCCTCGATACCCTGGTCGGGCTGACGCATAAAGACAACCTCCCGCACACCCAGCACCTTCGCCGCCGCTTGTTGTTCTTTCTCCCGGATTTTCGTCAGTTCCGCAGGTTTCAGGTCAGGGTCGCTGGTGCCCTTATCTCCACTGGTACAACAGACGTAGACAACCTGTTTGCCCTCGCGCACCCACCTTGCTGCCGAGCCAGCAACGCCGAATTCAGCATCGTCGGGATGGGGAGACACTACCAGACAATAGACCGGCTCCACGTTTTTCATAGGGTTTCTCACTTTCAATGTCTTATTGCAGTCTTATGCGGCACTTCTGAAGCTGGACCTCTTTGCCACCGAGATGATATTTATAGCGCTCCGCGCCTTTCAGAAAATCGAATTTCTTTTTACCACGTTCGATGCTGTCTTTGATGAGGAGGGCTTTAGAAAGAATGCCCACGCTCAATTGTGACTGCGTGGGGTCGAAGCCGCTGTTGTAGAGATATACGGTATCGTGGTAATCGAAAGCAAGTACCGCTGCCATCGGTTTGCCGTCCAACTCCAGCGTTCCCCCTCTCAAGAAACCAAACTCAGCCATGGTTGCAGTCAAATCTCTGAAGAAGCCTTCCGCCTGTGGAGTCAGGAAGTCGGCCTTATCCTCACGGCTTTCCACAAACATCTTCAGGAAGATTTCAAGGAAGGCGGGCACAGATGTAACGTCAGTTACGAAGCGGTAGGTGATTTTGCCCTCTTCCTCGAGCCGTCGCAGTTTCCTTCTCACCTCATGGCGTTGTTTGTTATCCAGAGTCTGCAGATAATCATCCCAGCTGGCTGGCAGGTCTTTTTCAAACGAGACTTCATCTGGTTCACAACTGATTTCAGCACCGGACTCCCGGGCGACCGGCAACAGATATGACATGGCTTTGGAATCAGGTCTCACGACTCCCAGTTCAAGTACCTTGATGCGTTTCTGCTTCAAGAAATCCAACAGAGCATGGAAAAAACTGGTTTCCTCGCCCTTTTTAATAATGAAGTCCTCGTAGTCACATACATTTGGACTACCGATAATAGTGGCAGTGTCGTCTTTCAGCAGGAGCGGCGCGACTCCGACAATTCTGTCTGATTGTCTAACGGCAAGGATGGCGACTTCCGCATTAGGTGCGAAATGCTTCTGCCAGACATTCAACCAGGGAGGCAGGACGAAGAGTGGTTCCCAGTCCAGTTCATCATGGTGCTCAAGCCAGTATTTATTAAGCCACTCGAGGCTTTCAATGGTCACGCTGTAGTTCATCTGTAATCAGTCTAGCACAACCATGAGGAAATACTAAAATCGGGGGTCAAGACGCTGAACGAGGAGATTTTACAGAGTGAGAAAAATATAAAGATTAACATAGGTGATGAGGCAATAGTGCCAATGAGTAACTGGTTTGATAACTACCTATTCTTCTGTGATGGTAACGTGTATGAGTTTATCGCCTTGGACGATTTTATTCAGGACATCCATCCCCTCAATAAGCTGACCGAAAACCGTATGCTTGCCATCCAGGTGAGGTTGGGGAGCAAAACAGATAAAAAACTGACTGCCGTTGGTGTTCGGACCCGCGTTTGCCATGGAAAGTGTGCCGGTAACATGAGTGTGGCTGGTAAATTCGTCAGCAAACTTATAGCCAGGACCGCCAGTCCCCGTACCGGTAGGGTCGCCGCCTTGTGCCATGAAGCCGGCAATCACACGGTGGAAGGTAGTGTTATCGTAGAAACCTTCTTGGGCAAGGAACACAAAGTTATTCACTGCGTTAGGGACATCTCGGGAAAATAGTTCAAATACCATGGTTCCCTTGTTCGTTTCCATTGTCGCTGTGTATTTTTTATTGACGAAAATATTCATCGGTGGGGGAGCGGAATATGTTTTTGTTTTTGAAGAAGTAGTAGATTCGGTTGTCGATTTCTTGTCCACGTCTTGTCCTCCGCAGGAAGTTAGTAACATCGTGAAAACCATAAAAAATGCCCACAGTATTAAAAGTCTGCCTTTTCGCATGGTTCAATCGCTCCTGTAAATACTATCTACAGTATAGGCATACCGCATCAGGACGTCAATGATGCTATAATGGTTTTCAATTGTAAAAAGTTCGCGTGCAGGGCAATTAAAATGGATAATCTTGAAATCTGCCGGATGACAGCGATGCAATTGCGTAGAGCAATCAAATCCAGAAGGCTCTCTCCGGTTGAGGTGGTGGATGCCGTACTGGAACGTATTGACCGCATTAATCCTAAAATCAATGCCTACTGCACCCTCGTGCCGGAAAGCGCCCGCGCCGAAGCGAAGAAGGCAGAACGCAAGGTTATGAAAGGCGAACCGCTGGGTCCTTTGCACGGCGTTCCCATCTCTATTAAGGACCTTTCTTTCACAAAAGGCATCCGCACCACGGGCGGCTCGAAGATGTATGAAAACTTTGTACCCGACCAGGATGCTGTCTTTGTGGAGCGATTGAAGGCGGCAGGTGCCATAATTCTGGGGAAGACGAACACTCCGGAATTCGGGTGGATTGGCATTACCACGAATCCTGTCTTTGGCACATCGCGGAATCCGTGGAATACAGACTATACTACCGGTGGTTCCAGCGGTGGTGCGGCGGCGGCAGTAGCGGCGTGTCTTGGTCCCATCGCTCAGGGGAGCGATGGCGGTGGTTCCATCCGCATCCCTAGCAGTTTCTGTGGAGTCTACGGTCTGAAACCATCATTTGGACGGGTGCCGGCATCACCCTGTTTCCCTGGCTTATGGGAAGGACTTTCGGTCACGGGACCTATTGCGCGCACCGTGCCTGATGCCGTTTTAATGCTGGAAGTTATGAGTGGATATGATGCGCGTGATTTTTATTCCATACCACAGAAAGCGTCGCGTTACCTTTCGGCAGTCAGAGGTGAGCCTAATCTAAAGGGCTTGAAGATAGCGTGGACTGTAGACATGGGTTATGCTGTTGTGGATAAACAGGTAAAACAGGCTATTGAAGCAGCGATGAAGGTGTTTGAGAAACTGGGGTGTCTGGTTGAAGAAGCACACCCGGATGCCGCTGACCCTCAGGCGGCATTTTCCACACAGGTTGCCAGTGCTGTAGCGGCACAGCTCTATGATGAGTTACCGCAGTGGGGTAAGCAGTTCGACCCGGGACTGGCGGCATATGTTGAGAGAAGCAAAGATATTCTGGCAAGGGACTACGTCAAAGCAAGGATGAAGCACCTGGAATACTGGGACAAGGTTCGTGTTTTCTTCGATAAGTATGATTTGCTTTTGACGCCGGTGCTGGCGGTACCTCCATTCCCGGTTGGAATTTACGGTCCAACTGAAATCAATGGACAGAGGGTGTCGTCTATCGCATGGATGCCGTTCACTTACCCGTTCAATATCACAGGACAGCCAGCCGCTTCCGTGCCCTGCGGATTTACCAGAGACGGATTGCCTGTCGGACTTCAGATTGTCGGGCGGAGATATGATGAGGCGAGTGTACTGAAAGCCTCTGTGGCGTTTGAAAGAGCAAAACCCTGGGCTGATAAATACCCGCCACTAGATTGATATGACACGAGAAATCATACTCGTTAATGCAAATGTTCTCCAGCCACCGGTCAGTCCGGTTGGGCTGGAATATGTTGCTGAGTCGGTGATGAGAGCAGGTTTACCTTTACGGGTGATTGACCTTGCGTTCGAGAAAGATTGGCAAGCCTGTCTCCGGAGAGAGTTGAGGCCAGCAGAAGCTCTTCTTGTGGGCGTGTCGGTCAGGAACACGGATGATTGCTCCTTTATTTCCGGCAAGTCATTTTTGCCCTGGATAAATGAAGTTATTACCGAAATTAAAAAGCACACCGATGCGCCGGTTTTTCTGGGTGGGGTTGGATTTTCAGTGATGCCGGACATCGTGATGGGGGCGACTGGTGCCGATGGCGGTATCGAAGGTGATGGCGAGGATGCCGTGGTTGCTCTAGCGGAAGCAATTTTACATAAAGATAAGGTGGATTCCCTCCCGAACCTTGTTTATCGGAAAAGTGGAGCCATATTGCGTAATCCGCGCAAAGAAGTAAATTTGACGCGTTTACCTGCGTTTTCCCGCTCTGTCTTTAGCAACAGGCAGTATGAAATGCAGGGAGCAATGGTCGGTATTGAGACGAAGCGTGGTTGCGGGCAGATTTGCGTTTACTGTGCCGACCCGATTGCTAAGGGTGCATGGTCGCGTTTACGCCCACCGAAAATGGTGGCGAAAGAGTTCGAAAATCTGGTCGCACAGGGCGTGACATGGTTCCATCTGTGTGACAGTGAATTTAATTTGCCGCTGAATCATGCCAAAGATGTCTGCCGCGCCTTGATTGAAAATGGATTGGGTAATAAAATCCGCTGGTACACGTATTGTGCGCCTGTTCCCTTCGACCCTGAACTATTGTCGTTAATGAAATCAGCCGGATGTGCTGGTATCAATTTCGGAGTTGATTCTCTGGATGACGGACAATTGCGCCGGCTTGGACGCCATTATTCGAGTGATGATATCAGACAACTGGTCGGACTACTCAATCAGGAGCGGTTTAATTATCTCTTTGATTTTATGATAGGTGCACCCGGTGAAACACCCGAGACAGTGCAAACAACTATAGAGCGCGTTAAGCAATATGGAATCAAAGCGGCGGGGATTGCGATAGGAGTGAGAGTTTACCCGGGTACGCGACTTGCTCGAAAGTTTGAAAACGATGACGTTATAGAGGGACTGCATCCTGCGCGCGATAGAAGACCGGAAACACCTCTCTTCTATCTGTCACCGGCTCTGGGAGAAGACGTAACGGGTTTTATTCGCAATCTGGTAGGTGGCGACCCCAGATTTCTGGTGCTGGCAACGCCCGGCGAAAAAGGAAGCTACAATTACGCTGGCGATGACCTGTTGAGCCACCTGATTCAAGAAGGCGCACGGGGAGCCTACTGGGATATATTAAGAAAACACGCCGGTAGATAGCCTGCCTGCGGTATCATCTTTCCATTAATCGAAAACGGCAGTCCAACCCTTGTTCAGGATTCCTTCCGTCTCCTTTTTCTCAAGGATTCAGTGGTTGGTATTCTATAAGTTCTGTAAAGAGTTATTTCAATTCTGTCCTGGTGCCATTCCAGGCGTGCAGGAAAAGTTCTCTGACGTCGTCTATAGTAGTTGGTACGCCGGCTTTACGACGCTCTTCAACGCTCATCCGGCTGTTGACAGGGGAGCGATTTACCTGATTAAAGTAGTCCACCGATATCGGCTCCAGCATCTCATCCCAACGTTTCTTGTCCAGTCCAGAATCTTTGATAGCCAGTGGAATACCTACTTTTTTCTTAAGATTATCCAGGTCGATGAGAAGATTGTTTACCAGACTGTGGTCGTCTCTCCCTGAGATGCCGAGAAAACCTGCCAGGCTATTCAGACGCGCCTTGTATGCCGGGTATAAAAAGGCAAAACACGGGCAGAGCATAAACGCATTGGCACGACCGTGCGGAATGCCGAAAGTCGCGCCGATTACATGGGCCATACCATGGACCATTCCCAACCTGCCGTTGGAGAAGGCAATCCCTGCTTGAAGCGCCGCCAGATGCATTTTATCACGTGCTTGCATGTCACTGCCCTGACTGTAAGCCTTAGGAAGCCATTCAAAGATAGTTCGTGCCGACCAGATTGCCAGTGCGTCGACCATATCAGATGGCGGTGATAATGCGTAACATTCCGTAGCGTGAACAAGTGCATCATAACCGGAGTTGGCGGTGACGGCGGGTGGCATACTGGCGGCAAGTTCCGGGTCAGCGATGGCGACATCGGGCACGAGGTGTCTCGAACCGAATCCCGCTTTGTATGGTGGGTTGACACTGCGGTCGGTAACGACGGCGGCGGAAGTTACTTCCGAGCCGGTGCCGCTCGTTGTCGAGATAGCGACATAGCGGGCTTTCTTACGTAGTTCCCGACGTGACGCTTCCCTGAGGAATTCCATAAATGACAGATTTGCCAGGTCCGGGTGTTCATAGAGAATCCAGGCGGTCTTGCCCGCGTCTATAGAAGAACCTCCTCCCAGCCCGATAATCAGGTCAGGTTTGAATTCCTGTGCCAGGGCAAATACAGCCCATGATGTTTCTTTTGAAGGGTCTGGTTCGACTTTATCAAAGACGGCTGTTTCGATTTTACCAGCGGCACAAATCTGCTCGACCTTTGCCACCAATCCCTGAGCGCGGACGCCGGGGTCGGTAACGATAAGTGCTCGCTGTCCGCCTATATTTGTCAGGCTTTGCAGAGCGCCGGGTCCATAGTAGATAGTACGCGGAACGATGAAAGTTCGGTATGGCATTGTGTTCCTCCAATCCAATATATTTAATCTTTAGTAGATGGTTTAGACCAGTATTGTTAACGCCGATGGTAGTATGCTGAAACGGGCGGGCGCTTCACCCAGGAGTTCGCCATCCGCCTGGAGTGCGATGCTGACTTTCGATTGAATCTCAATTTCCTTAGCGTGCTTGAGGGTGACTTTGGGGTGAGTAAGATGAGTGCCCCGGTAGATGCGCGGCAACGATGCAATCAGATCTGGTTTGCTGACATCACCGATGATAACGATGTCAAACAAACCGTCTTTGATATCTGCCTGTGGAGCAATATACATACTACCGCCGCCGTACTTTCCATTGCTCATAATGATGGCGCAGACTTTCTGTTGTTCTTCTTTTCCATCGATCTTCAATGAAATTTCACGGTTGTGGTAACAGACCAGCGTGGTGAGTAAACCCATCAGGTAGGAAGGAACGCTCCCCAACGATTTATATTTCTTGGTGGTTGCCTTGACCACTTCCGCATCGAAGCCCAACCCGGCGAAATTAGTAAAAAGGCGCCGTTTCTTTTGCCCGTCGATGGAATATTCCACCATGCCTAGGTCAACTATCATCTTATCGGGATGTAAAAGGCGTTCGCAGGACTGTTGATAATTTCTGGGTAAACCCAGTGTACGGATGTAGTCACCACCTGTGCCTGTGCCGATAATGCCGAGTGTTATGTCTTTCAGATAGCCGGTATCGTAGATGCCATTCACGACTTCATTAATAGTGCCGTCTCCGCCAACGGATACAATCAATTTATAGCCTTTGCCTACGGCTGTTTTGGCGAGTTCGACGGCGTGCCCCGGTGCTTCCGTCAGGTCGTGCTCGAATTTTACACCGATTTTATTCAGGAACTGTTTGATTTGAGGCCAGCGTTTTGCAGTCCTGCCGGCACCGGCAGCGGGATTCACAATCAGTCTGGCGTATGACAACTCTTCAGGCATATGATTTCCGCCTGCAATTTATCAATGGTATGGTTGACGTATTATAGCATATTGTTTTCAGGATAGTTGAAAAAGAAAAAAATAAGGTAGATAATAAAAACCGTTGTCTGTGAAGTAGACAGAGATATTAAAAAGGAGTATGTCATGGGTGAGATTATTGTCGAAACAACCGCAGGGAAAATCAGTGGCATGATAGAGAAGGGTGTCTTAGCTTTTAAAGGCATCCCTTACGGTGCCTCAACTGGTGGGAAGCGTCGTTTCTTGCCGCCGGTACCGCCTGAACCGTGGGCGGGGGTGCGTGATGCTACTGAATTCGGGCCAATCAGCCCGCAGGTTGGAAGGCAGGTCGGGAATCAGACTGAAGCTGATGCCCTTATCTTCGGGTCGCGTGTAAACTTCACAATGAGTGAAGACTGTTTAGTGCTGAATGTCTGGACGCCGGCCGTAAAGGATGGGGGAAAGCGTCCGGTAATGATGTGGATACATGGCGGTGGGTATGCAGAAGGAACTGGAGGCCAAACCTATACAAATGGTGCCGCCGTCAGCAAGCGTGGCAATGTGGTCATGGTCACAATTAATCACCGGTTGAATGTCGTCGGTTATCTTCACCTGGCAGACATCGGCGGGAAAAAATATGAAGGTTCGGGTCTGGCTGGTGTGTTAGACCTGGTGCTGGCTCTAGAATGGATACGGGACAATATCGAAGCCTTCGGTGGCGACCCCAAGAAAGTGATGATTTTCGGTGAATCAGGAGGCGGTGCCAAGGTGAGCACCCTGCTGGCGATGCCTTCAGCAAAAGGGTTATTCCACCGTGCTGTCGTTGAGAGCGGTCCCGGATTGCGTGGCGTTGAGCCTAAAATTGCCACGGAGACAGCCGAACGCATTCTGGCGCAATTAAATATCAAGGCAAATGAGATTGACAAGCTCCAGCAATTGCCGATACAACAGGTTCTGGATGCTATGACTGCGGCATCTTCCGGAGGTCGTGGCGTTCTGCGTTTGTCGCCGGTAGTAGATGGCAAATATCTCCCTCAGCATCCCTTTGACCCTGTTGCCGCACCAACTGCGGCGAGTGTGCCTCTGATAATAGGGTGCAATCGAGATGAAGCATTACTCAATTTGTCCGGAGACCCCAGGCGTCGCAGGCTGACAGAGGAGGAACTGCGACAGCGTTTGACACCGGTGCTCGGCAGTCACATGGATAGAATAATCAGTGTCTACAAGAAGACGAGACCTGAAGCTACACCCTGGGACCTGTTAGTCGGTATTCAGAGTGAAGGCGCACGGCGTTCATCGATTCTACTGGCAGAACGCAAGGTTGCCGGTGGTAAAGCCCCGGTCTATATGTACTTGTTTACCTGGCAGTCCGATTATAAGGGATACCTTCTCAAGGCAAGTCATGCTATGGAACTATCGTTTGTGTTCGACAATATCGATGCTATGCCTCTGACCGGTAGCCGACCTGATAAATACAAGCTTGCGGAGCAGATGAGTGAAGCGTGGATTGCCTTTGCTCGTAATGGAGACCCGAATTACGCGGGAATTCCGAAATGGGCACCCTATACGCCTAAAAACCGGGCAACTATGATATTCGATGCTCCGTGTCGGATAGATATTGACCCATATCGTGAGGAGCTTGATGCTTGGGAGGGCATTGATATAATTCGTCGCTAGTACGTTTGGACACGTACACAAACTTGACAAGAAACGAAATGGGTAGTATCATTTTTTCGTTAGCCTGTTTGAAAGCAACGGGACTGACGCATATCCTTCAGCAAAAGTAATTCGGGGGCAATGAGGTCCACTGGAAGAAAAATCAGGGACTGATGAAATATCAAATTAAGGAGGAAAATTGATGAAAAGAAAAGCCCTAATTGCATTGGCATTATTAGTAGTGGCTACGCTACTGGTAGGATGCGGTGGTGTTTCTCAGGAAGATTTAGATGCCGCCGTGGCCGCCAAGGATACCGCTCTAGCCCAGGTAGCGTCTATACAGAGTGACCTTACTACTGCGCAGAGTAGTTTAACAGCGGCAACTGCAGCAAAAACCAAAGCTGAGGCTGACCTGGCGACCGCCCAAGCTTCGCTTACAAAAGCAAATAGCGACCTTACCGCCTCCAAAGCGCAGGTTACCACTCTGACAGCGCAAGTCGCCACTCTGACAACGAAAGTCGCCGATCTGGAGAAGGAAGTTGCCGCCCTGAAGGCAGCTGCCGCACCTCCCGTTACCCCACCCGTCACTCCCCCAGCTGGGTTTACCGGCACTAAGTACACCGATTCCACTTATGGTTTCTCTTTCAAATACCCGACCGACTGGACAGAAGGTGCAACCTTACCTCAACATGTGATTAAGATATTTGGCGCAGCTCCGTATACTTTACCCCGTGTAGTTGTTATTGTTGAGGACCAGGCGGCTAATGCTACCCTTGAGGCTGCATTCAAGGCATATGTAACAGCAAACTCCTATACATTTAAGTCTTACGGAACACCGACCAGTGTTACCATCGGTGGTGTGGCATGCACCAAAGTTGATGGTGTCTATACTACTGCGTATGGTGATGCAAATGGAAAAATGGTAGGATTTGCCAAGAATAACAAGTGGGTAATTATTTTGGTAATTACCGTAGACGCATTAGGGGCTTGGCCAAACGCAACCCAGCAAGTTGACATCATCAATTCCATAACAATTCCATAAATTTGGTTAGTTATAGTTCAATGAAGTAAATAAAATACCCCCTCTCCGAGATGGGGAGGGGGTATTTTATTTTTATATCTTAGGTGCAAGTTATCATCTGTTAAAATCAATATCTCCTTTTCATGAATTCGGCAATGTTGTCTGCATTTTATATGTAATCACCTTTTGTATTACGGATAGTTGCATTCTAAAAATATTCGTTGTACAATTATCGCCAATGGTTACAGTTCAGGTTGCCGGATACTTGTTGGTGCACAACAGACATGCCAGATTTACCCCAAGTGCTGGATGACCTCGACGAACCATGGAACAATAATTTAATAGGAGCGCATCCAGTGACCTACCAGGACAAGCAGATTCAGTGTGTCGAGTGCGGTAATAGCTTCACGTTTACCGCCCGGGAGCAAGAATTTTTTGCTTCCAAAGGCTACGCGAACGAGCCCAAGCGTTGTCTCAACTGCCGTCAGAAGAGACGGACTTCTGGTGGTGCAGAAGGCGCAACCGGTAATTCATCTCCCCGTCAGATGTATCCCGCGGTATGCGCCCAGTGTGGGAAGGAATGCCAGGTGCCTTTCCAACCCAGACAGGGGAAACCAGTCTATTGCAGTGAGTGTTACAGCGCGAACAAAGTCAGCAGATAGCGGTTGTTCAAATAGAGTAAGTCTCTAGCTGCACACGGAGCCTGTGGCAATCACCCGCAATCTCTAAACAGTTTGTTGTTTCAGAGGAAGTGAATTTTTTCCTCTGTAAGGTCACATTTATAATCTGCGGAAAACACTCACTACTTTTCCCTGAACTTCTATGTTTTCGGGTGGACAGTGATTGATTTCATTGCACGGTTGGCTGGTTTTAGAATCACTGTATCCAGTTGAAAGCATATTTTAATCTTGCTTTTGCCGCTCGAATTATATTAGACTGTCCTTTGACATGTCAGTCATTGAAGTTCATAACCTGACCAAGAAATTTGGTGAGAGGGCGGCGGTAGAAGGGCTGAGTCTTCAGGTTGAAGAGGGCGAGGTGCTGGGATTACTCGGTCCTAATGGAGCTGGTAAAACCACTACTATCCGCATGCTCGCCGGCATTATTGCACCATCATCTGGTAGCGCTATCGTGGCGGATCACCAGATACCGTCTGATATCGAGCGTCTTCACGAAGCGATTGGCTTGCTCACTGAAAGTCCGGGTTTTTATGACCGTTTCAGCGCCTACCGCAATCTGGAGTTTTTCGCCGGATTCTATTCGAATATCGATGCTCCAGTCCAGATTGAGAAATATCTGAAGTTGATGGGACTGTGGGAAAGAAGAGAAAACCGTGTCGGCACATACTCGAAAGGGATGAAACACCGACTGGCTCTGGCGAGAGCTTTGCTCCACGAACCGAAGGTGCTCTTTCTGGATGAACCGACCGCCGGACTCGACCCTGAAGCGGCTCAAGAGGTGAGGGAGCTTATAAAACGGTTGAGTGGGGAGGGGCGTACTATCTTCCTTTGCACCCATAATCTCATGGAAGCGGAACAATTATGCCACCGGATTGCAGTCATCCGCACTCATTTGCTGGCGCTGGATACCGGATATAATCTCAGGAACCGTTTCTTCCGTCGCGAGATTATTATTCAGGTACAGAGCTTGGATAGTGCCATTTCTGAGGCAGTCAAGAGGCTCGCTTTTGTGCAAAGGATGCAGATAGAAAACAACCGACTCACTGTGGAACTGAATGAGCCGGAGCAGAACCGCCCCGAGCTGGTGAAAGCAGTGGTAGATGCCGGCGGCAGAATTATGGAAGTCTTTGAGAACAAACAGCCACTCGAGGAAATATATTTAAAGCTCATCCGAGAGGAAAACGAAAGTGAGCCGTAAGCGTATTCTTAATATACTTTTAAAAGAGTGGCAGGTACTGTTTACTGATGTAGGCAGTACAATGATTGTAATCCTTCTACCTTTCCTTATTATTGGGCAGATGCTCCTCTATGTCTGGCTGGCAGTGAATTTCGCCGGAGATAAAGCCATGGATATCGGAGTGTTTCAGAATGCCATTGCCAAGCTTCAGGTAGCTATCCCCGGTGTGGCGGGTTTATCTGGCGCGGAGCCATTTCTAGTGCTCCTGCTCAACCAGTTCACCCTCTTTCTGCTGCTCATTCCTGTGATGATTGCCATGAATACGGTAACCTTTAGTATTGTCGACGAGAAGCTGTCAGGAAGTTTAGAGGCATTGCTAGCAACCCCAGTGCGGACGTGGGAACTTCTGCTGGGTAAAGCACTTGCCGGAGCAATTCCATCTCTGCTAATGACCTGGCTGGTCGCCGGTGTGTTCTTGTTAGTAATAACATTAATGGGGTGGGGGAATCTGGTGGGAATGGTGATGACGCCGGTCTGGTTCCTCAGTCTCTTTCTGCTTACTCCTGCCATCACCGCTCTGAGTTTCCTGCTGGGTGTCATCGGATCTTCCCGGGCAAAAGATGCCAAGAATGCTCAGAATATTGTCATGGTTGTTATTCTGCCGCTCTTCGGTCTGATTGCCATTCAGGTTACAGGTGTTGCCTGGCTCAATACGCTTTCAGCGTTGGGACTGGCGGTTCTACTTCTTGTTATAGACTTCATCGTGCTCAGAATTGCGGTACGGCTCTTCCAGCGGGAATCGATTGTGGTGAAGTGGCGATAGTAGATAGAGACATAATCAAATTTTGAGTTAATCGATATAGCAGAGGGTTGGAAAATGAATGGCGAAAATTGGCAGCACCGGTTTGTTATGACCAATGGCATCCGGATGCATTTCGTGGAGCAGGGAACGGGCTTTCCTATCCTGTTTCTTCACGGGTTCCCGGAGCTATGGTATTCCTGGCGGTTTCAAATACCCGCACTGGCTAAAGCCGGTTTCCATGCTATTGCTCCCGATTTACGCGGTTATGGCGAGACTGACAAGCCGGAAGGCATCCCTGCCTATGATATTCACCACCTAGTTGATGATATGGTCGGCTTGTTGGATGCTCTTGGCGAGAAAAAGGCGGTCATTGTCGGGCACGATTGGGGTGGGGTAATTGTCTGGCAGATGGCTTTACTGCGCCCTGAACGGGTGGAGCGGGTCATCTCCCTCAATACGACCTTCCGCGGTCGGAGTAAAATGCGTCCCATGGATGCCTACAAGCAAGTAACCGACGGACGTTTTAACTATATCCTCCAGTTCCAGGAGCCGGGGCGCGCCGAAGTCGGCATTGAGCGCGATATCAGACGCTGGCTTGAAACGACACTCAAGCGTATTGCTAAAAAACCGGACTTCATCACCGAGGAAGTGCTGAATGTCTTCGTTACGGCTTTTACAAAGGGCGGTGTAACAGGACCAATCAACTACTACCGGAATATTGACCATAACTGGGAAACGACGCCGCAACTGGCGGATAAACAAGTGCTACAGAAGTCCCTGATGATTTGCGCGGAAAACGATCCCATCCTCCTTCCGCAGGGCGCCGATGGCATGGAGAAATATGTCCCCAATCTCACGAAAAAATTGATTAAAGACTGCGGGCACTGGACACAGCAGGAACAACCCGAAGAGGTCAACCGGCTGATTATTGAGTTCCTGAAAGACCTAAGATAGAGAAGTAAATGAACAAACCTCGTGGGATTATCTTTGACTTGGGCAATACTGTTTTAAACGAGGAATGGTTCGATCCTCTCCCTGGAAATATTAAGCTTTTGGAGTATGCTACCAATCCTCTTAATCTCACGCCGCACGAGATTCAGATATTAGCTGATGAAATTAATCGTGGGCTTCGTAAAGTGAGAGACGAGCAAATGGTTGAATTCAACGTACAGAACTTTCAGAGACTTCTATACGAGACACTCGGAATAACTCTTAATATCGGTTACGCTGAGGCTGAGCGTGAATTCTGGCAAGCCACTACAAAGTATTCACCTACTGAGGGGATTTTTGAAGTTCTAACTTTTTTAGAAGCCAATAATATCAAGGCTGGTATTCTAAGCAACTGGGAATTCTCCGGATATTTATTGGAAGAGGAACTTGAGCGACATAACCTCTTCAGATATTTTTCATTTGTGATTTCCAGTGCTGATTATGGATTCAGGAAACCAAGTCCACATATTTTCAACGTGGCAATCAAGAGAATGAATTTAGAACCAGTGGACATCTGGTTTGTGGGAGATACACTAGAGTACGACATTAAGGGAGCATTTAGTAGTGGACTATATCCCATCTGGTATAATCCGCATGGTAAACCGAATACCCTTGAATATAAATGTCTTGAGGTGAGGAACTGGCACGAGTTCCTAGAGAAGATACAATCACTGTAAAACCAATATATGAAAGCTGCTATTACATGTAGAGCACCCCGCATTACACCTAAGACACCGGGTGCATCAACTGTCAGGATATCAGAGTAATGCCGGACAAAATACGCATATTATCTCCAAACGTTACAGACGAAAACGAGTACTTACAAGTAGCGGCACGGCTGGGGGAATTGTCTGCCCTGATGATGTATGGGGGTAGAGACTCGATGTCTGAGCGTGAGTGGAAGGAAGCCTCGGTTTATTTAACTGCCAGGCGGGTATATGATGAGTTCTATCAATTCGCCCGTCGGCATAATAGAGCTATGTATATGACTCTGGAAGAGATTAAAAGCGAACTGCCTAGTTATGCAGACCTGGATGACGGCATAAAGTATCTGTTAGACAAGGGTCTGATAAAAGAGGAATTCAGAGAAGTACCATAATTCAAGATGGTGTATTGACTTTACTCCCTGTCTGATGTATCGTTTTGGCAGTTGTTTTCTCAAAATCACACTCACTTTGGTGCAATGTGCTATGCTTGAATTAGGTGTAGAAGCGAGTGTACTTGACTCTGTTCCTCTAAAATCCTTACGGTGACGGGAACGTAATGAGAGTTGAACTGTCATCTAAAAAGTTACGGAGCGATTTCGTCAAAAAAATCGCAGAATTGAGCGGGCAGAACCTCTACCTGTGCTACCAGTGTGGCAAATGCTCAGCCGGATGCCCGATGGGTTTTGCCATGGATATTCTTCCCAATCAGATTGTGCGTCTTGTCCAGCTTGGGCTTGAGGAGGACATCGCCAATTCTAAAACCGTCTGGCTTTGCGCTTCCTGTCTGACCTGTACTGCTCGCTGCCCTAGGGGAGTCGATCTCTCGCGGGTTATGGAAGCCCTGCGTCTGCTCACCCTACGCAAGAACAAGAATTACGTTGAGCCATCGAAAATACCTCCTGAAACCGTTGCCGATTTGCCTCAAATAGCTCTGGTCAGCGGCTTCCGTAAGCTAACGAGTTGATGAGATGGATTTAGCTTATTATCCGGGATGCACTCTGAAGACCCGTGCTAAAAATTTCGAGACATCCGCGCTGGCGGTAATGTCGGCGCTGGGTATTAATCTCGTGGAATTGCCCCGCTGGAATTGTTGCGGCACAGTTTATTCCCTGGCGGAAGATGACCTGATTCATCATGTTGCCGCTGTGCGCAATCTCATTCGTGTCAAAGAGCAGGGCAAGAACAAGGTGGTGACTCTGTGTGCCTTTTGCTATAACACCCTGAAGCGGGCGAATCTGGTGATGAAAGACAGTCCGGACAAACGTTTTGCTATCAATACTTTTATGGATGAGGAACCCGACTACGCCGGTGAGGTGGAGACGGTGCATCTCCTTCAGGTATTGCGTGATGACGTCGGGTGGGAGAAAATCGCCGGGCGGGTAAAACATCCGCTGAAGGGTTTAAAAATCGCCGGGTACTATGGTTGCACACTGCTCCGCCCACAATCAGTGGCAATTGATAGTGTTGAGCGCCCGACTATCCTTCAGGACCTGCTAAAGGCGTTGGGTAGTACGGCAGTAGATTTCCCCTTTGCCACCGAATGCTGTGGTGCATTTCAAATAGTTAATAATCGGGACATCATCACCGAACGCACTTCTGCTATCTTTGGTTCTGCTGTAAAAAACGGCGTGGAAGCAATAGCCGTGAGCTGTCCCCTCTGTGAATACAATCTCAGGCAGACTCAGTCCAGCACAAAACAACCGCAAAGTGGAGTTCCCGCAATGCCCACGCTCTATTTCACCCAATTGATGGCGCTTGCCTTCGGGCTGGACTCAGCTGTCTGTGGATTCGAAGAGAACTCACCGGAGACTCGTACCTGGTTGAAAAGCAAGAGGCTGATTTCCTGAAATGAATAACAAGCCATTCATCAAGCGGGCACTGGTCATTGGCGGCGGTATCGCGGGAATTCAGGCGGCTCTGGATATCGCCGATGGCGGCTATGAGGTAATCCTGGTTGAACGTTCCCCCAGCATTGGCGGGCACATGATTCAATATGCCGAGGTTTTCCCCACGCTCGATTGCCCGCAGTGCATCATGACGCCTAAGATGGTGGAAATTGCTCAACATCCGAATGTTAAACTGATGACCTATGCGGTAGTACAGAAGGTGAACGGCTCTGCCGGTAATTTCGAGGTAGAGATTTTCCAGAAAGCCCGTAAGGTCGATGTTAAGAAATGCACCGGGTGCGGAACATGCTGGCAGAAGTGCCCGGAAAAAGTATCATCTGAATTTAATGCAGGCATGGCAAAACGGACGACAGTCTATATCCCCTTCCCGCAAGCGGTGCCCGCTAAGCCGGTTATCGATACGGAGCATTGCCGCTATATTCACTACCAGCAGTATATGGCGGGTAAGCGGGAAGGCAAGAAACCACCTGAATGCCGCATCTGTGAAAAGCTCTGTCCGGTGGGTGCTATCGATTGGGAACAGCGAGATGAAATCATTAAAGAGAAAGTCGGGGCGATTGTGGTCGCTACTGGCTTTGATTTGATGCCATTATCGCGGATTCCTGAGTATACGGACGATGCCGATGTGCTGAACGGCATCCAGTTCGAACGATTACTTTCTCCCAGCGGTCCAACTGCCGGTGTGGTGATGCGACCTTCCGATGGTAAAACACCCAAAGAAGTGGTCTTCATCTCCTGCTGTGGTTCGCGTGACCCGGAACATGGCGTGCCATATTGTTCGCGGGTCTGCTGTATGTACCTGGCGAAACAGGCATTGCTCTATAAGCATGCCGTGCCGGACGGGCAGGCATACATTTTCTATATCGATACCCGCAGTACGGGCAAAGGTTATGAGGAGTTCATCCAGAGGGTGGTGAGTGATGGCGTCTTATATTTACGGGGAAAGGTCTCGCGAGTATTTCGTGAAGGGGATAAATTAAGTGTGTACGGTGCGGACACGCTCTCCGGAAAGCGAGTCGAGATTGCCGCCGACCTGGTTGTGCTGGGTATGGCAGTCGTGCCCTCCGATGGCACAAAGGGACTGCTAACAAAGCTTGGCATCGCTTTTGACGAGGCCGGTTTTGTAGTGGAGAGTCATACCAAGTTCCGTCCTTTGGAGACGAGTGTGCCTGGCATATTTGTGGCAGGAATGGCGCAGGGTGCCAAGGATATTCCCGACTCGGTGGCGCAGGGCAGTGGTGCTGCCGGCAGGGTGCTGACACTCTTTGCTCAGAGTGCGTCGGCAGATAAGGCTTTGGCGGTGGTCTGATGACAAAACGTGAAGACCGGATTGGCGTTTTTGTTTGCCACTGCGGGCTGAATATCGCGGGAACGGTGGATGTCCAGCAAGTAGTTGATGAAATTAAGAAATACCCCGGTGTCGTGCATGCCGAGCACTATATGTATATGTGTAGCGACCCCGGTCAGGAACTAATGCGCAAGGCAATTCGCGAGAAGGGACTGACGGCGGTTGTCAATGCTAATTGTTCTCCGTCCCTCCACGAACGTACCTTCCGCAGAGTTTGCGCTTCGGTTGGTTTGAACCCCTATCGTTGTGAAATTGCTAATATCCGCGAGCAGTGTAGCTGGCCTCATACTAATGATAAAGAGACTGCGACGAAGAAGGCTATTGCAATTATCAAGACCACCATAGAACGGTTACGACTGAACATGATGCTGACGCCGCTGGTGATACCGCTGACAAAGCGGGCGCTGGTTATTGGCGGGGGAATTGCCGGCATTCAGGCGGCACTCGATATTGCCAACGGCGGTTATGAAGTTGTCCTGGTAGAAAAGGAAACTCATCTGGGCGGGCACGTTATGGAGCTATCGGCAACCTTTCCCACGCTGGAAAGCCCCAGAGATTTTCTGATTCCCAGAATTAATGAAGTGATGACTCATCCCAATATCCGACTCTATCTCAATTCGGAGGTAGACAAAGTTACCGGATACGTCGGCAGTTTTAGTGTGAAAATCCGTCAGAAGGAAAAGATTGTGGAGGAAGAGGTTGGTGCTATTGTCACCGCGCCCGGTTTCGAACTCTTGCCGAGAGAAAAACTCCCCGTCTTTCCCGATGACCCCGATATTGTAGATGGACTCCAGTTCGAGCGGATTCTCTCCCCGGAAAAATTGGTTGAGGGGAAAATAAAACGTCCCTCCGATGGGCGGGTGCCCCAGGACATTGTCTTTATTCAGTGCGCCGGTAGCCGCGACCCGGAACACGGTATGCCGTATTGTTCCCGCGTCTGCTGTATGTATACCGCCAAGCAGGTTCTGCTCTACCGTAAAGCGGTGCCGGAAGGACAGGCGTATGTCTGCTATATGGATATCCGTTCTGATGCCAAAGGTTATGAAGAATTCTTCCAGCAGGTGATGAGTGACGATGGTGTGCTTTACGTGAGGGGTAATGTCTCCCGCGCATTTAGAGATGGGGATAAGTTAAAAATCTGGACAGTAGACACATTAAGCGGTAAAAGTCTGGAGATTACGGCGGATATGGTGGTACTGGCGCTGGCAATGGTGCCACGTTCGGGAACAAGAGAACTGGCGCGTAAATTAAACATCAGTGTGAATGAGCACGGCTTTCTCACCGAGGCTCATATCAAATTACGACCTGTGGAGAGCCTGACTTCAGGAATCTTTCTGGCGGGTGCGGCTCAGTGGCCCCGTGATATTCCGGATACCATCGCTTCCGCCAGCGCGGCGGCGAGCAAGGTGCTCTCTCTTTTCTCACGCAAGGAACTGCTCCATGAACCTACCACCGCCCATGTTGACGAAGAGGTCTGCTCCGGTTGTGGTGTATGTGTACCGGTGTGTACGTTCAAAGCTATCAGCATCGACGAAAAGAAAAAAGTGGCAGTGGTTAATGAAGCGCTCTGTGAAGGCTGTGGTAGTTGTGCGGCGACCTGCCCTTCCAAGGCGATGCAACATCGTAACTGGTCTCACCGCCAGCTTCTTGCCATGATTGATGTGGCGGGCGGCGGTTATGTATGATAAACTGTGACATTACGTAGGGACCAATAATGACAACAAATGTGACAAGAGAAAAGAAAATTAAAATGATACCCATCTTTGTCATGGGCAAGCGATATGAAGTGCCGGAGACCCTGACCATCATGAAGGCGATGGAGTACGCCGGCTTCAAGTTCATCCGCGGGTGCGGCTGTCGTGGTGGTATCTGCGGCGCCTGCGCTACCGTTTACCGCAAGTCTGGGGATTATAAGCTATATTCCGGACTGGCTTGTCAGACAGTGGTTGAGCCGAATATGTATTTGACCCAGATACCTTTCTACCCTGCCAACCGTGCCGTTTTTGATTTTTCCAAGATAAAACCAGTACCGGAAGAAATTTTCAAGCTATATCCGGAAATATTCCGTTGTGTTGCCTGTAACTCCTGCACAAAGGTCTGCCCGATGGATGTAGAAGTGATGGACATGATTGCATGTCTGAAACGTGGCGACATCGCCAAAGCCGCTGAGATGTCCTTCAGTTGTATCCAGTGCGGTCTCTGTGCCAGTCGGTGCATGGGCGAACTACCGCAGTATCACATCGCTCAACTGGCGCGCCGGATATATGGGAGTTTGATAGCACCGCGGGCGAGGCATTTACAGGAGGCGGTACAGGCTATCGAATCAGGCAGGTATGAGGAGTGTCTGCGAAATCTAATGAAAACTCCGGATGCAGATTTGCGCAAAATATATCAGGAGCGTGAGATGGAGCCGGAGATGACCGGGGAAGATTGGACCCCTAAGGACAAGAAGTGCCTCTAGGAAGGACTGTATGTCATATACACCTGAATTAAAAGAACTTATCAAAATAGTAGAACAGACCCGCCCGGAACGCGTCGCGCTGAAGAAGGGAGGGGGCGAATTCCCGATGATGTCGCTTCAGGAGCGGGAGCGGATGCTGTCTTACCATCCCGACTACAAAGAGGAAGGTCGGCGTGAGTTAAAAGTAGGTCCGAGCAAGGGATACCGGATTGCGCATGAGTTCGCTGATATTCTAGAGGCGTGGAGCCGTGTGAAACCCGAACAGGTCGACCTGTCCAGGGTTGCTATGGAAACCGATGTACTGGTTATCGGGGGTGGTGGTGCGGGCACCTCTGCCGCGCTACTTGCGGCGCAGAACGGCGCGAAAGTTATCATTGCTACCAAACTCCGTCACGGTGATGCTAATACCATGATGGCGGAAGGTGGTATTCAAGCGGCGACAAAAATCGAAAAGGACTCACCGTATTACCACTATTTAGATGCCATGGGTGGCGGTCATTTTAAAGGCGACCCCGACCTTGTCTATACGCTGGTTACACAGGCACCGTCCGTGATTAAGTGGCTGGAAGAAATGGGGATGATGTTCGATAAATTCCCCGACGGGCGGATGAAGAGTATTCACGGTGGCGGTACGAGCCGGAAACGGATGTTATCAGCTGGTGACATCACCGGGGCAGAAATCATGCGCACCATAAGGGATGAGGCGCGCAACCATCAGAGTATCAACGTGGTCGAGTTCTCCCCGGTCGTTGAGCTGATTTTAAACGAATACGGACAGTGTGCTGGGGCGCTTCTCTATAATATGGAAACGGAAGAATACTTCATTATTAAATCTAAAGCAACCATCCTGGCGACAGGCGGTTGTGGCAGACTGCACGTGCAGGGATTTATGACCACCAATCACTATGGCGCTACCGCCGATGGGTTGGCGCTTGGCTACCGGATTGGAGTGGAGGTGATGCTCTTGCATACCGTCCAATATCATCCTACCGGTGCAGTCTTCCCCGAACAGGTAGAGGGTTTGCTCATCACTGAAAAGTTCCGTGGTGCGGGTGCAAATCTGGTCAATATTAAGGGGTCGCAGTTTGTCAACGAACGGGAACCGCGTGATATCGAATCGGCGTGCTGTATTCGTGAATGCCTGGAACGACAGCTGGGAGTTGCCACGCCCGCCGGCAGAGTTGGCGTGTGGCTGGACTCTCCGATGATTGATATGTTATCGGGAGATGGTACTGTTCAACGTGAGTTCCCGGGGAAGTACATTCTCTTCAAGCGCCACGGCATCGATATTTCCAAAGAGCCGTTCTTGGTTTACCCGACCCTTCATTACCAAAACGGTGGTTTGAAAATCACAGCGGATTGCCGGACTTCCGTACAGGGTCTCTTTGGGGCGGGTGAGGTGACGGGTGGCGTTCACGGTGAAAATCGTCTGATGGGCAACTCATTACTGGATGTACTGGTCTTCGGAAGGATTGCCGGAGAAAATGCGGCTGTTTATATTAGAGAAACTGCAAAAGATGGTAGATTGACCCTGGAGCATGTGACTGCATTCCACAAACAACTTGAGGCGGCAGGAGTGCCAAAAGATAGGGTTTCCCCGATGCTTCTTCCCGATTACACCGACCCCGAAGTGCGCAAGCGCCAGCTTACTAGTCACTATATTGGCACATTGCGATAAACATCTGATTCCGCAGTGCAAATGGTAACGCACTCTTTCTGGCTATTTTCACTCTTCGGTAAGTTTCTGAATTTCCTGTTGGGCTTTCTCGATTAGTCCCTGGTCATTGCTCAGGCGGATGTAAGTATTGAAGTTAGCGATTGCCTCATCTTTCTTACCGAGTGCTTTGAAGGCATAAGCCCTGTGGAAATAGGCTTGTGGTAGGTTCTGGTTCAATTCAATTGCTTCAGTACAATCGGCAACTGCCCGCTCCAGCTCACCCAAACTCAGGTATGCATATGCCCGATTGACATATGCCTCGGCAACATTTTTACCCATATCAATAGCCGTATTACTATCCTGAATCGCTAGTTGGAAATTCCCTTTAGCATTGTAGGCATAAGCGCGATTGATGTAAGCAAGCGTCAGGTCTGGGTCGAGTGAAAGTGCCTTCGTGCAATCAGTAATCACCTGGTCGAAATTTCCAAGACTAGCGTAGGCGGCGGCGCGGTTCACGTAAAGTTTTGCCATCATTGGTTCTATTTTAATGGCATCTGTATAAGCTATAATTGCCTCTTCGTAGGCGCCTGCCTTAGAGAGTTTGTAAGCGCGCTGGAAATACCACTCCGCGCTCCCCTCCGGTGGTCCGGAACATGCACTGAGAAGTGTTCCCGATAGTATTAAAACAACGAGGGCAATTAATACAGTAATCGGTCGTTTCAAAATCGCTTTCCTCTCGTATATGAAATCTATCGCTTTTTAATGGTGAGTGTGTAAAGCAGTACACCGATTATAATTATACCAACTCCGACTCCGCCTAATACCCAGCCTAATATATTGGATGGCTTTTCCGTAAAAACAGCGGTAATCGATTTGCCTGAAGTAGCTACATAGCTGGCGGAATTTTCTGTGGTACTCAGGTCGGTACCAGTCCATTCTTTAAAGACGAAGCCTTGTGCAGGTCTGGCGGTTATGGTTACCTCCGTTCCGAACTCGTATCCGTCCTGTGGTTGTAACGGTTTCAGGATAACCTCACCACCGGACGACGGTGAGGAGAAAACAGAAACCTTATATGTAATAATAACGAAGTTTGCTATAAATTCCCTGCCGCATGTCATGGTAACGGAGATAGTTTCCTCTTCTCCCACCTCTACCACCACTTCCCCCTTTTTTTCGGTCCATTCAGTAAAACGGTATCCGTACCGGGGTATAGCAGTTAACTCGATAGTCTGATTTGCCGGGAATTTTAGCTCTGATTTGGGTGCATCAAGTATGGTATCGTTGATTTTCACGGTGCCTCCATTTTCCGGGCTGACATTGACCGTCAGACTGAATTCTGTGCCCGGTCAAGCTGCGCCAACCGGTTTCGCCGTGAGAAGGATGAGGGTGATTAATGGCACTATCCACAACATCCTGAGACAGGTGCGAATAATGTGTATCCAACCTTTCATTTTGTCTCCAGTTCATAGAGTTTCTGGATGACATATTTCACGAAGCCAACGCACTTTTTCATCCATTCCCCAGAATCACGGAATTGCTGTATTGCCTTAGGGTCGTAGAAGTTGATTCCAGTGAGTTTCCCACAGATGATGTCGCCATATTCACGAGTAAAACTCAACACTAACTCGCGGGCTTGCTCCCGGGCGATTGTCCGTGCCCGGTCAGCCTGTTCCTTGTTATTTATTGGACAACGATGACACAGACCTAGAAATACCGCCGCGCTTGAGAGTGCGCCGCAGACGCCTTCCCTCTGACTGGCAATCCCGCCCATAAAATTGGTGGAAGCCCAGAGCAGGTCTTCACTCCCGAGGTCAGTTGTTTCCCACATAACTTGCAGGACACTGGGACCTCAGTGATAGCCCTTGAGCATTAAATCCTGCCCCCGATTCATTGCTTCCTGTAACGACAATTTAAGTGTCATCGCTTTCTCCTATTTCTTCAACTTAAAGATGCGTGTAGCATTTCCGCCGAGCATAGCATCTACTTCTTCCTGAGTGAAAATGATGCCGTCGGTGCCTCTAACCGTGAGCGCTTTCATAATATCAACGAATTCTCTATTTGAGACGAGCGGCTCAAAGATTGGACCGTCAGTTGACCATATTATTTGATGTGGTCCGATATTATCTATAATTTCTCGCAGATAACGGCGGAACAATGCAGGTTTAGCGGTAGCGGTTATCTGCCACATAGCTAAATCACCAGAGAGGTTCTTCTTATATTGAGCCAGTGCCAACCAGTCATGCCACCAGAGGTTTCCCATATGCGCCGCAATTATCTCAAGATTGGGGAAATCCTTGGCGACATCATCGAGGTGAATGGGCAGAGCAAACTTGGCTCTTGACTTGGGAAGCGGACTGCAGTGCGTTAGTAGCGGGTACTCGAACTCATTTAAAACCTCGAGTACGGCATAAGCCTCCGGGCTGTTGGGGTAATAGCCGTCATCAGGATGCCACTTCAAGCCTTTCATTTTAAAATCGGTCAGGCAATGCCTTAAAAGAGCCGGGGCATCGGGTCGTCGGGGGTCTATACCTGCCATTGAAATGAGTTTTTCAGGGTGTTTGGCAGCCGCTTTAGCACAGAGTTCATTATTATTCATAATGCGCTCATTAGCCGAGCCATTGTCAAAATTATCTACATAGCAGATAGCAGTTATATCTATGCCATTTTGTGCCATGCGTTTTACCAGCTTATCGCATTCAGGGTCATCAACCATATCACGAATTTCCGGGATGAATTTATCCCCCGGTCCGTTGAACCCCGCACGCTCAGCATCGTCAAACCAGCCTTTAATTGTATCGTTGGCGGATTCAGTATCTAAGGACATACGGATGTAGTGGTAATGAATATCAACAATCATTTTATTCTCCTTCATTACCGGTGATGGGCGATAGCTAGAGTTTACATTTGACGGGCAATGATGTCAATTGAACTTTTATAATATCTTTTAAGAGTACATTAAGACCCCACAGATGTAAGTGGAAAAACATCGTGACAATGGGCTTGCTGACGTTACGTACCCGGAAGACACATATGTCTAGCAGTCAGACTACCTGATACACACAAACAGTGAATTCATCCTAGTATTATTTTAAATGGGGGTTAATATATGCTAAAGTTAATCGTGGGAGGTGTTATCTGGTAGTGGATATAGAGCGTATTAATGTTGTAAATGCCCTAAAGCGGTCGGAAATGTTTCTTGGTTTGGAAGATAAGTACCTGGAGATGATAGCCTCTTTACCATCATCACACGAGATAACTCTTCAGTCCGGTGAGATTCTGTTCCGGGTAGGTGAACATGCTGATACTCTCTATATGCTTAAAGAGGGGCGTGTAGACCTTGTTGCCGGGGTTTCTCCGGAGGCTGAATTGGGAAAACAAAATCTTGTGGTAGAAATAGTAACGACGGGCGGTTGTCTAGGATGGTCAGCCATGGTTGCTCCCCACTATTATTTTCTATCCGCCATTGCCGGAGTGCCTTCTGTTTTGGTTTGTATTAGTGGTAGTGAACTCATGGCTTTGTCGGATAAAGACTACTATTTGGGCTACCGGGTTTTCAATGGACTAGCCGGAATTATCGGCTCCCGACTAAGGGATTACGAGCAGGTACTGCTGAGAGGCCGAAGGTGGCCCTTTTTGAAAAGCAATAATATAAGCGACTGATACTATCTTTAAAAATATAGGAAAGTCATTTCTTTTTAGCTAAACAAGCCTCAACTCTAGCCAGCAACTCCTTTGGACTTACTGGTTTTTCTATGTAGTCCTCGGTTTCAAGCATATAACCACGGCTCACCGGGATACCTGTGTCCTGGCGCCGTGATGAAAAAGAGGTCAACATTACAACTGGAATTCTGCTGAGACGGGGGTCTTTCTTGAGTTGCTCGGCGGCGGTAAAACCGTCCTTGACCGGCATAATTACGTCGAGTAGAATTAGGTCTGGTTTTTCTTCCAGTGCCTTCTTCAGCCCTTCTGCTCCTTCGTGGGCGACAATTGTCTCGTATGGCTTACTCTCCAGAACCGTCTTTGCATACTCCACGAAATCAACATCATCGTCAACAATCAGAATTCTGGGTTTCTTTTCCATTTCATTGACTCCTTCCGCCCTCACTTGATTGAGAAAGCAGTTTTATCTAAGCTCTCTTCTTATTTAAAAGTTTTTCTACGCGTTTCAGCAGGATATCCGGTTGTACAGGTTTTTCTATGTAATCATCCACGCCGAGTTCAAGACCCATCTCCAGTTCGTAACGGCGGCGACTGGCTTCTTCCCTTACGGAGGACAGAATCAATATTGGCACATCTCTGTACTTAGACCACCTCGGGTCCTGAAGCTCTTTCAACACAGCAAACCCATCCATCTTCGGCATGAGTAAATCAAGTATCATCAGGTCGGGTTTGTCAGCTTTTAGGTTTGCCAGTCCTTCTACCCCATTCACCGCAGTGACTATCTGATAACCGCGTGCTTCAAGAATCATCCCCAATCCATCCAGGATATCGGGGTCGTCATCAACCAGCAGTATTTTTTCTGCCATATCGCCTCCTCTTGCGCAATCATTATAGTACAGGTCGGGGAAGTAATCCAGCTTTTTCCACAATTCTGGGGACAATCTCTTCCCAGCCGACAGCCATAATATGTACGCCGTGTACGCCGGGCATCTCTTTCAACTGTTCAATTATCTCCAGAGCAATTGTGACCCCCTCTTCCTTGGTATCTTTAGCCTTCTCCAATCTGTTCAGGAATTCATCCGGCACACTCACCCCAGCGACATATTCCCTCATAAAACGTGCCATCGCCAGCGAACGCATAGGGATTACTCCAGCTATAATATGCACCTGCTGGTCCAGACCCTTATCTCTGACCATCTCCATCCATTTGGCGAACTTTGGCACATCATAAACTGCCTGGGTCTGTATGAAGTCTGCCCCGGCTTTGATCTTCTTGGCTAACCTCCTCACGCGAAATTCAAAGGGTTCGGCGAAGGGGTTTTCCACCGCTCCAATATACAATGGTACTTCTCCTGTAATGGTCTCCCCGCAAATAAACTTCTTCTCGTCGCGCATTTTTTTCATGGTAAGGATTAATTGGATAGAGTCCAGGTCGAACACACCCTTTGCACTAGGATGATTGCCGAATTTTTGGTGGTCCCCTGAAAGACAAAGAATGTTGCCAATACCTAGGGCTACGGCTCCTAAAACATCGCTCTGGATGGCAATCCTGTTGCGGTCGCGGCACACCATTTGCATAACGGGATCGATGCCGAGCGACTTTAATATTGTACAACCAGCGATGCTGGACATACGCACAATAGCGGTCTGGTTATCAGTTATGTTGATGGCATCACAATGATAGTGTAATTGCTCACCCTTCCGCCGTATAAGTGCCGAATTAGCTCCCTTGGGCGGGCCTGCCTCAGCAGTGACAGCGAACCTGCCGCTTTCAAGAACTTTTTCCAGGTTTGTTCCTGCTTTCATTTTCGCACGTCCCTTGTATATTATTCCTAAACTTTCACTATTTTAGGCAATGTGAATGTAAATTTACTCCCTTTGTTGGTCTCGGAGCAAGGGCTTTCACACCAAATTTTCCCCCCGTGAGCTTCCACTATCCTTTTGGCAATGGACAAACCCAACCCGGTGCCTTGAGTTTCAACATTACTTCCCCGGAAAAAATCATCAAAGATTTTATTTACTTCTTCCGGCGGAATACCAATGCCAGTATCAATGACATCCACGACCATATCCTTCTCCCTTTCGTTGACTCGGAGGGTTATGGTGCCTTCTGAGGTGTACTTAATGCCATTACCTATCAGGTTGTTTAATACCTGTTGTAACCGCGGACCAGAGCCCCTCACAGTTGGCAGTGCCTCGGGTACTTCTCTTTTAAATTCTAAACCTTTTGTTGTGGCTGCACTAAGATGACTATCCACACAGGTGGTAATTACCTCGTGCAGGGATATCTCTTTCATTTCAGAAACGAGTTGTCCTGTCTCAATACGTGGAATGTCCAGCAGGTCGCTTATGAGACTAAGCAATTCTGTAATTCTGATGGAGCTTCTTTCCAGCATGTGCTTTCCCCTTTCGTTTAGGGAGCCACCAAAACCGCTAAGCATATTCCACAGAAATCCTTGGATAGCTGATAACGGGGCTTTCAGGTCATGTGCCGCTATGCCGAGGAAACGAAGGAAACGGGTCTTTTCCTCCTCAAGCTTGGCAAGTTCCTGCGCGGCTTTATCCAATTGTATAGATTTCTCTGCTATGAGTCTCTCTTGAAGGTTAACCACCTGCCGCTGTCTCTTGCGCAATTCGCCTGAAATAGCGGTAGCCATGTAGGTGGTGCCATATAAAATAGCCGCAAGTGCGACCAGCACTGCGATAACATAGCTATTCTCACGGTATAAAGTGGGGTCCACAAATCCAGCTAGATTGATGTGGGGAATAACACCGGCGAACTCCAGGCTCACCAGTAGGCAAACCATTAAAAGTGCAGTGGTAGCGGTAATATACACAATTCGGTAGTTAAGGGCAATGCTGGCTAATACGATATGAAAAACGTAGAAAAACACAAACGGATTCTCTATGCCGCCCGTGAAATGCAGAATAGTAGTGAGCGCCATAAGGTCAAGGAAGATATGTAAATTTGAATAATTGCGGGCTTGCCGGATTACTGACCCCGGTTCCCGGTAACGGATACTACGTAGCTGTATAAATAGCCCGAGATTATACAGCGCAATCAATCCACAGACAATATAAACAGGGATAGTACTAAGGTTGATATTGAAAACACGCGATGCTACCAATGTGGCAACAACTACACCGATGATAGCCAGCCACCTCATGGTCACAAAGACCCGAAGGCGCATCAACAAAGCCGCCTCTTCAGGTGTGTATTCAGCTTTAGGTTCGTCCATCATAACTTCATCAACTGTTTGGTGCTTTTTCGCTGACTATTTCAGTCGGTGACCCAACTTTAAATCTACGCGGTCCCCCTGAGAGACTCGCACTCCAGTCTTTTATAGGTATAATATCTTCCATCTTATCAAGCTGGCCCCACGCACTCAGTCGGTCATAAATCATCTGCCAGGCACAAGGTGTCTCCGGGTCCGTTTCACACTTGCCTTTGACGGAGCCGCCACACGGTCCATTAAACAAGCTCTTGGCACATCTCACCAGAGGACAAATGCCCGCCGTTTGCCCGAGAACACAATCACCGCACTGCATACAGACCTCAATATACTGACCAGACCCCTCCTCCTTCCCGATAAACAATGTATTGAGTGCCGCATATACCGGTTTACTGGTAAATGAACTCACCGTTTGCACACCAAAGGCACAAGACATAACCAGAATGCCATCCGCCTTGTCAATAACTGGTGCCTCTTCTATGAGCGCTTCCCTGGTAATCAAATCACATGTTGTCGGGATGACCATCCATCCGTTGACCTTTTTCCCGGCGGCTTCAAGCTTGTCTTTCATCGCCATGACTTCGGACTTTCCTCCGGTGTGGAGCATCGTGGCACAGGTACCACATCCGATGATATAGACTGAGTGAGTCTGAGCGAGTAGTTGCATAATCACTTCGAAAGGTTTTGCTTGTGTAACAGTAATCATGCTATTTTACCCCCTCTTTCGTTGCGAGCCGGCTTTCATAGTCAGCCCTGAAGTATTGCAGGGTATCTACAACCGGGTTTGGAGCTCCCTGCCCTAATCCGCATAATGAGGATAGCATCATGGCGCGGGAAAGTTCCTCGATATCCACGATATCTCCCCGCCTTCCTCCTCCATTCCGTATCGTGTTCAGGATCTCTACCAGTGCAGTTGTGCCCTCACGGCAGGGCGCGCACTTCCCGCAGGATTCCTCGGCGAGAAATTCAAGGGTCTTGCAGACTATCTCCAGGATGTCTCTGCTCTCATCAAACACGGTAATAGCCCCAGCCCCTAGGATGGTTTCAAAAGAGAGTGGGGTATTTATCATACTGAACGGCACTATCCGCCCTGTCGCTCCTCCCACCTGAATTGCTTTAATGTTGCGAGCTCCAGCCAGGTCTTCCACCAGTTCCCTGAGCGTACTGCCAAGTTCTAGCTCGTATACTCCGGGTTTATCCACATCACCACTGACCGAGAAGACCTTAGTACCTTTGCTCCGTTCTGTTCCAATTTTCTTGAACCACCCCGCTCCATTGAGCATTATCGGCGGGATGTTCATGAGTGTCTCCACATTGTTGATTACGGTGGGCTTGCCCCATAATCCTTTGGTTGGCGGGAATGGTGGGCGGTATCTGACCTCGCCACGCTTGCCTTCTATTGACTCCATAAGTGCTGATTCCTCGCCACAGATATAGGCGCCTGCCCCTTCCTGCACATGGATATCAAAACCATCTAAGTGGCCGGCACTTCGCGCTTGTTCGATTACAGCGAGCAGTGAACCAAGGAGGTGATGGTATTCGGCGCGCAGGTAGATATAACCACACCGGGCACCTATAGCATAACCCGCGATAGAAATACCTTCCACCAGGCTAAACGGATCGCTTTCCAGGATGTACCTGTCTTTGAAAGTGCCAACTTCGCCTTCGTCTGCATTACATATGAGGTACTTTTCATCACCCGGGGAATTCTTGGCAAGTTCCCACTTCAAGCCACATGGGAAACCAGCACCTCCCCTGCCACGCAAATTGGAAGCCTTGATTTCTTCTATTACCTGTTCCGGTTTCATACCGCGAGCTTTATTAAGCGCTTGGAATCCATCCCGTTTTATATATGTGTCTATACGGGTGGGATCGATTACCCCGCAGTTTCTGAGTACGATATGCAATTGGGGCATTCTTAACCTTCCTGAATCAGAATCGGGTAGTGCTATTCGTAATCTTTCAGGATCCGGGAAATCTTATGAGGAGTTAGATCAACGTAGACACGTCCGTCAATCATCATTGTGGGCGCTTTATCGCACTCACCAATGCAATTGACCAACTGGATTGAAAACCGCGCGTTCGGAGAGGTTGTACCGAGTTTGACCCCGGTCGCATCCTCGACAACGTTTATAATATGTTGCGATTTTTTAATGAAACAGGGGAGGCTCTTGCATATTCTAATGACGTGCCGTCCCTGTTCTTGTACCGAGAAGAAAGAATAGAAGGTAGCCACTCCATACACATCACCTAGAGCGATACCCAGAGAGTTAGAAATGTCGCAGAGTAGATTTTCTGGCAGATAACCGAACCTGCTTTGTGCCTTCCCAAGCAGGAAAAGGAGGTTGTGAGAATCAGGAGGTCTATCAGGGATTGGTGCTCCAATACGCCTTTCAACCATCTTACCTTCCTTCAGGATGCTAGCTTCTGATAATCAGCGGTCTGCCTTTTTTTTCATAAGGTAACTGGCATGGTTTACTTAAAGCTCCCGTGGGACAGAGGGAGACGCACACGTCGCAATCGCGGCACGCATCTTTGTTAATAGGTTTGTCAAGGTCTACGACAATCTTAGAGTGGAAACCACGGTAACCAATGGCAAAGAAACCATGCCCGGCAATTTCGGTACAAGCGCGGACACATCTCCGGCAGAGGATACACTTGGAGAGGTCCCTGATAAGATAAGGGCTAACATCTTCTATGGGATAATAGCGTCTCCTCAGTTCGAAGCCCGGGAGACCTACATCAAGTTCAGCCGCTAAATTTCTAAGTTCACACATGTTGGCTTTAGCACACATATAGCAGGTCCCGCAGTGACTGGCAAATAAAAGCCTTAGGATAATACGTCTCGTTGCTAAAACAGCAGGTGAATGAGTATTAACAATCATTCCTTCTGTAACCGGCGTATGGCATGCCGCTACCAGCGTTCGGGAGCCTGTCACCTCTACCACGCAGATACGGCAGGCTCCGATCGGCGATAACTCGGTCCGATAACAAAGGGTTGGAATATAAATGCCGTGTTCGCGTGCTGCCTCTAAAATAGTGACGCCATCACGCACGTTTACCGAGGAATTATTCAGTGTTACTCTTATCTCTTTCATAACTGTGAATTTCTTGCCAGCCCAGGGAAGTGAGAACGAAATGTCCTGTAATTATAATCGTATGCGATTAAATGTGTCAACTTTTACATTACACGTAACTAGAGGAGAGTGCTTTTACTCGAAAATGCTAAAAGTATTACGAATTATGGTCTTTAGAGCGATAAGAAAGTATTGTCCTGAGGTGTTTCCTTTATCCGCTATTCTGGCAAACGCTATGCTAGAATAAATGTATTCTTTATATCAGAGAGAGTTGGAACAACGGAATAACATGCCCTTTAATCTGTTCAACCATAAGAAAACGCAGTCACCCCCACAAGCCCCATCGGCGACTGTGATTGCCGGCACAACTGGCGAGAGACTTAAAAGCGGTATCTATTCAGGATTGAAAAAAGGCTGGGACGCTTTTTTCTGGATGGCGAAGATTCTCCTGCCCATTTCTCTAGCGGTAGCCTTACTGAAGTGGAGTGGCTGGCTCTATAAGGTGGACTTTGTTCTTAATCCTGTGATGAATCTTATAAATCTTCCAAGTGAAGCCGCTTTTCCCGTTCTCAGCGGCCTTTTTATAAATATCTATGCGGCGATTGCTATTTTGACCGTTGTGCCGTTCAGTCTGGAGCAGATGACACTCATTGCTGTGTTCACTCTTGTTGCTCATAGTGTTATCGTTGAAACCATCATTCAGCATAAGTCTGGGATAAACGGTTTTAAAATTGTTATTATCCGTTTTATAACTGCTGTTGTGACAGTCATGCTGATTTCTATTTTTCTTGGCGATACATCACAGAGCGTTACCGGTATAACTGAGATAATGAAACAAGGAACGGTTTTACAGGCACTGACCGGGTGGGGTATTGATACCGGCTGGTTGTTATTGAAGATACTCTGCATTATCACGGGAATAATGATTACACTGGAGTGTTTACGCTGGCTGGCATGGGATAGATACCTCTATCGTTTCTTCAAGCCTTTTATGAAAGTGTTGGGGCTGAGCGAACGCACTGTCATACTCTGGGTTACAGCAGTTTTATTTGGGCTGATGTATGGTAGTGCCGTCATTCTGGAAAAAAGTAAAGAGGGCGGTCTAACCCGCTCCGAACTGGAACGCCTCCATATCTCCATCGGCATCAATCACAGTATGGTAGAAGATCCGGCGCTTTATATGGCGCTGGGTATCAATGCGTTCTGGCTGCTTGTCCCCAAACTTCTCATGGCAATGATAGCCACGCAGATATACCGTGTTGTTGAATTTATGAGAGTAAGACGAGGGGGTACCGGTGGGTCTAAAGCCTATTAGGTTGCTTGGCGTGGTCGTGATGTGCTGCTCAAGCTGTTGTTCGGGTCGGTGTACGCGTAACTCATCGTGTACAGATGATAGTAAAGACCACCCTTTTCCATAAGCTCCTGGTGATTGCCGATTTCGACAATCTTGCCGGCATCAAGTACCACGACACGGTCGGCGTCATGAATCGTAGACAGGCGGTGGGCAATTACCAGCGATGTACGGTCTTTCAGAATATTCTTCAAGGCTTTCTGGATGAGAACTTCTGTCTGTGTATCAATATTCGCTGTAGCCTCGTCTAATATCAGGATACGCGGATTGGCGAGAACCGCTCGAGCAAAGCTGATGAGTTGCCGCTGTCCCTGGCTCAGATTGCTGCCACGTTCCTGCAGAACAGTGTCGTAGCCTTTTTCCAGACGCATGATGAAATCATGGGCGCCTACGGCTTTTGCAGCGGTGAAAATCTCTTCGTCACTGACCTTTTCACGTCCATAAGTGATATTCTCTCTAACCGTTCCCGAGAAAAGGAATGGTTCCTGCAATACCATGCCAATCTGGTTACGAAGCGATTCCTGTGTTACCTTGCGGATGTCATAACCATCGATGCTGATGGAACCCTTTGTAACTTCGTAGAAACGGGCGACCAGGCTAACGAAGGTACTTTTGCCTGCGCCAGTAGAGCCAACCAGAGCAATCGTTTCTCCCTGGAGAATGTGCAGGTTAATATCGTGGAGGACTTCGATTCCTTCTACATAAGAGAAGCTCGCATTATCGAATACAATGTCCCCTTTGATTTGTGGCAGTTTAATTGCATCAGGTTCATCTTTAATATCCGGCTCCATATCTAGTACTTCGAAAATACGCTGACCACCGGCTGTAGCACGCTGTAATTGGGTATATTGCATACTCAGACTGCGGATAGGTTCAAAAAATCTTTGAACATAAAGAAGAAAGCTTACCGTCTGGCCAAGTAATAGTCTGCCCGCCGCTATCTGGTATCCGCCGAAGATGATGACCAGTGCGGTGGATGCCCCAATCAGAATTTCCACAGCGGACATCAACCCGGAAGAAAGGCGGGTCGCCGAAAGGTTGGCATCCAGGTTTTGCTCATTGACATTACCGAATCGTTGCAGATTAATATTTTCCCGTGACATTGCCTGAATAACGCGAGCCCCGGAGATATTTTCCTGTAAATCGGCATTGACTACAGATATTGCCTGACGCACGCGCATAAAAGTATTGCGTGAGAGTTTTTCATAGAAAAATACCAGCACTATTAGTATAGGAATGATGCTCATGGTTATTAAGGCTAGCTGGGAATTCATGGTGAATACCATAAAAACAACAATACCGAGTATCAGGAAATCAGCAACAATTTCCAGGACGCCAGAGGTAAGCACTTCTTGCAGGGCAGCAACATCGTTCTGCACGCGGGACATAACGCGTCCGACTTCATGGCGGTCATAGAAGCTAAGTGAAAGCTTCTGCAGATGAGTGAACATCTGCATTCTAATGGTGAAGAGAACGCTACGTCCGACGTTCGCCATGTTATATTGTTGGAGATATTGTCCTGCCCATTGTAACAAGCCGCAGACCAAAAATATGAAGAAAATCATCGTCACGGTATTCAAGGAGCCAGAGACATGGAAGGTATTAGCTGCGAAATTGTCGATAAAGTTAAGTTTCGTGGCTCGTCCGGTGGCAACATCGATTGCATCACCAAGTAATAATGGCATTAGCAGGCCTGTAGCCGTGGTCAGAATCATTCCGAATACTGACAGGAGGAAGCCAAGCTTGTATTTCTTTACATAGCCCATTAGGCGCATCACGACTTTTTGGTCATAGACCCTTCCGAAGAGCTCTTCATCAGTCAGGTCGGAAGAACGTGCGAGCGCCTGCGGACCCATTCCCAGTGGGTGTCCCATACCACCTGGAGGACCCATACCTCCCCCACGCATGGGACCACCGCCACCACCAAAACCGCCTCCACCAAACATTACGGTAACACCTCTTTCCCGAGAGCTTCTTCCTGAGCGCGGAGCTGAAGCTCGTAAATCTCAGGGTAAATTGTCCCTTCACGTAGTAATTGCTGGTGAGTGCCACGCTCGGCTATTCTGCCCTTATTTAAAACGAGAATCTGGTCGGCATCTTTTACTGTCTGCAGACGCTGCGCGATAACAAAAGTTGTGCGTCCTTCCATGAGTTGACGGAGCGCTTGTTGGAGCAGAAATTCCGTCTCTGTGTCCACACTTGATGTGGAATCGTCAAGGATGAGGATACGCGGGTTGAGAAGTAAAGTTCGGGCGATCGCCAATCTCTGACGCTGACCGCCCGAGAGTGTAATGCCACGTTCGCCGACCCAGGTTTCATAGCCATTAGGTAAGCTCATTACAAAATCATGCAGCTGGGCAGTCTTGGCAGCCGCGATGATGTCATCCTGGCTGGCATTTACAGCACCATAAGCAATGTTGTCTTTAATGTTGGCTGAAAACAGGAAAACATCCTGTTGCACCATGCCAATGTTCTGCCGTAAGGAAGCGAGTGTGACATTACGGATATCTATATCATCGATAGTAATACTACCCGAAGTGACGTCATAAAAGCGCGGTATCAGGTTGACAAGAGTTGTTTTCCCACTACCAGTCGCACCGAGCAAGGCTACCATTTCGCCTGCTCTAGCTTCGAAACTAACGTCTTCCAGTATATTCCCCAGCGATTCGTAGGAAGCGGCCGTGTAGCTGAAAGATACATGCTCAAATTTTACGTTCCCTTTTATGTTTTGCAGTTCTATTGAATTCGGTTTTTCTTTAACTGCCGATTCCGTATCTAGAACCTCAAAAATACGTTGACCGGCAGCGGTACCGCGGGATATCATATTGACCATAAATCCCAGAGCACGCACTGGCATGACCATCATGCCTACATAGAAGTAAAATTGAGTAAGCTCGCCAGCTGTTAGCTGTCCATTCAGAATCTCACGTCCACCCCACCAGATTATTATAGCGCTGGAAATAGTGAAAAGAAGGTTCATCAGGGGACCGCTAAAAGCTTGAATACGAGCAGTGACCAAGCTATCATCGAAGTATTTCCGTGCTTCCTTCTCGAATTTGTCAATCTCACGCTGCGCTTTTGAGAATGCCTTGACCACCCGCATTCCAGAGAGGTTTTCCTGGAGGACGATGGTCATCGTAGCCAATTCTTGCTGTATTCTGGTCCAGATGGGACGCAATGTGGTACTCATTCTAATAGCAATAAAGGCTACCGGTGGAATACAGATAAGGCTGACTACAGCCAGAGACCAGTTCATCGAGAGTAGAATTCCCAGAATGCCGAAGAAAGTTATAGCAATAAAAATAACGCGCACCGAACCCATGGACACAAATATTTGGACGGCTTCGACATCCTGTGTAACGCGGGACATAAGTTGACCGGTTTGTGCTTTATCATGGAAAGCGAAGCTGAGCCGCTGGATACGGTCATAGAGACGGTTGCGCAAGTCAAAGGCGACTTTCTGCCCGATATATGCACTGACATAGTTCTGCCCGAAGGTAAAGGCGGCGCGGAAGATCTGTGCGGCGACAATTCCAAGTCCCATATACCAGAGAAGGGCTTGATTTACTGTGGTCACCTTGGTCTGGGCATCATAGGAAGTACCCATATCCATAGCACGTTTAATAAGTTCGGGTGTGATTAAAGAGAACCCTGTAGAGATGATAAGAAAGATAAAAGAAAGGGCTGCTGCTTTCCAATGATTCTTAAGAAGTCCAAACAAACGCCCGATAATATGCATGGTCAACCTGTAACAATCATTTTATATTATTTAATAAAATATTTAAATGCAAGATTAAAAATAACTTAGAACTTGGAGTAAAAACTACTTGATGTATAACAATAGGTGCCAGGAATCACTTCTGTGATTTCCCAATTGCTACCTGAATTTCACGCCGCGTTCGTTCCAATATCTTGCTAATATGCTGTCTCTTCTCGGATGTTATATCTGGAAATTCCTGTCCAATTAATTGCCAGAGCTCTCTCACCTGATTCATCACCTTTCGTCTTTCACCTACATGAGCAGAATCCCAATGGTCTTGTATGCGTCCTTTGACTTCCTCAGTGTGTTCACCTTGCTCTGTAATAAATCGACGTCCTTCATCCGTAATAGAATATATTCGTTTACCTTCTGATTGACTTGCACCGATATATCCCATTTCTTCGAGCATTTGAAGGGTTGGATATACCGCGCCGGCACTGGGAGCGTACATGCCCTGTGACCGCTCTTCCAGAGCTTGCATAATTTCATAACCATAACGTGGTTTTTCTTTTATTAAGTCCAGGACGATGTATTTCATGTTGCCTCTTTGAAAGGGGCTTTCGCGCCATGGCCTGGACGGACGAAAACGTTCTCTATACATTGGAGTAATCCTCCATTAATAGATATGTCACGATATATCGTAATATAATCATAGGATACAGAATAAACATTGTCAAGATGAAAAGAGGAGTCAGCAGGCAGAAAAAGATGTAAATTACCCTTTCTCTCCCTGTTTGATTTCTGGTAAAAAAATTTTAACAGATGATGAATAAAGTACCAGTAAAAACCCTTGACATACTACTAGATATTGTGATTTAATAGCATTCCTGCTACTAGCTATAGGATTGTTATAGTCTTTTATCCGGGGGGTGGTGGCAATGAAATGCCCCCATTGTGGTTATAGTGATTCAAGGGTTCTTGATTCTCGTGACACGACTGAAGGTATACGGCGTCGACGGCAATGTCTGAGCTGTAATGGTCGTTTTACCACGCACGAAAGATTCCAGCAGAATGCTCTTTTCGTTATCAAAAAGGACAAGCGGAGAGAAGGTTTTCAGAAGGATAAAATTCTAAATGGCATCAGGAAAGCCTGCGAAAAGCGTCCAATTGCAGAACATGTTATTGAGAAGATAGCGGATGAAATTGAATCGGAACTTATTGCACAGGGAAAAGCCGAAGTGCCCAGCACTACAGTAGGCGATATGGTAATGGAACAGTTGAAGAGCCTCGACCATATTGCTTATATCCGCTTTGCCAGTGTTTACCGTGATTTTGAGGATATTACCCGGCTTAAGCAGGAGGTTGATAGTCTGGCAGAAGCGGGTGTGAGCGAAACCAATCCGTCACAACAATTACCTCTTTTGCCGGAGACTGAAGTTAGCGCAATCATAAAAACCGGCGGGAGAAAACGCCGATGACCGGAAGGAACCAGCAAGTCAATCAGTTGACGCGTAATCAGATTGCGCGGGCTACTTTTTCCGCAGCGGAGAAAATGGGTATCTCCGACCGGAAACACATTGAAAAACTCACTCAGCAGGTCATTGAGCGCCTGGAGAAAAGGCAGGATGAGGCTGATAAGACTATACATGGGAAACACCAGCCATTACCGGGAATGGAAGCTCTGGTGTCTGCCAGACCAAAAGAAAAACATTCCACCAGTGAGTCTGAAATTCTGGAGATGGTCAAAGAGTTCCTGGATGCTGAAGATAAGATAAAACCGGAAGTTTCACCACCAATAAAAATAGTCAAGGAAGAGAAAATGAAAAGCGAAACCGGTTCTGAAATAAAACTAACAGAGAACGCGCGGCGTGTCCTGGAAAAGCGCTATCTGACAAAGGATAAGAATGGACAGCCCACGGAAACGCCGGAGCAATTGTTTTGCCGTGTCGCACAGGCAATTGCCTCCGCCGAGTCAATCTATGACGCTAAGGCTGATGTTAACAAGTGGGCGGATGAATTCTATCACGTTATGGTGAACCTGGAATTTCTACCCAACTCACCGACACTGATGAATGCCGGGCGAGAATTGGGGCAATTGTCTGCGTGTTTTGTCCTGCCGATTGAGGACTCGATGGAGTCCATTTTCGATGCGGTAAAGTACACGGCGTTGATTCACAAAAGTGGAGGCGGCACAGGTTTCTCTTTCTCGCGGTTGCGGCCGGAGAGTGACAGAGTTGGCTCGACTGGTGGAGTTGCCAGCGGGCCTGTGTCGTTCATGCGTGCCTTTGATACCGCCACTGATGTCATCAAGCAGGGTGGCATGCGGCGGGGCGCTAATATGGCAATCCTTAGCGTCGACCACCCTGATATCATGCGGTTTATTAATGCCAAGAATGACCCCAATGTGCTAACCAATTTCAATATCTCAGTGGCAGTGACCGCAGAGTTTATGGATGCCGTGAAAGAAGGGCGCAACTATGAGCTTGTCAACCCGCGTACCAGGGAAGTTGCCGGCGAATTGAATGCCAGGGAAGTGTTCAACAAGATTGTCGAGATGGCTTGGAAGACCGGCGACCCAGGAATTGTGTTTATCGACCGAATCAATAAGGAAAATCCTACCCCTCACCTTGGGAAGATTGAAAGCACCAATCCCTGTGGCGAACAACCCCTTCTCCCCTACGAGTCCTGTAATCTCGGCTCGATAAATCTTAGCCGCATGCTCCGGCGTACCGGCAGTAAATATGAAATCGACTATACCAAATTGGCGCTTACAGTAAAACTGGCGGTCAGGTTTCTGGATAATGTTATCGATATCAATAAGTTCCCGCTGGACGCCATTGGTGAAATGACCCGGAAAACGCGCAAAATTGGGTTGGGGGTGATGGGTTTTGCCGATATGCTAATGCAGCTCGGGGTACCTTATAATTCGGAAGAAGCGCTGGGCATAGCCAAGGATGTAATGGGTTTCATTCAGGCGGAAGCGGACAAAGCTTCAGTGGAGCTGGCTGAACAGCGTGGCGTCTTCCCGGCGTTCAAAGGTAGTAAATATGATATTGCCAATGGGTTAAAGGTGAGGAATGCCACACGCACTACTATCGCTCCCACCGGTACCTTGTCCATTATCGCTGGCTGTTCCAGCGGCATTGAGCCATTGTTTGCCCTGACTTACGTAAGGAATATCCTGGATGGCGCTCAGATGGTCGAGGTCAATCCCTATTTTGAGGAAGCAGCCAGGAAGCATGGGTTTTATTCGGAAGAACTGATGAAAAAGCTTGCCGGGGGCGCTCACCTGAGTGATTTAAACAGTAAGATTCCAGCCGAGGTAAAGCGGGTGTTTGTCACCGCCCACGAAATCACGCCTGAATGGCATGTGCAGATGCAGGCTACTTTCCAGAAGTACACGGATAACGCCGTTTCCAAGACGGTGAATTTCCCGCATGAAGCCACTAAAGAAGATGTAGCACAAGTCTACATGCTTGCTTATGAAAAGGGGCTAAAAGGTATCACCATCTATCGTGACAGGAGCCGTGAGGGTCAACCGATGAGCACCGGCGGTCAAGCTGAAAAAGTGGAGAAGAAAGTCGAAACCCGCATCACACCGCGGAAACGGGCAAAAAGAACCACCGGCTTCACGGAAAAGGTCAATACTGGTTGTGGCGCGCTCTACGTCACGGTCAACTTTGACGAATTCGGGATGTTTGAGGTTTTCTCCTCACTTGGCAAGGCGGGTGGTTGTGCCTCAGCTCAACTTGAAGCCATCGGAAGACTCATTTCGTTGTCACTAAGGTTAGGTGGAGATGCACAGGCAGTGGTCAAGCAACTACGCGGCATCCGCTGTCCGTCTATTGCCTGGGAGGGTGGTAAGTCCGTGCTCTCCTGCGCCGATGCCATTGCCAGCGTGCTGGAGCGGCATATCAGCGGGGAAGTTACCGAGCCGGAGATAACAGCAGAGCCTAAACCTCAGACATCAGGCGGCAAACCGGGCGACTACGGATTGGCGCGGAATATCGCCGGACAATGTCCTGACTGCGGTGGCTTGCTTGCCTATGAAGAAGGGTGCTACAAGTGCCCGCTCTGCGGCTATACGAAGTGCTAAATGAGGAATTAGCTGAAAATGCCTGACAATTTATGGATACTTTGCGGCAAACCTGAACATTGGGTAGTTGGCCTGAAAGATGGAATTTGGGGGCTTATACCTAAGTTTCAAGGTAAGTGGAAGTATTTGAAACAAGGTGATTGGCTTGTTTTCTACGCAACGAGTCCACTTTCTGGAGTTATCGGAATAGGGAGAGCCCAGGCTAAATTTAAACAGAACCAGCCCCTTTGGCCAGATGAACTAATAAAAAAAGAGGTTCTTTATCCCTTCGGATTTGAATTTCAATCCGAATATGTTCTTCCTGAGGCAGAATGGGGAAAAAAGAAAATAAAATTGGCGCTACCTATCGGATACTATTCGGCTCTGAATTTACTTGACGATAAGGATATCATTGATAAGCTTGCCGAGAATATAAGACAACAGTGGAGTATTCCGATTGATTTTTCATCAGATTTAGATACCCCAAAATCAGTACCGCCAAAAGTTCAGTCGTTACCGGAATCCCCCGATTTATCACATGACAAAGTCAAAGACATGATTTTTGAGATTGGAAAGATACACCATTATATGACTGATAAAGAGTATCTGATGAACTCGGACAGGCTAGACGTAGTTTGGCGCAGAGTAGAAAAAAGTGTGCCAACCTACGCTTTTGAAATACAAATAGGCGGGGATATTTATCATGCTTTGGCAAAACTCAAGCATGCTTACGACCTGTGGAATAGTAATATTTACATTGTTATCGATGAAAAACATCGTATCAAGTGTGAAGAACTTCTGTCGGGCACTTTCCATGAGATTACGAATATCGTGAAAATTATCAATATCAGTCAAATAAATGACCTATATGCTTTGCAGATTGATGATGTGAAGTTGAGAAAACAACTGGGATTGCCATAAAGCAGGAGGTTTGAGATATGGGTACATGGGCACGCCGTATAATTGAGATCAAAATGGCAGATGCAAGTTTTAAGTTTCAAGATGAGGGCGATTTAGTAGATTTCTTAAATGCTGAAATAGATGTGTACAGCCATCTCCATGATGGTGGAGGAATGATTGATGTGCCTCTGAACATATTGCGAAAAGCGGTTAGAAAGGCTGGCGAATTACACCTCTCCGAAAAGACGATAAAACACCTTAAAGAAGACATAAAATCCGCAAAATTTAACAATGATGAATCGGTAACATATAGCTGTTTTTAGCTAAGCTAATTTAAATAATCGATAGGAGGTGGTTTTTGGATAGACTGGAAAGGGTAATGATTTTCATTGATGGCAGTAACCTCTACCACTCATTGAAAGATAATTTTCATCGGACGGATATTGATATTGGAGGTTTCTGTCAGAAGTTGCTGGAGAAACGCCGGTTGATACGTATCTATTATTACAACGCGATTGTGGGGATGAAACAGGAGCCGGAGCGATACCGCAGTCAACAGCAGTTCTTCAATAGTGTACAACAAGTTCCTTATCTGGAAATGAGGCTGGGAAGGCTGGTCTATACATCCGCCTGGCCTAGCTCGCCAGCATACGAAAAAGGTATTGATATCATGCTCACCACCGATCTGCTGACTCACAGTTTCAAGCAGAACTACGATGTCGCCATTCTGGTGACAGGTGATAGTGACTATGTAGGCGCCATTCAACAGGTGAAGAACAACGGGCAGAATGTCGAGGTGGCGCTTTTCGGCAGGCAGAACACCTCACGCCCGTTGAGAGAAGTTGCCGACCGTATCATTGAAATCGATGGCAGATTCTTGAGAGGATGCTGGAAAGCCATTGAGCCTAATCGGTTATTCCGACGACAAAGGCAACCGCGTAATCCTCAGAGTGGGACAGGCTTACCGCCAGGTCCTTAATAGCCAGTTCCCGGGCGGCTGATTGAGCTTTCCCGGAGAGATGCACGATAGGTTTACCGTTTGTCTCGGCGAGAACTTCGATGTCCTGCCAGCTAATCCCCAGGTCGCAGGCTCCGAGAGATTTTAACACGGCTTCTTTAGCGGCAAACCTGACGGCAAGAGACGAGTTCCGTTGACTGTAGAGGTTTAACTCCGAAGTTGTAAAGACCCTTTTCAGGAACCTGTCTCCCCAGCGTGCAATTACCTGCTTGATGCGATCGATTTCAATAATATCAACGCCAATATGCTGCATATTCAGTTACCTCACTTGACAACGAGCTTTGCTGTTTTTCCGACGATACTGATGGAGTATGTACCCGGCGTGCTCTTCGTGATGGTGAAAGTAACTATGGTTCTCTCGTTACGTCCCAGTTCAATTATCTGCTTAGCTTCGACAACACCGTTTATCTTCAATTCCACTGTATATTGCCCGGTAACCGCGCCAGTGTTTACCATCTCGGCAGCAATGGTAATGGGTTGAGATACGTTCGCTTCCAGTGGCGTAACGGTTAATTTTTCGTTAACGAAATTCGCCGGTGGGTAAGGGGGCTCGGTGACTAGTCTGGAAATTACGTCAAACCATGTGTAATCGACCGTGTAAATATCGCGCTGTTCTTTCAATCGGATATAATATGTTTTTCCGCTGGGAGTGCTGTTTGCCACCTCGACATTAAAGACTGTACCGTCTTTGAGGTCTAGCGTGATTGCCAGGTTAGGCTCATTAAAACCATACTCAGCCAATTGGGCATCGGTGGCGTTGAGAACAAGCCGTCTGTCTGCTCCGGGTCCACTGAGAAGTAAAGGAATACCACCGCCCCATCTGTACATATCCACGATAGAACCATTATCGACATCGAAGTAGAAATAGCGGTCTTCGTGTAATATAAAACTCTCACTTTGCCCTGTCTTGGGCATGCTGATAGTAATATGCTGAAGGTCATCCATATTCAAGTCCCAGACGTATGGCACTGAGTCTACCGGCTTTTCAGGTCCGGGACGGCTGACCGTGTATAAAGTCACCCCGAGGATAGCCGCGATAACCACCAGGACGATGATAGCTCTAAGCTTCAAAAATATTCTCCTGAATAATTCCGGTTATTTCCGCCGTTGCCACCAGACCACTATCCCGATTAATAGGACAATAGCCGGCAATATAGCAATGCTGGAGATACGGAGGAAATTGACTTCTTCGGGTTTAAGTATGAGCCGTCGGGTCTGAAGGACTTTCTGCTCAATAGAAATCACCTCTTCGCCGGCGGAAAGGATATTGACGATATTGAGAAATAGGTCACCGTTGTTGCCGTTGATGAAATTGGTATTTGAGGCAAAATCAGAATCGCCGATAATTCCAATATTCGGGCTCTTATACACTGTACTGGTGTCTGTAGCTTCTGCCGCAGTTAAAATATAGCCGATGAACAAGGGACCTTTCAGGTCTTTTTCAACATTGTACTCGGGATTAGTCGTGGGTGAGTATTCATCAGTCATCCAGCTGTCCTTGCTTGTCATGAGTAAGGGTATCAATTCCGATTCTGCCGGTACGTTTTCAGTCGGAACAATGGCAGTTACTCCCGGGAAATAGAGGGTTGTCATACCAAAGTGATTGCGGTCTCTGGTTACAATGGGGGTATCTTTATTGGGGGAAGAATATGATGCCGGGTCGATGATTGTGCCTTTCTTGACGTCGAGACCCCACGGGGCAAGTAGTTGGGCGATATCATCCGGCGCATCGGGGTTAGTCAGGAATAAAACACTCCCGTTTGCTTTCAGGTAATCCGCAATGATTTGTCTTTCATTTTCATTCATCGCCTCCTCCGGACCGGCGACTACCAGAACAGCGCAGTCATCCGGTATCTCGGGAGTACTTATCAAATCAAGCATTGCTATCTGGAAGAGGTTATCAAGTAAACCCTCACGTGCATAGCTATACCCGGTGCCGCTGGTATCTGCGGGGCTTGCTTCACCATGTCCTGTTAGAAAATATATCTTCTTCTGTTTGATGCCGGTTACCTGGAGAATAGCGCTGGTGAAAGCGTGTTCTGCTTGGTAATAAATATCGAAGGCGGATATAAATATTGTACCTTTTTCGGTTTCAAAAACAACGGATTGATAATAACCAGCGTTCATTATGCCATATTTTGTGGCTTGTTCAGGGTGCTCCTCGGGGTCAACTATTTTAATAATCAGTTTATCTGTATAGTTATGGTACTCATAAAGGAGCGACAGGGCATATGGTCCGGCCAGTTGGTAGATTGTGGCGTATTCCTCCGGAATATTTTTAACCTCCGGCACAAAGAAACACAGAACTTCCACGGGCTCATTGAGCTGTGTAAGCACATCCTTGGTCTTAGAAGTGAGGGTGAATTTTGACAGTCCTGTAAAATCAAAACGGTGGTACTGCGCAATACTGATGGCATTAACCAGCAAAACGATGCTCGCAAAGATAGAGACGAGGATGATAGTACTGGTACTGAACTTACCCCGCTTGCTTGCCAGGGCGCCACGAATACGTCTGAACTCAATAATGCCTGCACTGGCGACGAGAATGATACCCAGTCCGATGACCCCGAGTGCAACCAAGCCCATGGCGGGCAGGACAAGAAGCAGGATAAGCCCGATAATCATGGCGGCCACGCCCATTATGGCGAAGACAGCAATCTGCATTTAGCTCCACCTGCTTGCTTCAAGAGAGCGAATTGAAGAATAAAGAAACAGAGCGGTGATACTTAGGTAATAGACAATGTCCCGGGTATCTATAATACCCGATTCAAAACTCACAGAATGATAAGAAATTGAGAGGTAGTTGAGCACCTGTTGCATGGCTTGTGGAGCACTACTGGCGATGAAACCAATCACCCACAAACCGAAGAGAATGGCTCCAGAAACTACAGCGGCGACAATCTGGTTTGAGGTTAGTGAAGAAGCAAAGATTCCCACTGCTAGAGCAGTACTGCCGAGCAGGAACAGACCTAGGTAGCTCGTCCACATCGGTCCCATATCCGGGTCGCCGAGAATAATGAGCAGTATAGGGTAGAGTAGAGTCAATACTAGCATGATGATAAGGATGCCCAAACTTCCAAGGAACTTCCCCAGAATCACTTCTGAATCTCTTACCGGCGAGGTGAGTAGGAGTTCCCATGTGCCCAGTTTCTTCTCTTCCGCCAGGGTGCGCATGGTCAGTACCACGGCAAACAAGAGAAGCAGGACATTCCCGCCTGTCTGAACTCCGATCACAGAGAGCGGGTCAATAAAACCTTGCAGGCTGGTATCATCGAAACTAGTGTTTGTCAGGTACTGCTGGAAGAAAAATCCACTGAGCAGTAGAAAAATACAGACAACAATATATGCCATGGGTGAGGTGAGGTATGAACGTAGTTCCTTCGAGGCAATGAGTATAATATTTCTCATTGCTCAGACTCCTCTTCTTCATCTTTTGTAGTAAGTTGCAGGAAGATTTCTTCCAGACTCATCTCAACCGATTCGGCGGAAAGTAATGTCCAGCCGCTCTTTACCATTGTCTCGTTAATTATCGCACGTGGGTCGACTTCTGCCGGAGATTCTACAACGAAGAAGTCACCTTCCCGCATGACCCGACGAACTCCCGGGACGCGGCGCAAAGCAACGGCGATTTTATCCGCGGGACCTTTGACCTCGACACGGATACGGCGTGCTCCTCTCAACACTGCCGAAAGGTTTTCGATATTGTCTTCCGCCACGATTTTACCGCGGTGTATAATAATCACTCGTTCGCAGATAATGCTGACTTCGGGAAGAATATGGGTGGAAATGAGAACGGTATGGTCTTTCCCCAGTTCCTTGATGAGATTTCTGGTTTGGGCAACCTGGATAGGGTCGATGCCGATAGTTGGTTCATCTAAAATCAATACGTCCGGGTTGTGAATGATAGCTTGGGCAATACCAACACGCTGTCTAAATCCGCGGGAAAGTTTGTCTATAATTACATCGATATATTCTTCAAGGTGGCAAATCTGGACGACTTCATTGATACGAGCACGTGTTTGCTTGACGTCCAATCCTCTGATACGACCGAAGAAATCTAGGTAATCGCGCACTTTCATGTCGGTATAAAGTGGAATAGATTCCGGCATATAACCGATGTGACGGCGTCCTTCCAGGGAATCTGTGGCCATATTGTGGTCGGCTATAAATGCATCTCCTTTGGTGGGTGTGAGAAAGCCGGTCAGGATACGCATGGTGGTAGTTTTGCCGGCGGCATTGGGACCGAGCAGTCCTACAATTTCACCCTTGCCGACATTAAAGCTGATGTTATCGACGGCAAGCCTTTCGCCATAATATTTTGTGAGATTTTGAACACGTATCATAATTACTTACAGCTATTGTTCACGGGCGGTTATTCCGTTGAACTGCTCGTTCTTCCTTTTTCCATCCTCTGTAATTGATAGTTCAACCACGCATTGGTTTCATCGTCGTAATTGCCGCCATGAATGCTATAGTACTTTATCTCTCTAATGCCCTCTTGTTCATAAAGCCAGTCCGTATACGTTTTTACCTGGAGAGCTGTGAGGTACTCTGGTTGAACTTCTCGGGCAACGTCTTTTTCAGTAATCATAAATACGGCATAATCCGTTGTATCCGTAGCGCTGTTTTCCGTTGCTAAATTATTTATGGTGGGTTCACTGCACTTCCCGATGTCCAGGTCTTTAAGAACATATTGAAAACGTCCTTCGAGGATACCTACGGGGAACCAGCCCATATCACCGCCATTCTGTCCGGTTATAGTATCAAGGGAGAGTTCTCTGGCAAGACTGGCGAATTCTTCACCGTTATCAACTCGTTCTTTCACACTTAGAGCTTCTTCGTATGTCTTCACTACAATTATCGATAGACGGTCCTGCTCGGTAGTAGTAGGAGTAATGTCTGCCATATACTGTATCATACGTTGCCGTAGCAAAGAACGTTTCACCAGGTCACGGAATTGTTTATCAGAGAACTGGGTGCTATTGAGCAGCTGACGGTACCATTCTTTGTATTCGGCATCGGTAATACTTTCACTGTCACCTTTAGCGGCGTCGTGGAGAGCGGTATCAATGTCCTCACCGGAGACCTCTATACCATATTTAGAGGCTTCCTGCAAAATAATCAGTTCTTCCACTAACGTGTTAATTGTCTCCCCGATGGGGTCATCACTTGAACTGTTCAGCGCTCGCTTTAAGAAGTAGTCGATTTTTACAACATCGTTGTCAACCTTAATTATGATGCGCTGAAACGGCATAACATAAATCAGGTAATAGGCAATGCTAATAATGAGAATAATGACAACGGAAATTGATACAGCTGTGATAAAGGTGTTTCTTCGTCTGTGCTTGTCTTTGTCGACGGTTTTGATATCAGTAGGTCTTTTCGTTGGGAGACGATTTGATGGTGTACTTATTGACTGCCGGTTCGGTTGATTATTACGTGTGGACATAAATTCCTTTACTCGAATATCTAGGAATATAATTATAACGGAGTCCGAATAAAAAGGTTAGATTTTCCGCAAACCCCCTTTTGGGAGGTCGATTTTAAATAAACCGTTTTACTCTGTCGCAAGGGGGAAAATAATGGCATATCAGCACAAGCTGGTTATTTCACCATGTGACAGGATACCCAGTGTTCACTGCCTGGTGTAAGTTCTCTTAACTCCGGCTGTTGCTGTCTACAGATATCAGCTGCCATATGGCACCGCGGGTTAAAACGGCAACCGGGCGGCGGGAAGATAGGACTGGGTACATCACCCTTAAGAATAATGCGCTTGCGGGTGCGGTCTACTTTGGGGTCGGGGATAGGCACTGCGGATAAAAGAGCAACAGTATAGGGATGTAAAGGATTCGCATATATCTCATCAGCTTTGGTGATTTCTACAATTCTTCCAAGGTACATCACAGCAACGCGGTCGCTGATATTGCGTACTACGGACAGGTCATGAGCAATGAAAAGGTAGGTCAAACCAAGTTCATCACGGAGCTTCTCAAGCAGGATGATGATTTGTGCCTGAATCGACACATCCAGAGCCGAGACTGGTTCATCGCAGACCACAAATTTAGGTCGTACTGCCAGAGCGCGGGCGATGCCGATACGCTGGCGCTGACCGCCGCTGAATTCGTGGGGGTAGCGGTCAGCCATGTACGGTTCAAGCTCGACCATACGGAAAAGTTCGGCGACCTGGTCTTTGTATTCCTTGCCTTTAGCAAATCCATGGACCTTGAGTGGTTCTCCGATAATCTGACCAGCGGTCATACGTGGGTCGAGAGAAGCGAAGGGGTCCTGAAAAATAAGTTGCATATTACGGCGCATGCGGCGCAATTGCTCTTTCCTGAGTTTGGTCAATTCGACGCCCTCAAAAAGTACCGAGCCTTTTATTCCTTCATAAAGCTGGAGAATACAACGTCCGGTAGTTGTTTTACCGCAACCGCTCTCTCCCACCAGCCCGAGAGTTTCTCCTTTTTTGATGTAAAAAGAGACGCCATCAACTGCTTTAACATCCGCCACTTTCTTCTGCATAACCCCGGCAGTTACCGGGAAGTACATGTACAGTTTGTCAACGTCAATCAGATGGTTGTCTTTCATTATCCGATAATCCTCACTCGTATTACTGTGCTTTCTTCATTTTCTGATTGGAGCGAAACAGGCACGGTAGTGGTTTTCCCCAACTTTTTCCATAGGTGGATATTCTTCACGGCACCTTTGCACTGCAACATCACAGCGGGGGTGGAAAGCGCATCCTTTCGGCAGACGAGCCAGATTGGGAGGTAGACCTTTAATAACTCTCAGCGATTTTTTTCGTTCGCTGTCCAATCTCGGTACTGATGCCAACAAGCCAACGGTATAGGGATGGAGGGGATTGGCATAGAGCTCTTCGGTAGGGGCAGTTTCAACTAGTCTGCCGGCGTACATTACATTGACACGGTCAACGTAACGGGCAACAATACCAAGGTTATGGGTGATAACGATGACTGAGGTACCGAAACGCTTTCTTAAATCATCGATTATTTCCAGCAATTGTGCTTGAACGGTAACATCCACGGAGGTCGTTGGTTCGTCAGCGATAAGAAGAGCAGGATTACAGCTTAGTGCCATAGCAATCATGATTCGCTGTTGCATTCCTCCGCTGAACTGGAAGGGATAGTGATTGACTCTTCGCTCTGCATCAGAGATTCCGACTAGTTTCAGTAGTCTAACACATTCCTGTGTAGCTTCCTCTTTTTCCATACCGCGGTGCAGTTCAAGTGCTTCGGCAATCTGGGTTCTGACAGTAAGAACGGGATTGAGAGAGGTAGTGGGTTCCTGGAATATCATGGCGATACGATTACCCCGGATGTGCCGCATCTCCTCTTCTGAGGCTTTAAGCAGGTCTTGCCCATAGAAAATGATTTCGCCACCTACGATGATACCTGGGGGATATGGAATGAGGCGGAGAATTGAAAGAGCGCTGACGCTTTTACCGCAGGCGCTCTCACCTACCAGACCGACACTTTCACCCTTGGCGACATTGTAAGAAAGCCCATCGACTGCTTTGAGCTCTCCCTCCTGTGTGTAAAAGTAGGTTTTCAGGTCTTTAATTTCCAGAATTTTTTCATCTTTTACTACTGTCGTCATTTCATTCGGCAACTTTAGGGATTATCAAGAATAAGACACAGAGCTTCTGAAGTAATGCTCAGTGCCTTTAAAATATCCCTGAGTTTTCCTCCTTCACAGAAATTCACACCTGAATTGCACGTAATGCAGGCGGGCTTTAGCGACGTATTGTAACATCTACCCTTTATATTGTCAAGGGAGTGTTTGTTTGACTTCAGTTGAAGTTGTCTGCTAAAATGCAGCCACGTCATAGTTGTTGACGGGAAGAAAATATTTTTAGGAGGGTTAGGATGGCTGCTGTTGAATATGTCAAAGAAGGTCGAATTGCCTACATAACTATCAATAACCCGGAAGCAAGGAATTCCTTGAGTGCGGAAGTAACCATGGGATTGCAGGATGCCTATTACGATTTCAAGGATAACAATGACTTGTGGGTAGCAATCCTGACTGGCGCTGGTGACAAGGCTTTCTGCGCTGGCGCGGATATCAAAGGATTCGTACCACAGCCTGGAACCCAGCCTGGTGCGGCAGGTCCGGCAAGACCGCCGAGAGCGCCTATACGCATCGACCAAATCTGGAAACCATTTATCGCTGCCATACACGGTTATTGTCTGGGTGGCGGTAATGAGCTGGCGATGATGTGCGATATCAGAATCGCGGCTGAAGATGCTCAGTTCGGTCAACCCGAAATTAATATCGGCTTTATGCCTGGTATGGGCGGAACCATTAGACTGCCGCGCTTTGTTCCCCGTGCTGTCGCCGCCGAGATGCTGTTAACCGGCAACAGGCTAAATGCTCAGGAAGCGCTTCGTGTTGGTCTCGTCAGCCGGGTCGTACCTTACGATAAACTGATGGCTACTGCGAAAGAAATTGCTGAAACTATTATTTCACGCGGTCCACTGGGTGTTCGAGCGTCTAAAGAAGCAATCATCCGGGGCTCGGATATGAAGCTGGAAGAGGGACTGGCACTGGAGAGGGAGCTATCCGGAGGCATCCGCCGAACAGAGGATTTCATTGAAGGCGCTCGCGCCTTTGCACAGAAGAGGCCACCTCAGTACAAAGGGCAATAGTTGCATTAACTCTGGCATTTGTTCATTGAAAGCGCGCGCCCGGTGATGTTTTGGATACGACTTGTGCCGGGCGTGCCATTTCAAAATGAATATTTGGTTTTTAATCGCCACGCCTTAAGCAGGTGACCGTATATAATTGCTTTTTTCTATCTTCAGGGATATCTCGGCATGAGCCAGAATCAGTATCTTATCTTCCTAGTATCTCATCCTCCTGAGGGGGAGTTCATGCATTTCAAACACTGTATCAAGTCTAGACTTTCCGTGCCATCCAGGGCACGAGCCTTGCGGGAGTAATAATCTCTCCTCACACCCGCCTGTTTTTCCAATTGCCCACCTTGAAATAGATAAGGTAAGCAATCGCCCGCACGCTCAGCGCAATTACCATCGCCCACATTACACCGAAAACGCCATTATTGAAAATCTTTGGGAGAAAATACGCTAAAGGCAGCTGTATGCCCCACATCGTGGCGAGGCTGGCAAATAACGGTATTGTCGTGTCGCCTACCTGATTCAGACAGCTCGTTAAGACGGATGCGGGTGCAATTACGATGTAATTAACCGTGGCTATTCTAATAAGCGTGCTGGCTAATGTCACCACACCCGGGTTGGTATTGAAGATGCGGACAACCTTGTCCGCCCATATCAGTATTGCGATGCTGATAATTGTCATAGTGCCGGTTGCTAGACCCACTGCCAGCCAGCCGGTTTTTTCCGCCCGTTCCGGTTTACGCGCCCCAAGGTTCTGTCCTGCCAGCGCTCCAGCCGCATTACCGACTGCCGAAGCGCCCACATCGAGAAAACCATCGATTCTTTGAACCAAAACATAGGAAGCTAATGAAAACGTCCCGAAGGGGACAATAATTTTCGTAATCAGGAGACTCAGGAAGGTTCTCAGCATCTGGTTGATGGACGAAGGAATCCCGATTTTCACCTGACGCCAGATATTATCCGGGTCGAGTTTGAAACCTTTAAATGAGATATGGAGTCGGCTGTGTCCGGTGAGGAGAATCCACAGACCGACAGCACCACCCAGTGCCTGCGAAATAACACCCGTCAGAGCCGCGCCGCTGACGCCCATGTCGGGGAATATCCACCATCCGAATACCATGAAGGGACAAAGTGTGATGTGTAACGTCCTGAAGCAAATACCTATCCACATCGCTGTTTTTGTATCCCCGGATGCTTGCATGGTGGCTTCTGTCATCATCCTCAAACACATGGTCACCATGCTCACAAACTGGATGCGGTTATAAGAAACAGCCTCTTTAACAACATCCGGTTCTGCGCCAAAAAGACCTATTATGTTCCGGGATAGGAAGAAACCAATAATTGCCATCAATGCCGAAAAGGCGATGCCGATAATAAAAGCCTGTTGAAACGCGTGATTGGCGCCCTCTTCATTACCCTCTCCAATACGTCGGGCTACCATCGCGCGCAGACTTGTGAATAGTCCCATCAGCAGGGCGTTGACCACCATGACAACTTGCCCGGAAAGACCCACTGCCGCCATAGAACTGGCGCCTAGTCTACCCACCCATATCATGTCAATGGTGGGACCGAGCATGTTAAGGCTATTACTGATGAGTATGGGCCAGGCGAGTGTCAGGAGATTGTTAAGGATACTACCTTGCGTCCAATCCCTGTTGAGTGAGAGTCTTCTTCTACCGATTCTATCAGATTTATTATCATTTTTATTATCATTGTCGTTTTCCATTAAATCCGCGACTCACTCTCTATGCAAATGCACGATTCAATTGTAGCACCGTAAAAAAAGAAAAGACAATTGTGGAATGGGAGACCTTCTAGTGGCACTATTCCAATATATGTATGCTGGAATAAACAGTAATGCTACTCAGCTAGTTGGTATTAACATACTGTGACCGGCATCATATACAAAATCCCGAATTTATGTTTATAATATGAGCACTAAATCAGGAGGGGAGAGAACATGGCTTACAAGAAGGTAGTGGTACCCCTGGATGGTTCAAAGCTGGCGGAGATTGTGTTACCGCATGTTGAGGAAATTGCCGCGGGTTGTAATATTGAGGAAGTTGAACTCGTGACCGTCACGGAAAGCTTGAAGGTGGATGTTCCACGGTCGGAGCCGGTGGAGCAGTTTAAGACAAAATTTGCTGTCGGCGACCGCATTACAGGACGTATTTATCGGGCGGATTCGGTGTCTCTCTTGAAAGTGCCATTAGATATTGGCAAAATGGCGAAAACGGGTAGAGATTACCTCATGAAAATTGCAGCAAAGCTAGAAAAGAAGGGCCTCAAAACTAATGTTAATGTCCTCATAGGTAACGTGGCTGAAGAAATTGTTCACTTTGCTGAAGAGGAAGACGCTGACCTCATTGTCATGGCAAGTCATGGCCGCTCTGGTATCAGCCGTTGGGCAATTGGTAGTGTCGCTGAAAAAGTCTTCCGCGCGACGAATGTCCCGGTCCTGCTGGTAAAACCGAAGTCCGGTTTCAAAGAGACCAAGCCGCGGCGCAGGGGCAAGCCGGTTTAGCGGGTAAAACACTAGATTCTTATATATTACTTCAAAATTCGGGTGTTTGGGGTGAAAATTCCGTTAGCAAAAATGTTAGCGAATCAGTTATTTGCATCTACACCAGGGCTGACGATTGTCCTCTAACTAGATTGTACTTAATATATTTCTTGAAGATGAGCATTAATGTATCACAGTTAACACCATAAGCTATTTGGTCACAAGAAAAAATACCGAGTGTATAAAATACAATATGAAGTTTAGATTCATCTTTTGCTTTCCGTGAAAAATCGTAATTTTCAGCTTCGACAGAAATGCTTAGGAGGTTTTTATTAAAAATGGTCATTTCTAATTTCGCATTTTCCAGCGCACTGAAATTTAGCGCCTCAATAACGTAGTTGTCAGAAAATAGCCATAAATCTTTGAACTGCTCTTTACCATCGCTTTCTTTATAATTGGAAACAAATATAAATTTTAATTCTTCAGGGCATATGACCTTACCTTGGGAGAATATTTCACGTACTCGGTTAATATCTACATCAGAAACCATTCGAATTGATTCAAGATAGTTTGCTATATTATCCCATGTCAACACATTATTTTTTACCATCTGGCTGCTCCCTGTTTCTTATTTGCATTAACTCGCCCTCAATGTAGTGCAGAATATGGCCTATAAAGTTGGGTGAAAACTCGTCAGAATTATAGTCCCACTGCCATTTAATATCAGGTTGGGTCAAAGTTTCCCTTTTTCGCTCGTAATACTTGTGGGTAAGGTCAGTAATTACATCCTTCATTTGTGTGGTGAGCTGTATTTCAATGCTTACTTTCCTTTTCTGGATTTCTAAACCGATCGGTATTTCATATTCTCGTGTTACGTTGAGGTGTGCTGCATAGTAACCTTCTTCTCTTGCTTCCCAGTCTGGATCGATTTGGCAGCTATGACTTAAAAAGTGGTCACACATTTTATTAAGTAGCAATTCCACGCCATCAAAATACTTGACTACTATTCTGGTTCTTACTATGTCATGTATTTTCTCGAACCAATTGCTTGGAGTGATCCAACCTCCATTTGGTTTACAAATTTCTTTATCCCAGTTTTCATTATTCCAATTGGTGTTCTGGACTACATTCTTCCTCCAGACTTTTAATATGAACCGTTCCCATTCTTTTATACTTAGATTGATTTCTTCAGGACTTTTCATTAATAGGTCATAGCCGAAATTTCGTTTATATTCGGCACCATAATTATGTAATTGATGGATCAGTGTCATGAATTCATCCGAATGTTCAAAGCGGTACTTTACTTTTGTAGAAATATCGCTATATAGCTTCCTGGCGACTAAGCCTATTTGGTCATCGAAATTTTCATTCCACCATATGATATACTTTCTCCAATTCTCTGGTTTTTCCATGCTTTTTCTCTATTATTTAATGGGGTACATATAATTAATTTGCAGAACTTGAAGTGAAACTTGGTATTAACTTTTCAAGCTTGCAGATGAGCATTAGTCATTTCTCAAGGCTTTTTCTGACGGTTTTAAGTTTTGCATCCGATCTGATGTCTCTACCTTCTTTGTTCCTGATTGTTCCTGGAGGTAAACCATGCTTCTTCTCAAAGGTGCCTATTTTCATATCACTTCTGTCTCTTCTAAGTCGAGGCATAATCTTATCTCCTTAACATTACATTCACTGAGTAATATAACTATTATGTCTATTTTTTCAACTCATACTTAAAGAAGTAAAGGTAAACATAATTTACATCTTTTCCGTAGATAAATCAATAGAGATGAAGAGGTGAAATAAGCATACCTGCGAAACTAACTAGAAATTAGTTCTTCAAGATTCTGGATTGGCGCTTTAACGCCCGTATTTAACAGATGGAAAGAGCTTAATATCGGTATGAGGCAGGAAGAGGGCGGCAATAAACTCGTTCATAAACGGCGTGTAATTGGATAGTTCGATATTCGTCATCCGCCGTCCGATTTCCAGCGTCTTCTCAAAGTTGGCGATAGACATCAGTGCCATCCGGGCGCCGGTCAGCGAGCTATTCCCGATAAACTGCATCCGCTTTGTGTCAATATCAGGGAGAAGTCCAATGGCGATTGCCTTGGGGATATTCAGCGAACTGCCGAACCCGCCCGCCACGTAAATATTCTCAAACTTGTCGAAGGATAAGCCGACGTAATCGGTGAGCGACTTGATGGCGGCAAACACGGCACCCTTCGACTTCATCAGGTTGGCAATTTCTGCCTCCGAGATGGTAATGGCTTGCCCTGTTTCACTCTCCGATGCAGGCACCACGAGATAGCGGAGGTCGCCATCTTCCATAATCAGGCGCGGGTCGTTCCGCGCGGTATTAAATTTGCCGTTCTGGTCGATGATACCATTCCGCACCATCTCATAGATTACATCAATCAAGCCAGAACCGCAGATGCCTCTGGCTTTCGCTTTGCCGATGGTTTCATAGAGTACGGTGCCATCTTTGATTTCCACCTTTTCAATGGCTCCTGCCGTGGCGCGCATCCCACTCCGGGCGCCGGCGCCTTCAAAAGCGGGACCTGCCGAGGCCGAACAACAGACGAGCCACTCATTGTTACCGATAACGATTTCACCATTCGTGCCGATATCAATCAAACACCGCGTTTCCGGTCTATCCGCCATACCGCAGGCAAGTACCCCGGCGACAATGTCACCCCCTATATAACTGGCGACACTCGGCAAGGTTTCCAGAATACCCTGCTTGCTGATTTCAATACCAAGTTCACGAGTAAAGATTTGTGGGTAGACAGTCGTGGTCGGGACGTAAGGTTCTAACCTGATGGCGCATGGTCGCAGGTTCAGGAGGAAGTGGCTCATTGTCGTATTCCCGGCGGTGACGATGACATTGATATCCTCCGAATCAACACGACAGTCTTTTATCAGCGCACGCATTAGATTGTTGATATTGGCGATAACGGCTTTATGGACAGGGTCGACTGTGCCGCGCACACAGGCGAAAACCATGCGGGAGATAACATCTTCGCCGTAGCGCGCCTGAAGGTTGTGACTGCCTTTGGTCGCGAGGATTTTTCCGGTTTTGAGGTGGATAAGCTGGACAACGACCGTAGTCGTGCCGACATCGATAGCTAAGCCGTAGTCTCGGTTCGATGTATCACCCTCCTCGATTTTTAGAATCCTACCAGCATCATTATGCCGGGCAACAGTTGCCGTCACTTTCCAATCGTTCTCTCGCAATTTATCTGCCAGGTTTTGTAGGCAGGCTAATGATATGTCAAAGTTCTGATATGGTGTTACTTTCCGCAATTCGCGCGTGATGCGGTCGATATCGGAGATGTTGTCCTTCAGGGTTGGTACAGGAAGAGGCAGATAGACTTTTTTCACAAGTGGGTCATAAGAAGTCGCTTTTTCCCTCGGGCGTCTGGTGAGGACGACTTTTTCCGGTTCGCCGTAAACTACCGGCGAGCCAGCCATGAGAATTTTTTCCTGTTCGGCGAGAGATTTAACAGGCACCACGACAGTGAGGTCATCTGTAATCTTTGTCTGGCAGGCAAGCACAAAGCCCTTTTCAATCTCCTCACCGGTCAGAAAACCGAGGGTATGCTTGTCGGGTTGAGCATTCCCTTTGATAATCTGGACACGGCATTCACCGCACAATCCCTCCCCACCGCAGAGGTTATTGATGAAGACATCCGCTTTTTCTGCCGCCTGCAACAGGGTGGTGCCTTCTTCAACTTCAATTTCCTTATTTTCCGGTAGGAAGGTAACTTTATACGTTTTCATATGTTTCTCACTGTTTTCATTTCTCTCATAGTTTACCAATTGAAGGGGCTGTGATACAATGCACTTACCTTGATAATATCCTTTTATCGCGAATTACTGCAGGAGGTGTACCGGTGAACTGGGTTGATATTGTTATCCTTATCATTATCGGTATTTCCGTATTTTCGGGTCTCAAACGGGGACTGGTCACGTCGGTATTGTCCCTGATCGGTTTCATTCTGGGTATTGTTCTGGCTGGTAATTTCTATAAGCAACTGGGTAATGTGTTGGGTTTTATATCAAACGAGGACGTCGCTAATATTGTCGCCTTTATTATCATCCTTGGGTTGGTGATGGCAGCCGCCGCAATTATTGCCGGAATCCTTAAAACAATACTGAAGGCTGTCATGCTCGGTTGGGTCGACCACCTTGGCGGCGCCGTCTTTGGTTTGCTGGCATCGGTTCTGACTATCAGTGCGTTGTTAGCGATTGTCGTCAAATACACTGACTCCAGTGTTATTACGGACTCCGCTTTAGCTGGATTTTTTCTGGATAAATTTCCAATTATCATGGGCTTTCTGCCCAGTGAATTCGATGTTGTTCGTGACTTCTTTAAGTAGGCATAGGCTATAACGGTGTTCCCGGAATATTCATTCTGATACGGTAAATGCTGGTGCGAGCAAGCTGGTATTATTCACCCAGTTTCAATTCAATCAATCGTTCGCGGAGTCTGAAAAGAGCGGCAATGGCGGCGCGCTCTCTGGTGTCCGCACGCCCGACCTGGTACTGCTGTTGCCAGCTCTTTGTGCCGTGACTATCCGCGATACCTATAAAGACCAGACCCGCTTGTTTGCTTTCCGCACCGGTAATCCCGGTAATACTCACCCCGATATCCGTAGCGAGGTTGGTTCTAACGGCAGCTGCCATTGCTTCAGCTACCTCCGCACTGACCGCACCATGTTTATTGATTTTATCCGCCGGCACACCCCAGGAAATCTTGGCGTGGTCGTTGGTGGCTATCAGTCCGCCATGGTAATAGTTCAGGCTTTCAGAGCTAACAGTAATAGCGTTGGAAAGTAAACCACCTGTGACATCTTCAATGGTCGCCAGGGTTAGTTTCTTGCTAATTAGCCACTTTCCCACCAATCCTGCCAGTGTGTCGTCGTCTTTACCCCAGACATAAGGAGCCAGTAAGTCTCTGATTTTTCGCTCCGTGTCATCCAGCAGTTCTCTGGCATTATCGCCATGCGCGATGAGTCGCACCTGAATACCATCCGGTTTGGCGTAGATACCGAGTGTGGGATTATCAACATTGAAGAAAGGTTCTACCAGTTGTGCCACGGTGGCTTCGGGGACAAAGAAAGTCTTGATGGTGCGTGAGAGAATCGGGTTCGTCGGGAAGCGGGCTTTAAGTCGGGGTATAACCTCATTCTGCCACATCGGAGTCATCTCACGCGGCGGACCGGGTAATGTCACAATAACTTTACCGTTCTTCTCTACCCACCAGCCCGGTGCTGTACCGCGCGGATTGGGCAGGGCTTTAGCGGATGGGATAACCATCGCCTGTTTGATATTGTGCGGCGGCATTTCCCGCCCTGACCGCGAAAACATTGCCCGCAGATTTTTCTCCAGTTCCGGGTCAATGGTCAATGTTTCACCCAGAGTGGTGGCGATTGCTTCTCGGGTTAAGTCATCTTCCGTTGGTCCCAACCCGCCGCTGGTAATGATAAGTGTGGCGCGTTCTAGCGCCTGTCGCAGGACATCACATAGACGGTCGATATTATCGCCAACGGTGTTCATTCTCTGAAGCTCGATACCAAGCATGGGTAATTGTGCGGCAATGTAACCGGCGTTGGTATCCGTGATTTCGCCTCTGAGAAGTTCAGTTCCTACCGATAGCAGCTCTGCCGGAATCGGTGTGCTCATATCTGTGGTTTCCTTTCGGGGATAATGTTTGAAGGTTATTTTAACCCTTTTCACCTAAAGATGCACCTTTTCTCGTGAGTTATGAAGCACTATAATAGGACAATGACACTGCGCACGAACGACTTCGATTATTACTTGCCTCCGGAGCTGATTGCCCAGACTCCAATCGAGCCGCGTGATTCGGCACGACTGATGGTGATAAACCGTGCCACTGACTCGCTGGAACACCACCGTTTCTCCGAATTACCGGACTTCCCGCGCAAGGGCGACGTTATGGTATTTAATGATAGTCGTGTTATCCCGGCGCGTCTGGCGGGGAAAAAATCGGGGACCGGTGGAGGAGTGGAGATTCTACTATTGAGGCGTGTCAGTCCGCGGGTCTGGGAAGCGCTGGTCAAACCGGCGCGGCGGGTGAAAACAGGTGTATTGCTGGAACTGGGCGTCGGCGTCAGGGTTACGGTGGAAGTAATTGGTGAGGGTGAGGCGGGTTTGCGCACCCTCCGGTTTTCCGAAGAAGCGCCGTTGCCTTTACTCGGTGAGATTGCCCTGCCACCATATATTCACACTCCTTTGCAGAATCCGGAACGTTATCAGACTGTTTACGCCGAGAAATCGGGGAGTGTTGCCGCACCCACCGCTGGATTGCACTTTACTCCCGAATTACTGAATCGCATACAGGATAAGGGCATTAAATGTCTGTTTGTGACACTCCATGTGGGGCTGGATACCTTCCGTCCCGTTCAGGAGGAAGACCCGCGAAAGCACCATATTCACCGTGAGTATGGCGTGATTACAGAAGAAGTAGCAGGCGAATTGTCACGGGCGAAGTCGCAGGGTCGGCGCGTCATCTGTGTGGGCACGACCAGCGTACGTTTGGTGGAAGCGGCGGCTCAGGCGGGAGACATTCTTCCCTTCGACGGCTGGGTCGCCCTCTTCATCCTGCCGGGATATAAATTCAAGGTGGTGGATGCCATGATAACTAATTTTCACCTGCCCCGTAGTACTCTGCTGATGCTGGTCTCGGCGTTTGCAGGCAAAGAATTGATTGATAAAGCATACCGGGAAGCCATCTCACAGAGATACCGATTTTACAGCTTTGGTGATGCGACGCTGATTTTATGAGGGAAAAAATCTGGACAAAGGAGGAGCAATATGGGTTTTCCAAAAGATTTCGTCTGGGGTGCTGCTGCCGCGAGCTATCAAATTGAAGGTGCCGCTTATGAGGACGGCAAAGGACCATCGGTTTGGGACATGATGTGCCACCAGCCAGGTAAAATCTGGGAGGATAACACCGGTGACGTTTCCTGCGACCATTACCACCATTACCGTGAAGACGCCCGCCTGATGGGCAAGATAGGCTTGAAGGCATACCGCCTCTCGATATCCTGGCCTCGTGTTACCCCCGCGGGGGTCGGGATTATCAACAGGAAAGGATTGGCATTTTATGACCGACTTATCGATGAGCTTCTGAAACATGGAGTCCAGCCATGGGTAACTTTGTTCCACTGGGATTATCCGTACTCTCTCTATCTGCGGGGGGGCTGGCTCAATCGTGACAGCGCAGACTGGTTCGCTGAGTATACGAAGGTTATCGTAGACAAGCTATCTGACCGCGTTTCCCACTGGATAACCATAAACGAACCGCAGGTCTTCATCGATATAGGCCACCGTGTCGGGAGGCATGCTCCTGGGCTCCAGCTGGGCTTCCGCGAGGTCCTCTCAGCCGCGCATAACTCACTACTGGCACATGGCAAAGCGGTACAGGTCATCCGTGCCTTTGCCAGGATAAAACCAGTCATCGGTGTGGCTCCGGTAGGTATAGCCGCTATCCCCGCCACGGACAGTCCCGAGGATGTGGAGGCCGCCCGACGACAGACTTTTTCTATAACCGGTAAGCATCTCATGGTAAATACCTGGTTCAGCGACCCGATGATTTTCGGGAAGTACCCCGAGGATGGCATGAAACTTTTCGAAAAAGATATGCCCGAAATTGCATATAAGGATATGAAAACTATCTACCAACCACTTGATTTTTATGGAGTTAATATTTACAGGGGACAGGTGGTGCGGGCAGCCGACAGCGGTGCACCAGAACCGGTAAAAAGTGCTGATGGTCCGCCGCTGACGACAATGGCATGGCGGGTTACACCTGAAGTCCTGTACTGGGGACCGAAATTCCTTTATGAGCGTTACAAATTACCCATCGTTATCACGGAGAACGGCATGGCAAATTGCGATTGGGTCCACATTGATGGGAAGGTACATGACCCCCAGCGCATCGATTTCATCGCGCGGTATCTGCGTGAATTTCGGAGAGCGAATAAAGACGGCGTAGCTGCCGGAGGTTATTTCGCCTGGTCAATTATGGATAATTTCGAGTGGACATTCGGCTACCAGCAACGGTTCGGCTTAATTTATGTGGATTATGCTACTGGCAAACGGACTCTGAAAGATTCGGCATACTGGTACAAACAAGTAATATCAACAAATGGGGAGAGTCTCGGGGAGACACCGTAACAAACATCAGGAAGGGAAAGCTAAATGATGTCGCGGCGGTCGTCATCGATGAAAAAGATAGTTACGATTGTAGTGGGATACACTTGCGAACATCAAACTGAATTTTACGGATGAGGCCTGGGCGCAGTACATTATTTTTGGAGTCGTGGCTATACTCTTTGGAGTTGGTGGCTATTTATTGGCGATGCTAAAGTATCGCCCGAAACCACCGGCTAGTACAGTGGTCAGCGAATAATTATATCTTATCTGAATGGGGAGCATGGGAACTGAGACGTGTTTTGTCTCTCAGGGCGTTGTTTCTGGCGCGTGATAACTTAAGGTGTTATAATTTGCCCCAATGACAGTTCCCCCGAATCTCAATCAGTCGCCACCCCCAACCACCCCGAAAGGGTCTGGAATTAAACTATCAGACCTCCGCCCGTATTTCACCGGTTTATTGCCATTGTTCTTAATTGCGCACTTCGGGCATCACGTGGTCGGGGCAATGCTTAACCCGTTCATGCCGATGATTCGTGATGAACTGGGTCTGAACTATACTCAAGCCGGCGTGGTGATATCTGCGTTTTCCATTACCGGTGGCATCGCTCAGCTACCGGCAGGTTGGCTCGCCGACCGTTTCGGCGCCCGGTTGATGATTGCCATCAGCGTTTCGGGCGTGGCTTTAGCAGGCTTGCTGGTAGGATTGTCGCATTCCTATCTCGCTCTGATAGCGTTTCTGGTGCTTGCCGCGCTGCTGGGCGGCGGTTATCATCCGGCGGCCGCAAACGCCATTTCCACAATAATATCACCGGAGAGACGCGGGCGGGCGCTGGGTTTACACCTGATGGGAGGTAGTTCGGCTTTCTGGGTGGTGCCTTTAATCGCCGCGCCTATTGCTGCCACCTGGAGCTGGCATGTTCCTTTTATCACTCTAACCATTCCGGTCGTTGTTCTCGGAATTGTTCTGTACTTTCTACTCGGTAGACAACAACGAATTTCACAACGGATATTAAAAGCGGAGTATGGGCGTGTTGAATCGATAAAAACAAAGATTGAATGGCGGATACTGGTGCCTTTTCTGGTGATGAGTGTCGCGACTGGCACATTGACTCAGTCCGTCGCGGCTTATTATTCACTATATCTGGTCGACCACTTCGGATTGCTCGCGCCGACAGCCGCCGCTTTGATGGCGGTGACACCGGCGGTGGGTGTTCTCGCGGCGCCTCTGGGGGGCTATCTCTCCGACCGCTTCGGCGGCACATCAGTGATGATAATTGCCAGTCTTTTAGCCGGTCCGCTTTTGTTTACGATGAAGTTTGTGCCGAATGTCGCTATTTTCGTCATTGTCCTGCTATTGATTGGCGGTATGAATATGACCCGTATGCCTACTTCAGAATCATTCCTGGTCAGCAATATCCCCCCGCACCGCCGTTCCACGATGCTGGGGATTTATTTCTTCGCGGGTGCGGAAATGTCCGGAGTGCTGACACCCTTTATCGGGCGTCTTATCGATACACGCGGTTTCGATACGGTCTTTACCATTGCGAGTGTCTCCCTGATAACCATTGCCGTCGTGTGCTCAATTCTCCTCTGGAGAGCGCGCCGTTCTATCCAAACGCCAGGAACCATGTAATCTGCAATTTTGGTAACACTGCTTACTAGTCTAACCATCCCGATGTTATAATTGAAAGTGTTATGGCGAAAACTCTCATCCAGTGCGATTTCGACGACACAGTTACCTATAAGGATATCAGCTTTATTCTACTGGATACTTTTGCCGGAATGGAATGGCGTGATTACCTCGAGAAATATCAAGACGGCGAGATGAGCGTGGGGGAGTTCAATCGTCTTTGTTTCAGCATGGTGAAAGCCAGTCGCCGGGAGATGCTGGATTATATCAAGGACAAAGTCAGGCTACGTCCCGGTTTTCCGGAATTTGCGCGCCTGTGCCGTGAAAAATGGTTCCGACTCGTTATCGTGAGCAACGGGCTTGATTTCTACATCGCCGAGATATTGAATGGATTGGGACTGAATGACATCGAGCATCATGCGGCAGAGACTCAATTCGACCCGGCAGGTCTCAAGGTCAGGTATGTCAGTCCAGATGGCACGGTGCTGGACAGGGATTTCAAACTCAGCTGGACAAAAAAGTTCTTGAACGAAAGCTATCGCGTCGTGTACATCGGTGACGGGAATTCCGATTTCGTACCGGCGCAACAATGCCATCACATTTTTGCCACCGCGAGCCTGCTGAGACACTGTCAGCGGAATGGCATTGCCTGCACGCCTTTTACCGATTTCAATGATATTATCAAAGCGATGGAACAGTGGTAGCCGAAGATGAAGGTGCTATTACATGTGTGTTGCGGGGTCTGCGCGGGAAGTGTCGCCGAGCGTTTACTCTCCGAAGGGCATCAGGTAAACGGCTATTTTTTCAATCCCAATATTCATCCTGCCACAGAATATGAAAAGCGATTACAGGTAGCGCAAGCGGTGGCGAGATCAGTTGGTTTCCCTCTGTCCGCGGGTGAGTACGAACCGGAAAGCTGGTTGCAGGCGACGGTTGGACTGGAGAAGGAGCCGGAGGGAGGCAGACGGTGTGAGGTTTGCTACCGTGTACGGCTGGAAGAGGCATTCCGTTTTATGCAAGAGTGCGGTTGCGATGTTTTTACCACCACGCTCACTGTGAGTCCACACAAACCGGCTTCAGTCGTCAACCGCATCGGCAGGGAAATTGGGGGGGATAAATTTCTGGCGCGGGATTTTAAAAAGCAGGACGGCTTCAAACGCGCTAATGAGATTGCGAAGAAGCTGGGCGTCTACCGTCAGCATTATTGCGGTTGTGTCTACAGTCTGAACCAGCCGGCGCATGAGGATTAGCATCGTTTGTCATGCTGAGTGGAGCGAAGCATCTAGTACCTGGATGATTGGAGACTAGATTCTTCATTGCATTCAGAATGACGGAACGGGGTAAAAATGCAGCAGGTCAGCGAACACATTTTTATAGAGACGAAATACCTCGGGTGTAATGTGGGTGTGGTGCTCACAGAGCAGGGACCCGTGGTCATTGATACCCCTGTACTCCCGGAAGATACCCGTGACCTCCGCGAACAAATACGCAGTCTAACCACTAAACGGATTGCCTATCTCATTTATACCCACGAGCACTTCGACCACGTCCTTGGAGGTGCGGGTCTGACTAAAAAGGCAGTCGCGCATTATAAAGCTGTCAGCGACATCGAATATCTCCGGAAAGACCTGGCAGGGGAAGTCAATCATTTCTACCCGGTTCTCTATAAGGAATACAAAGATATCTTCGACAATCTAAACATCATTCCGCCGCAAATTACCTTCGTAAATGAGATGACGCTCTATGCTGGAGAAACGAGGCTGGAACTGAGTTGGGCGGGCGGACACTCCCCGGCATCCATCCTGATTTACGTGCCTCAAGACAGGATATTATTCTGCGGGGACAATGTGGATGTTGGTATGCCTTTTATCGCGCCGTATTCGCGGTTCGGGGAATGGATTGAGGCGCTCAAACGGATTGAAGGAATGGAAATTGACCGGATTGTCCCGGGACATGACGAGGTGTGCGGCATGAAAGATGTGCGCCGTATTAGAATCCTCTTTGAGACTACTCGCGATTGGGTACAGAAACTAATTAAAGCCGGTGCCGCCAAGAACCAAGTATTGGAAAAAATAGATTTGTCGGATGTCCTGCCTGTGCCTCCGTCACCGATTGTGAAACAGCAGGTTCAGACGATGGTGGGGATGATGTGGGAAGAGATGGGTGAGGAGTAAGTCAAGAATACTTCAAGAATTAATCAGCTATTTAATAGCGAATCGAGAGATTAACCACATCTCGGTTTTTTATAATCAAAGGTCTAAAGCGTAAGATAAGTACAATTATTTAAAGTCTATTTTTTGAGTATATATTTTACCTTCTCGTCTGAAATGAAAAATTACATTATCCATTCTGAATTCAATCTTACAATTATCTATGTCTTTACCGCTAGGCACTAATTCGTGCTTTAGCCAAGTTAAAATATAACCAACAGTCATATCGTTACCCGTGCTCGGTACTACTACAATTCCCTTTATCTGTTCGAATGGATAAAGTGAGTGATTGAGAAAATCTTTATCTGATGTTAATAACCATCTCCCTGTTTTTTTAGCGTATTGGAAATGAGTTTTATCATCCCTGTTGATAAGATTAACCTCGTTGGCGTGTTTAATATTTATTCCCTGCATTCGGAGAACTTGAACAATACTGTATCTGATATTTTCATCTGCGTATAATTTTATTTTTCCTGGGAAATGGGTTTTCGTTTTCTTGATAGGCATAATCGAACTTCTAGCCCCGGCAGTAGTGGGTGTCAATGCCTTGTTTGCTCAACTTGATTTCCCATGCTTTTTATCGTAAAATTCACGTGTAAGTAGCGAATGCGGGTGTAACTCAGTGGTAGAGCGCTTGCTTCCCAAGCAAGACGTCGTGGGTTCGAATCCCATCACCCGCTCCATTTTTAAAGTAATTCATAGTACCAAATTACCATTCACATATCATTTATGGTCTGTTATCATTCTTTACATGACAACAATCATACCTTCAATCCAACCCGATACTATTATTCCGGACACCTTCGCAAAGGGTGAAGCTTTCCAAGATTACGTTTCGGAAGTACTTTTTCCAGATGATCAATATGAACTGTTATATAAAACACCCGATTATATTACTAATCAAAAGCGCCGGATAAAAAGTACAATGGATCCCGATTTTAAGTTCAGATCGAGATCAACAGGCAAAGAATTTTGGATTGAAGTAAAATACCGTTCTCAATATTTTGATGATTCTATCAGTTGGTTGAACTATTACCAAATTAAACGGTATCGTGAATTAAATAAAGAAACTCCAGTGTATATTGTTATTGGAATCGGAAACTACCCCACCTTACCTTCTGAAATATTTCTAATACCAATAGGCGAAATTCGTTATAATTATAAGAAGTTATTCCGTTCATTCCTCAGAAAATATTCAGTTGAAAAAAAAGATGGAGTTTTTACTCCCACTCTATAGAAACGTCTTTTACTCCAGACCAAGAAAGTCGTAATTTCGAATCTCGTCTCCCGCTCCAAAATCAATTTCTGAAGCCAGCAAGAGATTATGACTGTTTTTCTCCTAGCCTTTACGACTTGATAGATGGTCTGGTACTTTTGAATTCAAGTTCTGGTACTATTTTCCTATCTCCAAAACCTGTACTCGTAGATATTAGTATGCAATAATACTAGACATAAATACTAGACATATTAGAAACTTGGCATATGAAGCATGCATATTAAGCAAGACCTTTATGAGATATTAGGCGTTGTATCAACTGCCGATACAAACGATATAAAAGAAGCATATCGCAGTCTAGCTTTTCAATACCATCCAGATGTAAATCCAATGGACCCAGTAGCCAAGGAAAAAATGGAGGAAATAAACGAGGCTTACGCTATACTTTCTAACCCCGTAAAACGCAGGGATTATGACCTCCCACGGGGATTTTCTACAGTAGCACCAAAGTTCAGCACAGGTGTCAAAGTGAAAGTAAATTTTCGCTCTAAGACACCGTATCGAGACCATACCGGGGTGGTAGATAGCGAGCCTATTAAGGATACTTTCCGCTTCTGGTATATGGTGAGGTTCGGGTCTAACGGTGTTTCAACAGTCAATCGTTTCGCTGAAGAAGAACTTAGTGAAGTCGATAAGCAGTAAATGTGAACTGACCTTGTATATCTCACAACGTCTTGGAGCTTTCAACAATAACAGTAGTCCTCTACAGCTGCCTTGAAGGCTGCCAACCTCTTCCCCCCCATATACCTATGACCGACTGTAATCCAATAGCTTCCCGAAGAGCAATATTTGCTTCATTAGCTTGGATAGAGATCTCATTAACTAGAGTGCCAAGTCTTTGCAGGAAGCTAAAGTAATCATCGGGATGAAAATGCTGATAGTTGGGGTTTGGGGTCCTGACCCCCGAAAAGAGTTTATCGTATAAGTTCAAGAGATGTTCATCGTTCAATTCCTTTACCAAGCCCTCTGATTTTTTAAGGGATTCATATATCGTTTGACGCCGTTCATCCGTGGTTATAAGAAAGAAAAGGATGTAAAACGCTTTATTTGACCGCCTCATGCTATTCTCAAGAGCATCTAATTTCGCTTCTATATATTTCATAACTCTTTCCTCCCACTAATTGTGAAATGACTATGTGACAGTAGTTGAAGTAGTGGTGGGCGCAACCTCTATCACCATTTTAGCAAGGTATTATAGCTGGTCAAGTTTGGCTATTTCACCAGAACTAATCAATTCTTACAATTTACTAAAGTGCTATGACTATCGTAGATACAGATTTAGTACGAATAGAAACTGCTGAATTTGGTTCTACTGAATCTTAGTTGTTTTAGCATTATTTTAGCCTCATTTCAGCTACGTTAGTCTATTCACTCTCACCGTATATTTTAAGTAATATAGCTTCATACTCTGCTGTCCCCGATGTGATGGTATATTTACATTTGAGTGCGAGACATTCAAAGCTGTCACCTGTCACATCGTAAAATAAAGCGAGCTTGTGGCATTTAGGACAACTAGATAATTGCGGTATTTGGCTTCTGCGCTCCTGCTCACGCTTCTTAGCTAATTTTTGAGCTAGGTCAAATACGTTCATTCTGCCAAATTCAAATCTAGGCTTTACATCATTATTCACATAAGCAGAGCAATTTGTGCAAGCACCGCTTACTCCTCTAGAAGTGTAGTAAACACACCAAGAGCCACATTCCATTTTGCCTCTCCTGATAATTCTGTCCTACTCCGCCAACTACCGCTTAGTTGTGTCATGGTTTCCGCTCCCCTGATTTAACTTTCTTAGTTCCTTAAGAATGTCACCAAGTAACTGCTTATCCTCTCGTCTCTCGGTTTGCCTATCTTTCTTCTCTCTCTTCTCTTTTCGCTTGACTGTATAATATGCGAGTAGCCACACAACAAGTCCTGTAATAACAGATGCTGTTCCAGCACTATCAAACTGCGGTGCTTCAATTTTAATATAAAAACCAAGTGGGATGAGGATACCACCCATAGTCAAAAACACAGCGTCCATATGTATTCTTATCTCCCTAAATAATCTCAGGGCTATTTTACCATCCACTAGATACCTCCAACAACCAAGTTGCAGATAAATCGCCAGTTTAACTCACAACTCTCATTTTAATTAGACTCGTCTCTGGTTTTCGGCGACTCCGTACTTTCCTTTTAGTTGTCTTTTTGTGCCTAATATTCTTCTTAGCAATTGCAACTATCGCAGTATCGTCCGAATCAGGCACGTAAGCTCTAATCAGGATTCTAGATGTGACCTCGTACGGTTGTTCGCAGATGTCTTTCCAATTACGGAACGGGAACTTGATACCAGCTACCGATGCTGGAGTCTGGTCACTCAAGCTCATATGTGGGCGGAAAAAGTTATAGTGAACCAACCAGCCGTCAAGGTACTTTCTAGCTGATTCTACACTGCGTAGCCCACGCATAACTTTAGTTCTTGACTTGATAGTACCGTGAAAACGCTCAATCTGGTTTGTACTATTCTCAACACTGAATGGACTCCCTTGCCTGTGACTAGTATCTGCACCGAATACCCGCTCTATGCCCTCTAAGTAAGCCCTGAGCTTGTCTGTGTAGATGATGCGTGGTATCTTGCCAGTTCGCTCATATGCTTGTTTCATTAACTGTTCAGCGTCTTGACTGGTACGAGTGAAAGACATATGAGTAGTAATCAGAAATCTGGTCTTAGTGTCTATAATGTCCCATAACCAGATATTCTTACCATCGATGTCAATTACGGTCTCATCAGCTACCCAGACCGAGCCTACACTGGGAATATGTTTCTTGGATTCTGTTACAGCTAGGTCAGTGAATCGGTTTACCCAGTTGAGTACGGTTACGTCCGAGATGTAGTCGTTGTGCTGTTGGATAAAATTGCGCCGAATCTCTTTCAGGCTCATTCCTTCAAAGTACATACTGATAGCATCGGCGACTTTGGACGTGGAATACTGCATTTTGGGAATAGCGTCTGGATTGGAGAACTTTTTACCACAGGATTTGCAGAGATAATATTGAGTCTCTTTATACTTACCGTACTTGATTATGTTCTCGGATTGGCAGTATTTACATACAACTACATCATGCACACTCATCTTATCCTCCTGAAGTAATTCTCCCTAGCAGATAACCTACAAGTCCGCCAATCACAAGTAGCCATCCGTTCATTAAGGCACCCGCACGACTGGTAATCTCAAAATCAGCTACTGTTTGGTCTTCCTTCTCGCCACCCAACTCTACCTCTAATTCCAATCTATACTCATCAGTGTAAGAAAAATGTCCGATAAACAATTTTTTCTTGTGCTTAATTGTCAGGTTACTGATAGACCCACTCCCATTAGCATCTGCTTGATTATTCCCACCTTTTTTGTACAATTGCCAAGTATACTTAATAGACGGGCTAGGTATAGCTCTCTTCGTTGGGGCTATGATGAAATTAAAATAAATATCACACCCAGAAAAGTATGGCATCAAATCAAGATTCAAACCTAGGATTCTAAACCAACTTCTGAGCCAATCATTCGGTCGTAGCGCAATAGCATAACCATAGAATTCTCTATCCGAAAACTGTGACATACCAAACCCCCTGAGAACACGTTTAAGAGATGTCATAGAACACCTCTCTGTGGGGGATTATACCACCAACGAAGATTGAGTAAAAGGCTGAATTTTGAATGATTGACAATAACAAACACCTTGTTTACAATATCAGCACTATTAACAATTTAGGAGGGCAAAATGAAAAACTCCTTATGGTACAGACTGATAACAATCCTAATGGTGCTGGTGCTGGTTGTCTCGCTATCGGTATCCTGCGGCAAAAAAGAGACCGCCAGGGAAGAGACAACCACACCACCAACTACCGAAGAAGAAACACCTCCCCCTACACAAACCGATGAGTCACCTGTTACGCCTCCTGAGCCATCCTATGAAATCGTCGACCCCATTATGACCGATGCCGGGGAAATCTCCGGGACAATAGTGGGCGAAGCGGGGGAAGAAGTACGTATTTACAGAGGCATACCTTTTGCCGCTCCACCTGTAGGTGAATTACGCTGGAAGCCGCCTGAGCCGGTGACGCCATGGACGGGAGTAAAAGCATGCACGGAGTACGCTCTGATTGCTCCCCAGGTGACCACCAGTCAGGTGGAACAAAGCGAGGACTGCCTTTATCTGAACGTGTACACGCCAGCCAAAAAGACGACCGACCGCCTGCCCGTATTTGTCAATATCCATGGTGGCGCAATGGTAGTAGGCTCTTCACGCACCGATTTGACGTACTTTACGCGGCAGAATGACGTGGTTGCCGTATCTATCGCTTACAGATTGGGGGGCATTGGTTTCCTTGCACACCCCTTGCTTTCAGAGGAATCTGAAAACGGAGTCTCCGGTAATTATGGTCTGATGGACCAGGTCGCGGCTCTGGAGTGGGTGAAGAACAACATTGCCGCCTTCGGTGGAGACCCGGACAATGTGACGATTTACGGTTGTTCATCCGGTGGTGAATCAGTCATTTTCCTGATGGCATCGCCTTTTGGTAAAGGACTTTTCCATAAAGCAATCTGCGATGCCGGGGTGTACGGGTCCGGCCGGACTCCACCCCTATTGGAGATGGAGGAGCGCGGTAAGAAACTGGTAGCGAAACTCGGTGTTTCCGATGCACCCGGTGTGCTGTCTGCCATGCGCGCTCTCAGCGCCAGTGAAATCGTGGCGGCTGTACCCACCGGTACCAGCGGAACGGATTTACAACTCCCCAATGTCGATAAATGGTGGCTGCCGGACTATCCTCTTAACATTTTTCAGGCAGGTAAACAGCAAAATGTGCCCCTGATGATAGGTAGTGGTAGTTCTGACCTTTCCGGAGCATGGAATCAGTATTTCGACAAGACAATTGCTTCTGCTATGAGCACGGTTTCAGCCCCGGTTTATGCCTGGGTCTTCGACCATGCGACTTGTGGCAAAGGAGGCGGCACACACTGTCTTAGCACAGCCTACCTATTCGCCGATTTGAGTAAACGAGAAGGCATGTGTGATGTGGACTTTAAGGTGTCTGAGGTAATGGTTGCTATGTGGATTCAATTTGCCAGGACTGGGAATCCGAATGTTCCTGGCCTTATCGAATGGCCTGTCTATAGAGCGGATGCCGACCGGTATCTGAAAATCGGGGAACCACTGGAGATAAAAACCGGTCTGTTTACACCACCTCCGGCTGGCGCGGTAGCAACGGGACAAACTACCTATACAAACTCCGACTATGGATTCTCTCTACAATATCCTGGTAATTGGACAGCAAAGACGGGAGATTTGGGTCCCAGTGTTGTCTGGCGGGTTGGTTCGGGTACATATTTTATTCCCTCAGTAAGGCTTATCGTTCGCGACCAGTCTGAGGGAACCGACCTGCAGGCGGTATTCACCGCGCACCTGACAGCTGACGGAGGTAAGACCATAGATTCTTTCACGGCGAGTGAAGTCACCATTAACGGCACCAATTTTACTCAGGCTGATGTCACCTACACCGGGACATCGGGCAAATACGAAAGTCGCATCATCGGGTTGGTCAAGAATGGCAAGTGGATTATCATCGAGGTGTATACCATACCTTCCCTCTTCCCGTTTGCATCTGCAACACAGAAGGCTGATATTATCAATACGGTGACATTCCAGTAAATTTACAGGCTCTTGCAGAATTGTTGAGGGGCGTACCCAGGGCGAAAGGTGCGCTCCTCATTGTTTTGAAATCTGCCAAATATCAAACCCACCAAGTTCGAATCTTGTCTCCCGCTCCATGGGTTGCATTTTCTATAATCTCAACATTACTTTAAATGCAGTGCGTCAATTTTAATTCCCAAATTCTTATCTATCCGTTTCATCCATTCCCGAGATGTCTACTTCATAATTGGCCGGGCCATAATTCCCTTTTATTGTGAATATCGTTATACCTGTTAACTTTACATCAATAACAGGATTCATGCCTGAAACTAGTGCGTATCGCAAGCGCACGTTTTTCCCATCGGATGAAATTTCTTCAGATCCATCTCCTGCTAGGAAAGCCCCGCCATTAAACGATGGCCAGAAATTTAAAATCTTCTCCGTTGAATCCTCTGGCAATACTACCTGGAAATCTAATTTCCCAAGGGGTTCATTTTTATCTGAATGTAGGTAAATTGTTACTTTCACTGCACTATCTTCTTTATTAGCTTCTATTCCAATTATGCTAAGAGAAGGTGGTGAAGCAAGTTTTCTTATTCTTGATAATTCTAAGCCTTGGTTGAAGTTATTTACTGCTGAAATTGAAAGTCCTGCTACTAATAGTATTATCAAGATGAAAACATCCAATTTTCTTTTTGCTAGAATAGGGTACTTTCTCGTAATCTTATGTCTAAATATGGAAAGGATGCCCGAAATGAATGCTATTACCAATCCGACCCAGAACACACGATAATCCCTCTTTTTTATTCAGCACATTATATCACATGCGAATACCGCTTTTACAGTGATTTTGCAGGTATTGTTGGGATTCTTTACATACTTCAAGCAGAAAGTCGTGAGTTCGAATCTCATCTCCAGCTCTACTTGATTCGTCTCCCTTTAATAACCCTGTATTGTCATGCTGAGCCCTTCGACTGATGTTATCCTCAGGGTAAACTCTGCGAAGCATCTAGTAACCCAGTATTGTAATGTATTAAGGAACAATTACTAGATTCTTCGGGTACTTCGTATCCTCAGAATGACAATGTCACCACCTAGACTTCTCCCCTTTACTCACGCTACAATAGAGCCATCGGGAGAAAAGGAATGGTTGAGAAAAAGTTACTCCCGATGGAAATGATGCACAGCGTGGAGTGAGCCTGCAATATTAGGCTGGAGGACTCGGCAGAAGAGACGTGGGATGCTAACTAAGGAGGTCTAGCACTTGGATTTCAAAAACATACCAAAACTGCGGATAGGTGATTTAGAAGCCAGGATTCCAATTATTCAAGGAGGAATGGGTGTTGGCATCTCTTTATCAGGTCTGTCTGCCGCGGTCGCTAATGAGGGCGGTATCGGGGTTATTTCTGCCGCCGGCATAGGTATGCTTGAGTCTGATTTTGACAGCAATTTCCAAGGAGCCAACGAAAAAGCCCTGCGGAGAGAGATAAGAAAGGCAAAGAAGATGACTACCGGTATTCTTGGTATCAATATACTGGTAGCGCTGGCGGATTATCATGACCTGCTACAGATTGTCGTGGATGAAGGAATAGATATAGTTTTTCTTGGTGCCGGACTTCCACTGAAGCTCCCTGAGAAATTGGTAACACATGGATTAAAACAATCTGCCGTCAAGATTGTTCCGATAGTATCTTCTGCCCGGGCGGCAAATTTGATATTTCAATATTGGGGGAAGCATTACCAGCAGGTGCCTGATGCGGTGGTTGTTGAAGGTCCGTTAGCCGGCGGGCATCTCGGATTCAAAAAAGAGCAAATCAATAACCCTGATTATGCATTAGAAAAGATTCTGCCGGAAGTAATCTCTGCGATAAAGCCATTTGAGGGGAACTATCATAAGAGTATCCCTGTCATTGCCGCCGGGGGGATTTATACGGGTGCCGACATTTACAGGTTTATGCAGATGGGAGCTCAGGGCGTGCAGATGGCGACCAGATTTGTGGCAACCTATGAGTGCGATGCTTCCTTAGAATTCAAAAAGGCGTACATTGACTGTAAAAAGGAAGACCTTATCATCATAGATAGTCCGGTTGGAATGCCGGGAAGAGCCATACGGAACAGGTTTCTTGAAGAAGTATCCTCAGGGAATAAAAAGCCATTCGAATGCAACTGGGTCTGCTTGAAAACCTGCGATTTTGTCAATGCACCATATTGTATCTGTGCCGCCTTAACCAATGCTAAACAGGGGCAACTTGACGAGGGATTTGCTTTTGCCGGGGCTAACGCATACAGGGTTGATACTATCATCTCTGTTAAAGAGCTCATTGAGACTTTACTGATGGAATATGAGAATGCGGCTGGTCATGACAAGCCTCCGCAACATTAAGAAACCAAGGCCCGATTGCTAGAGAACACATCACAATAATTGATAAAAACCGACCTTGGCAGTTTCGGTATCATCTAGACTTACCCTCGTTACTCACGCTACAATAGAGCCATCGGGAGAAAAGGAATGACTGAGAAAAAGTTACGCCTGACAGAAACCGTACACGGCGCGGGTTGAGCTTGTAAAATCGGGCCAGGGGACCTGGCAAAAGCGCTCTCTGGACTGCCGTTAATATCCGACCCCAACCTCATCACGGGGATGGAGCGGGCGGAAGATGCGGGCGTCTACAAACTAACCAAAGACCTCGCCATCATCCAGACCGTTGACTTCTTCACGCCCATCGTCGACGACCCGTATGATTTCGGGCAGGTGGCGGTGGCAAATGCCCTGAGCGATGTCTATGCCAAGGGTGGCAAGCCGCTCACCGCGATGAATATCGTCTGCTTCCCTATCAAGCAGATGGATATCTATATACTGAATACTATCCTCAAGGGCGGTATCGATAAGATGCGGGACGCAGGCGTGTTGCTGGTCGGCGGGCACAGCGTTGATGACCCGGAGCTGAAATACGGACTTTCTGTTACGGGTTTAATTCACCCGAAAAAAGTCGTGATGAACAACGGTGCTAGACCCGGCGATAAGCTTATCCTCACCAAACCGCTCGGTACCGGCATCATCAGCACGGCAATCAAAGCGGGCGAGGCGAAACCGCGTCTGGTCAAGAAACTCACCCGTTGTATGGCGACCCTGAATCGCGCCGCTTCGGAGGCGATGATGGCGGTGGGAGTGCATGCCTGCACGGATATTACCGGGTTCGGCTTCTTAGGACATGCTTGTGAAATGCTGGAAGACACGGAAGTCGGCATGGTGATTGATTCCTCACAAGTTCCTTTCTTTCCGGAAGCGAAGACGTTTGCTGAGAGTGGTCTTGTCCCTGGCGGTATGCAGAGAAACCGCGACTTCCGGCAACACATGGTTGATATTAAGCGGACTGTGCCTGATTATTTACAGGCTATACTTTTCGACCCGCAGACTTCGGGCGGACTGCTGATGGCGGTGAGTAGGACAAAAGCATCGCACCTACTCAAAGCCCTACATACTGGCGGTGTAAATGATGCGGTAATTGTCGGCGAGGTGGTCGCCCGCCCGAAACGCAAGATTGTGGTAAAGTGACGACTCTGTCACCGTGAATGCAAATTGTCATCCCTGTCAGGCTTCAGCCCGAGTTCAGCCCGAGGGCGGGAATCCAGACGTTTGAACCTTACTCGATAATCAGGTCTTCTAGTTTGCGCTTAGGGATATGTCGCACACCGCGCTCATCCCACCAACCGCGAGTTTCAACATCGTCCTTTTTTTGTACGGTTTCAATCACGAATTTCTCATTTGGTTTACCGATGCAGACCACCAGGCAGATTTCGTAGCGCGCCGGAATATTCAGAGCAACGTGTAAGCTTTTGCGGTTAATCATACCTACCATACAGCCGCCCAATCCCTTCTCCACAGCGCCGAGTAAGATACTCTGTGCCACAATACCGGGGTCGACGCCGAACTCCTTGGCGATTTCCGTGTCACCGAGAATGATGATATAAGCGGAGGGACGTTCGCCTTCCTGTGGTTGACCTGCCAGCCCGATGTTTTTGAAAATCCTTGCATTTTTCTCAGGTTCCCAGGAAAGTGAAAACTTCAATGATTGACGGTTGCCTGCCGAGCCGGAAAGTCGAGCAAGGTCGACCAGTTCCATTAGGGTCTCGCGACTCACGGGCACATTCTGCTGGTATTTGCGGACACTCCGGTTTTTCAGGATGAGGTCTTTGAACATACGTTGCTCCAGTCTACGGTATTCGTTTTTGTATTCTCTGCCAGGTCTCGGTGATGAGGAAGCTCTCCTCCATATTATCGACCATGCTGACGAATTTGTGAAATGGTACGGCAAAACTGAGCGCATCCTTCGGTATGTTGGGGCGGGCAGAGGGGTCGAAAAGCCCGACAATTGCCCTAGGATTTTCTGATTCCTTTTCCAGATAAGGATATTGCACAATGCTCGAACAGCCGGCGCCAAAGGGTGTGGTGACGGCATCACGGCTGATGTTATCGAATCGCGCCAGTGTGAAAAGCCCGGAGAGGACATCAGGCGTGGCGATAAAAGCAATAACTTCCGGATTATCCGCTACCGTGAGTTTGTCCCATCGCTTGAAGACAATATATTTTGCCGGAGCTTTGAAACGGGGCGCTTCCTCCTGCATTTTCTTGACTAGTTCCGGCGATTTTACATAGCGTTCGCCCCTCATCCTGCTCTCGATACCATAGGAAAGAAAATACTCGAAATCAGGAGTAATGCTCTCAGCGAAACCCAGGTATCTTCGTCCGCCGGGACACCCGACTGTCTGTGCGTCGCAGGCAAGAGAATTACCCTGCCGGACATTTACCAGTGCTCCGATAACACAACGCGGTGTTTCTTTGATAGGGGATGGGGCGCTCCCGTCTTTATCCGTGTAATAGAAGGTGAACGGGAGTTCGGCGTCATTGAAGTACTTGTGCCAGAGCAAGAGAAATCTATTCTGAAAATTCTTATTCATATTTACCTCCTTGAAGCTACGTAAGAGAAAAAGCTCGATTCTTCGAGTACTTTATAAAACTTGACAACCTAGTTAAGTTCATTGCTGATAGGGTATTTTTGCCTGTGTATAAGGCTAGGACGCGTTTGATGAGAGGATGGAACTCCTCCGGAAGCGCAAGCAGTGCCCACTCTCCACCTTCTTTCTTGGAAAAGACAGCTCCTTCGGTTAAAAATGCCAGGAGGCGGCAGAGGTTCAGGACTGTGTAAACGGGGTTTTTCAGTGGGTTTTCAAATATGCCCCTCGCATCCGCCATAAGCGACTGGACATAAATCTGACGAGGTATTTCGGGGAAGATTTCCCTTACTGGTTTCCCTAATAGGCAAATTCCTCTCTGTCTGGTTACTACGAAGTGCGCAGGTAAGTCTTCATCGTAATTCTGTGTGTTGAAATCTACCTGCCTGTTCTTATAGCGGTCGTACCAATCGTGAGAGTAGTGAAGCTCAAAAGGGGTTGGATAAGCAAGAATCTTGAGGTCTTTCTCAAGGACAATACTCATCTCGGTACGCTTGGCTACGAGGTCGCTGGAGAGTAGGTGACTGATTATTCTCTTTTTCTGTTTAACCGTCAGTTTATCCCCAACGATTATAAGCAAGTCAACATCGCTTGAAGTTGGATTGAAACAATCCATCGCCAGAGAGCCGTGAAGGTATACGCCTATAAGGTTATCACCTAATACCGATTTAAGAAATGTGGTAAACTCTTCAACCAGATTCCTGATATTTTCGGGGCAATTTGTCCATCCGCAAATCGAACCATTCTGCATGGCTTCTATCGCTCAATTCCGTCACGCGCGTTTACATCTTTCTGGTAGTAATGCTTGACCTCGGTCATCTCCGTGACCACATCGGCGGCATCAATCAATTCCTTGGGTGCGTATCTGCCGGTGAAGATGACTTCAATGCCATCGGGTTTCTGCTTTATAAGCTCCAGCATTTCATCGAGTGAGATAAGGTGGAAATAATGGGCAGTGGTGATTTCATCGAGGATAATAATGTCATACCTGGCGGAGAGCATCGCGGCTTTTGCCTTTCCCAATCCCTCTTGTGCCATGCGGACATCTGCCGGGTCAGGTGGATTCTTGACGTGGATTAAGGTGTCCTTACCGTATTGCTCGATGGTAATATATGCGGGCACCATTCGCGCGGCATCCAGTTCGCCGTAGTGTTGCCCTTTCATAAATTGCCCGATATAGGTCTTCAAGCCGCGTCCCATCGCCCTGAATGCCAGCCCGAGCGCGGCAGTAGTCTTGCCCTTACCGTTACCCGTATAGACATGGACATAGCCCTTTCCGAGTGTATTTCTTAATTTCTCAGCCATTATCGTTTTCTTATATCCGTGAGCCGATAGGAGATATTTTCATCGGCGAGTTTTTGCTGGAGAAGCAGTGATTCATTACTCGCGCAAACGATGGTAAAGGATAGTCCGGAACGCGCCGCCTCAACCGCCGCCTGCGTGACGCCATAGAGATAATCCGTCTTTCTGTTAACCTTTTGCAGAGCCACAACCGCTTCCACGCCAATTGCACCGACCAGCTTTGCGCGGATTAATTGCCTCCGTAATTTGTTCAGGTCAACGCTCTTTGTCCCGCCATTCTGGATATCCGGCACTTCCAGGATGGTGATTTGTCCCACCTCCAATGTCACGATATCTTCAATGCCGGTGACGCCAACATCCTCTCCCTTTTGCGCCAGGCAGGTTGTTATTCCCTTGGCGCCTTTTCCTGTGTAAGTTGTGGCGAATAGCAGTCCGTCTTTCATCACCAGTCCGACTATCTCCCCCTGCTTCATGTTTTTTTCTGCAATCGCCGCCCAGGTGTTGATATTGGTCAGGGCACGTTCGGCAGTATTGGAATATTGCTGAAGCTCCCGGAGAGCTTTCAACACCCAGTTGACACCTTCCTTGGTAATGCGATAACGGGAACGGCCATCCGAGCTTATCCAGCCGTCCTTCTCCAGTTTACTGATATATTCGGAAACGGCTTGTGAAGTCACACCGATGCGCTGGGCGATGTCTTTTTGCTGAACATTGGGCTGATTGGCGGCAATCTCCACGAGAATCTGGAATCGTGTCGCCATGTTTTTATTACGCAGGACCTGTGACATATCTTACCTCTCCGCAGAAATCTGTGTGACCGGTAAGTCTATGGTAGCTTGAAATATCTGATGAGTCAACTATTGACAACTCCAGTGCACTAGTATACAATCAATCCTACTGGATTTTCAATAGAAATGGAAAGGGGTCGCTGGCAGTCACATGAAGAAACTACTCACGTTCGTACTGGTCATCAGTCTTGTTATCGGGATTATTGGGTGTAAGAGCACGGCCAAAGAAACGTCTACGGAAACTGGTACAGAATATGCCACTGGATTCACCATTGAAATACTTGCTAACGGTGTGAAAAAGGTGACCGATGGTGAAAATCAGGCATTGTTATTGGTTCCAAAAGGGAAGAAGCCGCCCTCAGATTATGAGAATCTACCACAGGTCACTGTGCCTGTAAAGAGTGCGGTCATTCTTTCGGTGACCTTTGGTGCGCTGATGCGACCGTTAGAGGTGATAGACAGTGTGGTGGGAAGTGGCACAATGGAGAACGGGTTATATATTGAAGAAATGAAACAGAGATATGCCAGCGGTCAGATAAAATATGTGGGCGGCGGCACGATGGGCGCCCCTGACTTCGAAGCGATACAACTGCTGAAACCGGATATCGTTTTCTGTTCTACCGGATACCCGGATTGGGTGGAATACTACAACAAGCTTAAGAGCATGGGATTGAAGGTTGCTGTTTGTAATGATTATCTGGAAACAGACCCCCTGGCGCGACTGGAGTGGATTAAATTCATCGGGGCTTTCTATAGAAAAGACGAAGTGGCAAACACCTATTTCAATACTGTTGAGGAAAAAATTAAAGCCATACGGGAAAAGACAATGGTTTCCTCTTATTTGCCATCAGTGCTCTGGGCGAGTATTTTTATGGGCACTTGCTATGTTTCCAATGGGGATTCCTATGTCGCTAAAATGATTAATATGGCAGGGGGTGAATACGTATTTAAAGACCTGCCCGGGAGTAATACCAGCAGTATCAGCATCGAGGAGCTTTATGCGCGCGGTAAAACGGCTAATGTCTTTATTTACGCATCAACGCCGCCCTATATCAATTCCATCAAGGAAATCGTGGATAATAATCCTATTCTGGCCGACCTGCCGACAATAATATCCGGTGAGGTGTACTGTTTCCAGCCATGGTACTTCCAGATTTCGGATAGACCCGACGAAATCATCCAGGACCTCGCATACATTTTCCGTCCCGGCCTGTTTCCTGAGCACAAACTGAAACATTTCATGCTATTACCGAAACAATAAAACCATGCCAAATCCTGCTATGAATGCCGTCTCTACTGAGGTCTTTCTTGCTAGGCGCTGGAAAAGGTTTGCGCTGGTACTGGGGCTTTTCGCCGTTGGCGTCTGCCTATTTCTGGTGCTCAATATAATTCTGGGTTCTGTAACCATTCCCCTCGGGGATACAGTCAAGGTAATTTTTGGCGGTGCCGGCTCCGACGAAGCATATTCAGCCATTATCTGGAATATACGCTTGCCCCGAGCACTGGGGGCGGTGCTTGGTGGCGCGGCGCTGGCAGTCTCCGGGTTATTATTGCAGGTGTTCTTTCGTAATCCAATTGTGGGTCCATTTGTCCTGGGGATCTCATCTGGAGCATCTTTTACCGTAGCTCTGGCTATGATGGGGGGTTATCTTCTGGGCGTGACTGTGGTCAGTTCTTTAACGCTCAGCCTGGCGGCTTTTATCGGTGCCCTTCTGGTGATGGGCGTGGTTCTGATGGTTGCCAGTAAGGTACGGGATATCATTACATTGCTGGTTATAGGCTTGATGACCGGGTATGTTGCCAGTGCGCTGAGCAGTTTCCTGATTGCCTTTGCGCAGTCGGAGAACGTGCACCGGTTCGTAATCTGGACAATGGGTAGTTTCTCCGGTTTCCGCTGGGAGGAGGTGCGCCTGCTGGCTATCGTCGGTATTGTGCTCCTGCTTGCCAGTTATCTGCTGGCGAAACCGCTCAACGCTTTTCTCCTCGGCGAAGACTATGCCCGCAGTATGGGCGTTAATGTCAAGAGGTTTCGTTACACAGTGGTCTTTCTTTCCTGTGCCCTCGCTGCCATCGTGACGGCATTTGCCGGACCGGTGGCTTTTATCGGAATGGCGATACCGCACTTGGCGCGGCTGTCATTGGGCACATCGGATAACCGTATCTTGATTCCAGCATCAATCCTTGCCGGGGCAATGATTACCAGCCTCTGTGATTTGCTGGCGCGGATGCTCTTTGCTCCTGTAGAACTGCCTGTCAGCGCTACCACCGCTATTTTCGGCGCGCCGATGGTTATTTTCTTCCTGATAAAGGGAAAGACGACAATATGATTCTACGGACCGATAAACTCACGGTTGGCTATGGCAAAAAGACCGTAGTTGCCGATATCAACGTCATGCTAATGAAAGGGCAGTTTGTCTGCCTACTGGGGCCCAATGGTTCTGGCAAGTCAACCATATTGAAAACGATTGTCCATATTCTGGCACCGCTCGGCGGTGAGGTTTATCTCAACGACCGGGAAATCTCCCGAATGAGTAACCAGGACATGGCGAAAACAACGGCGGTGGTGCTGACCGAACCAATTTCGGCGGGATTACTCACCGCGTATGACGTAGTCATGCTGGGCAGGCATCCTCACACCGGATTCATGGGCAAGCCCACCGTAAAAGACAGTGAAAAAGTCATTGAAGCGTTGAAAATGGTGAATGCCGAGAATATAGCCCAGCGGTATTTCACCGAGCTGAGCGATGGCGAGAAGCAAAAAACCCTGCTCGCCCGGGCACTGGCACAGGAGCCGCAGTTAATCGTTCTGGACGAACCGACCTCGCATCTGGACGCCAGACACCGCATTGAGGTAATGCTCATTCTACGCCAGCTTACTCAGGAAAAGGGTGTGACCGTGATTGCCTCACTCCATGACATCGACCTGGCGATGAAAGCCTGTGATGTGGCTCTGTTAATCAAGGATGAGCACATCCTTGCCTGCGGCACACCGGAAGATGTGTTGAAAGAAGACCTGGTGGCGGAACTCTACGGTATGGACAGGGCGACATTCAGTGCGTATTTGGGCGGAGTTGAATTAAAAGGGAATAAATCCGGCAAACCGGTCTTTGTGGTGGCGGGGGCAGGGAGTGGGGCAAGTGTCTATCGCGCCCTCACCAAGCACGGCTTCTCTATAATTACAGGTGTTCTGGCTGAGAATGACATTGATTTCCACATTGCCACCGCCGTGGGCGCGACTACTGTAAAGAGTCCGGCTTATGATGTCATTTCACAGGATACTTATGCGGAAGCTCTGAAGTTGCTGGACGAAGTCGCGCAGGTTATTGACGCTGGCTTTCCGGTTGGTGCTATGAACCAGCCTAATCTTGACTTGATACGATGGGCGCTCGATGAAGGGAAGACGGTACATACTTTGCGGAGTCAGGCGGAGGCAGAAACGCTCTATGGAGCTAATGCGGCACGGCTGATATTAAGTCTCGACTTTTTTGAATTAATGAGTGCAGTTAGGAAAGTGGTAAAGAATTAGTCAGAGTCGGGTTATTTAGTTTGTGGTGGGCATATCGAACTCTGGCTTTGCCATAGCTGTAAAAATAACTGCTACAATTCCACATGGGAAAAAAGTAATCGAACCGGCAATGGACCCGGCAAGAGCCAGCCCCCAGTATTTTCTTTTCAGTGCATATATACCACCTATGATTCCCAGCAGTCCGAGCAGACCATAGAATACTCCGATGGCTATACAGTAAATTGTCATGAAAGACATAGCGTCTGAAAACTCCTCGGGCGGTATTTCACCAGCTAAAAATAGGCTGCTTTCGGGATTGAATATTGAATTGAATATAAATACCCCAAGGAGAGCAAATCCCAGGTAAAGGAAGCCGAATGCACCGGAGGCAATGGAGAAGATTCCACCCAGTTTGGCTCTTTCCATCTTTCACGCTCCTTTCTGTCTGATGAGACTTTTACATAAGTGAGAAGTTGATTGTGCCTATTTTAGCAGGATAAGCCGATTTGCACAATAGGATTTTTCCTTCTGTCTCTCTATGTTGTCCTTGGCTATCTGACATAATCTACCAGGGATAACTAATATATAAAAACGGAAGGCTGATGTCTATGAAACTCACCGATAAACAAATTGCCGATTATTTCCATAGATGCTTCACCGCAGTTGACGGACTCTGGTTTATGAAAGTTGAAGAAAAGCTCGGATTTGAAAACGCTCTGGAAATTGACCGCGCCGTCTGGGAGGTCTTCCCCAGGATTCAAGCCCGGGAGATGAAAGCCATGCTCGGAGTGGGGAAAGGTGCTGAAGCGCTCCGGACCGCATTCACCACAGCGCTGGATTTGAAGGGCTTTACCTACCGGGTTGAAAATGAAGGCACTGGCTTTAGAGTCGTTATTACACAATGCCCCTGGCATGACACGATGGTGAAGTCAGGCAGGCAAAATCTTTCGGCGCGGGTGGGTGAGGTCATTTGCCAGACAGAATACTCGGTGTGGGCGGCAGAATTCGGTAACACTCTCCGGTTCTCTTTTGAATTACCATACCGTCTTTGCGGAGGCGCTGGCACATGTGTTTTGTGCTTCAAAGAGTAGGTGATTTCCGCCTAAACACGTATTGATTTGTATTCGTCTGGGGTTTATACTGCTAATGGTCGTTTACGATTGCCTTCAATCTCAAGAAACAAATCAACTTCTGGACATTTATATTATAGGGAAAGGAGAGTGCTATGATTTCGTTTAGTCCAAGCGAAGACCAACAAATGATTGTCACCATGGTTAAACAGTTCGCCACGGATGAAATGCGGAAAATTTATCGGCATTGTGATGAAAGTGGCGAAATCCCCGCTCAGATAATTGATAAAGCCTGGGCGATGGGATTCATCTCCAGTGCTATCCCGGAGAAGTACGGCGGCACTGGTGAGGAACATTCAGCGTTGACTGCCTCATTACTTGCCGAGGAACTTGCCTGGGGCGACCTCTCGATGACCATGCATATCCTCAGCCCATCGCTCTTTGTGGTGCCGGTCTTACTGATGGGTACGGAAGAGCAGAAAGAAAAGTATCTACCGGCATTCTGCGGAAATAAAGTTCAGGTAGCAACGGCGGCTCTCATGGAACCACACCTTAATTTCGATGCCAGTGCCCTAACCACAACTGCGGAACGTAAAGATGGTCACTATGTTCTCAAGGGAAGTAAATGTTTTGTTTCTTTGGCGGCGGATGCCTCGGCTATGCTTGTCTATGCTAATGAGGGTGGCAAGACTCAGGGATTCATTGTAGAGAAGGGCGCCGCTGGATTGAAAATTGGCGAACGAGAAAAGAATATGGGCATTAAAGCCCTTCCCACTTATGAACTGACTTTCCAGAACTGTAAGGTGCCAAAGGAGAACAAACTGGGTGGGGACAAAGGGTGCGACTTCAATATCTTGATGAATAGCTCGCGTGTGGCGCTGTCAGCGATGGCAGTCGGGGTGGCAAGAGCCGCTTTTGAATACTCGCGTGATTATGCAAAAACCCGCGTTGCTTTCGGAGAGCCTATTGCTTCCCGTCAGGCGATAGCCTTCATGCTGGCAGAAATGGCAATCGAGATCGATGCTGCGAGGTTGATGGCATGGGAAGCCGCCTGGATGCTGGATAAAAAGAAAGACGCCACTAAGGAAGCCAGCCTTGTGAAGAATTACGCCGATGATATGGTCATGAAGGTTACCGATTGGGCTGTCCAGGTTCTAGGTGGACACGGCTATATCCGTGAGCATCCGGTAGAATTATGGTTCCGAAATGGTCGAGGATTCACTACATTCGATGGCATGGCGATAGTATAGGGGAGGTAAGAGAAAAAATGATTGATTTTGAACTGACTCCAGAGGAATTGAAGGTTATCAAAGATGCTCATGAAGAGGCCGAAAAATTCGCACGTCCTATTGCCCGTTATTATGACGAACATGAGCATGATGAGCCGACTGAATTTATTGAAAGACTGTGGCAGCAGACTCTTCAGGGGCAGGGTGGGAGTATGATTGGTTTAGGTGTCGGTGCGGTACTGAGAATCGAAGAAGCTTGCTGGGGTGATGCTGGTTTGTATCTTACCGCTCCTGGCTCTGGTCTTGGTGGGGCAGCGATCTTACAGAGTGGCACCGCCGATCAGCAGGCAAAATTCCTTACACGTTACAATCAGGGCAATCCTAAATGGGGTGCAATGGCGATGACCGAGCCCGGTGCTGGCTCGGATACTGCTGCTATACAGACAACCGCTGTCCGTGATGGTAATGAGTGGATTCTTAACGGTGAGAAGATATTTATTACCGGTGGCGCGCGTGCATTTAACAATCCTGGTGGTCTGATAGTTGTCTGGGCGACAGTTGATAGAGCTGCTGGTCGTGCTGGTATGAAACCTTTTGTGGTAGAGCAAGGGACACCAGGCATGCGCCTGGAAAAACTTGAGAAAAAACTCGGTATCCGTGCCAGCGATACCGCTGCAATTGTTTTTGATAACTGTCGGATTCCTTATGAGAATATCCTCGGGAGCCCTGAAGTTAGAAGTACAGATTCAGGTAGTACTGCCGGTTTCCGTCGGGCAATGGCGACCTTTGATGCTACTCGCCCTATCATCGCGGCAATGGCGTTAGGTGTAGCCAGAGCCTCGCTTGATTTTGTAAAAGAAGAACTGGAAAAGCAGGGTGTAAAGATTCGTTATGGAGTTCCGAAGTCGAAACTGACTGCCGTCGAACGCGATGTTATGGATATGGAATCTGCCTATAAAGCCGCCAAAATGTTGATGATGAGAGCGGTATGGATGATGAGCCAGTTCAAACCTAATAGCCTGGAATCATCGATGGCAAAAGCGAAAGCCGGGCTGGCAACAAGCCGCATCACCCAAAAAGCAGTGGAACTGATGGGACCATTAGGCTACTCGCGGAAATGGCTATTAGAGAAGTGGATGCGCGATGGCAAAATCAACGATATTTTCGAGGGCACCGGGCAAATAAATATGCTTGTGGTCGCGCGCCGTGTCCTCGAGTTCTCCAGCAGGGAATTGAAATAAAGCTTTAACGGATTAGTGTCAAAATCGGGGGTACTATTTTGAGTACCCCCGATTCCTTTTCTGTTCTGAATTTTGGAGGCACTAGTATCTTCACGGTTTCCCTGCCTCTAACCTCACCGGGATGCCCCTGTTTGCCAGGAATTTCTTAACATCTTTAATTGAGTAAGTACCATAGTGAAAAATGCTGGCAGCAAGTACAGCGTCTGCTTTACCTGCGGTGAGTGCCTGAAAAAGATCGTCAGGAGTGCCGGCACCACCGCTGGCGACTACGGGTACGGTGACGCTTTCGGAAATAGCACTTAACAGCTCTATGTCATACCCTGTCTGAGTACCATCGGCATCAATGCTGTTCACCACTATCTCACCCGCACCCAACTCTACCGCCTGATGTGCCCACTCTATTGCGTCCCTCCCGGTGCCGCGTCCGCCGTCTGCTCCCGTGTGAGTGAACACTTCCCAGCGAAGAGGAGTGGAACCGATGACTCTTTTGGCATCCATACCCAGAACAATGCATTGACTGCCGAATCGGCGTGCTCCTTCCGTAATAAGTCTTGGGTTTAGAACCGCGGCGGTATTTATCGAGACCTTATCCGCGCCCACCTGAAGCATACTGTGCATGTCTTCCACTGTCCGGAGTCCACCTCCGACGGTGAGGGGAATAAATATCTGGCTGGCAGTATGTTCTACGACTTCCCGCATGATGGAACGGTTATCGCTGGAGGCAGTAATGTCATAAAAGACCAGCTCATCAGCACCTTGTTCGTTGTAGAAACCCGCGAGTTCTACGGGGTCACCGGCGTCACGGAGGTCACGGAATTTCACGCCCTTGACGACCCGCCCGGCTTTCACATCAAGACATGGGATAATGCGTTTGGTAAGCATCTTACATAACTCCACCGGTCACCAATTCATGTTGAGATGGGAGTTGCTTGCAGAAGTTACTGATGATAGGCTCACTGCTATTGAGACTCGGTTTCATGGTCACCTCTTCTCTCCCGCCATTTTCATAAAATTGTCATACAGTTTCAGCCCCCACTCGCCACTTTTTTCTGGGTGAAATTGGGTAGCGACCAGTTTACCCTGTGCTAGAACACTGCAGAACGAGATGCCATAATCTGTAGTACCGATGACTGCCACGTTGTTCTCCGGGACGGCGTAATAACTATGGACGAAATAGAAATTCGTATTATCCGGGATACCTGCGAAAACGGGATGATTCTTGAGTTGTTTAACCTGATTCCATCCCATGTGTGGTATCTTTACGCCTTCGGATAGTCTCCGTACCCTACCGGGGATAATACCTAGACATTTCTGCTCCCCGCCCTCTTTGGTAGTTGATAGTAGGACCTGTAGCCCGATGCAAATACCCAAGAAAGGCCTATTTTCAGCGATATATTGTTTAATTGGTTTGGTAAGGGCAAGCTTCTCTAAGCTTTTCATAGTATCGCCGGCAGCGCCGACTCCCGGTAAGATGACGGTATTAGCGCTGAGTACATCAGCCGGTTTCTGACTTACCCGGTGGGAGTAGCCGAGTAATGTGAGCGCATTAACAACACTACGCAGATTGCCAGCGCCATAATCAATAACTATTATCATCTCACCATAACCTCAGCAACTTCTTCATAGGTAGACGCTTCATTAGAGCAGTTGGGCACACGGACGGGTGTCTCGGCTACCTGACAGAATCACACTTCAGGGGTTTTTATTTCAGGGCATCTTGTCGGATACTACCATACAGAAAGTAAAAATGCACGTCCAGCATCTGATACACCATCAATGTTCAATAAGTCAATTCTGGCGGTTGAATTTCATTTAATCTCCATCGACAGCTCATGTGAACAGAGCCAGATACCAATTAAGGATTTCCTGTCCGTAGATAAGAGCCGCAAATGCCCCAAGAGCGAGGAAGGGGCCAAAAGGAATAGCGTCCTTTCGTGATCTCTTTTTCAATACTAGCAGCATAATTGCTATCAATCCGCCTGATAAAATCCCCAGAAAAAGACCTACGAAGACGCGTGGATAGCCGGTCATCAGTCCGATAAGCCCTGCCATCTTCACATCTCCCCATCCCATTCCTGTACGTGAAACCAGCGCGGGTAACATGAGAATGGCAAAACCAACCGCGCCTCCGAGTACCCCTTTATAAATATCAAATTCCGGTAAAAAGAAACCGACAATGAGGGCTATGACAGCGGCAGGATAGATAATTACGTTGAGGATGAGTTTGTGTTGCAGGTCGATAAATGCCAGCACGAGGAGAATGCAGGAATAAAGGGCGATGAGAAAGAATTTATAGTCCAGTCCATAGCGCCAGAACAGAAAGGCAAACAGAATACCGGTGACTAACTCAACCCATGGGAGACGTTGCGGAATCCGGGCACCGCAGTAGCGACATTTCCCGCGCAACCATATATAGCTGACCACAGGGATGAGGTCCCAGATTTCAAGGGGATGCTGGCAGGCATCACAGTGGGAGGGAGGATAAGCCAGTGATTTCTTTGCCGGGAGACGGTCGATGCATACATTCAGGAAACTGCCGACCACCAGCCCGAACATGCCGGAAAATACTATCCAGAAAATGGTCATGTTACTCCATTTGTAATGATACTGCTCTCGTGTTTGATGTAATTAAAATTTCACCTGCCAGACAGGCGAGGGTCACTTCTTCGGTTTGGGTTTACTATTCTCCGTATCGTTGTTATTTTGCTTCTTTTTTGTTGGCTCTTCCGTCCTGCCGAAGTCACGCAGTTTCTCTGCCAGTGCCACAAGCCGTTTTTGTACGCGGTCGTTGATAGAATCCGGCGGAAAATTGCCGCTCTTACGCCGCTTGCCCGCCTTAATGCCCGTCAGCACTTCGATACCCTCTTCGATTGTGCTCACTGGGTAGATGTGAAACTTGCCTTTCTGGATGGCTTCGGCGGCCTGTTCTTTCAGCATCAGGTGTTTGATATTGCTCGCCGGGATGAGGACGCCCTGCTTACCGTTCAAACCGCGAGCACGGCAAATTTCAAAATAACCTTCAATCTTTTCGTTGATGCCGCCGATTGCCTGAACCTCGCCTTTTTGATTAACCGACCCGGTGACGGCAATGCCCTGTTTGATGGGTGCTTCAGCGAGATTGGAAAGCAGAGCGTAGAGCTCGGTACTTGAAGCACTATCGCCATCTACCTCATCATAGCTCTGTTCAAAGACGATACGGGCAGAGAGTGATAGGGGAATGTCATGCGCGTACTTCTCGACAATATGACCATTGAGAATCATCATGCCCTTAGTGTGAAGCCGTCCACCAAGCCTTGCTTCCCGTTCAATGTCCACCACACCTTCTCGTCCCACACCCAGACTGGCAGTGATGCGGTTGGGTCTGCCGAAGGCGAAATCACCGAGGTCGATGACTGACAGTCCGTTAACCTGCCCCACCACCTCACCTTCGGTGTCAATCATCAGGGTTTTCTTGTTTATCATTTCATTTATGCGTTCCTGAATAAGATTACTACGATAGACTTTCTGCTCGATGGCTTTCTGGATGTGTTTTGCCTGAATAAGACGTGATTTGTCTTCGGTTGCCCAGAAGTTCGCCTCGCGGATAATATCGGCGATGTCCTTGAAGAGGGTGGAAAGTTTTTCCTGGTCATCAGCCAGGCGGGAACTGTACTCCATAATTTTGGCGAGGGCATCATTTTTCAGATGTTTCAACTTCTCATCGCGACAGATACGGCAGATAACGGCGGCATAGTCCTTTAGATTATCTTCCGTCCGGTCCATGACACTATCGAAGTCCGCCTTGACTTTGAATAATTCTCGGAACTCAAGGTCGGCTTGAAGGAGCAGGAAATAAAACATCGGTTCTCCGATGACCACTACCTTGATATCCAGTGGGATTGGTTCGGGACGCAGGCTCTTGGTGGCGACATAACCCAATCGCTCACTGATTTCTTCGATTATGAGCTTGCCGTCGCGGAGGGTGCGCTTAAGTCCGTCCCACGATTGGAAATTGTTGAGCAGGTCTTCAATGCGCATTACCAGGAAGCCGCCATTGGCGCGGTGGAGACTGCCGCTTTTAATCATCGTGAAGTCGGTATAGAGCGCTCCGAACTGGGTCTCTTTCTCAATGCGTCCGAATAGGTTATTAAAGGTTGGATTAAGTTCAAGGATTACCGGTGCGCCCTTGAGTTCTGAGTTGTCCACGATGACATTCACATCGTATTTCGTAAATGCCTGTTTCTGTGAAAATGCCTGCATTGCCACCCAGGGGTCCGGATTATTATCCTGTTTCTTTTCGGCTTTGAACTGGTTGTAGTTATCGATGATGTCCTGTTCAACTTCCTTCAGAAATCCGACTACCTGCGGTAGTTTTTTATACTTGCCTTTCAGTTCCGCAAAGAGGAAATCAATAGCAAAATCAGCAACCTGACGGTCGTTATCTTCTAACTGTTTTTCAACATTGCCCTCTTCTGCCTGTAGCTCCATGACTCGGTCTTTAAGTTCTCGCGTGAGTTCTTCGCGTTGTTTGAGTAGTATGTCCTTCTGTTCTTGAGGCAATTTTTCATAATCTTCCTCACTCAGCGGCTGGTCGCCAGAAGCCGGGATGAGGATAAGTCCCATCTGTGATGCTTTGAGGAGCAAACCTTTTTCTTTAGCGCGTTTGCTGAGAGCCTGGAAAACGCTTTCGCGCTTCTTGTTTAATACCTCGATAAATTCAGCACGGCGGTCGGTGTACTCCTTGCTTGTAAACGCTTGTGCCAGAGCGCGTTTGGCATTTTCGATAACACGTTTCATATCTTTCTGGAGTTCCAATCCCATGCCGGGTGGAACACGCAGGGCTTTAGGGCAATAAGGGTCTTTGAAATTATGCACATAGCACCATTCGGGCGGGGTGTTCTGTTTTGTAGCAAGAGAGTCGAGAAAAGACTTGATGACAGTAGTTTTGCCGGTACCTGCCTGACCAGCGACAAAGATATTGAAACCCGGTTTCTGTATGTGCAAGCCGAATTTAAGCGCCTGCAGTGCTCTATCCTGCCCGATAATGCCTTCATACGGGTCAAGGTCACGGGTGGATTCGCAACTGAACATGGTTGGATTGCACTTCAAACGGACCTGCTCCGCCGTCAATTCTCTGACCATTCAATGCCCTCCTGATGCGTAGTGGGGATAAAATTAACTTATTGTAGCAGATAATTGAACGGGAATGTAGAGGACATTCTTGATGCATTCGTCAGAGCAGAGCTAGGAATTGTTCTTAATACTCAGAATGAACAGAATGAGGCGAGCCAATCAACTACCTTTTAACCACGAGCTTTTTAACTGCCTGTCCCAGACCATCGAGGGTGAGTGGGTACATAGGGAAGAGTTTTTGAATGGCATAAATAGTTGGTGCACGCCACCATGCATCCTTCTCTTCGGGATTCAGCCAGACAATGTGTGTGAAATGCCGTTCGATACGTTCCAGCCAGTCTATCCCGGGAGTCCGGTTTTTTGTGTAACGGTTGATGGAACCATTCCTTTCTGTTAGTTCCCAGGGCGCCATATTAGCGTCGCCGACAATCACCACTTTGTAATCCGGCGTGAGGGTCTGCAGGAGGTGGTCGGTGCTGACTTCTTCTCTTGTTTCCATGTTCTTAAAAACATCGTCGTAAATACAATTATGGAAGTAATAGTATTGGAAGTCCTTGAAATGAGTACTGGTATTCGCCGCCGTGAATAGCAGACTACACAGATGGGCGAAAGGGTCCATAGAACCGCCGGTATCCATCAGGAGGAGTAATTTAATGGCGTTCTTCCGTTCCCGACGCCAGACAAGTTCTAGGTCGCCGACATTCCTGGCAGTGGCATCAATCGTTTTATCCAGGTCAAGCTCATCTTCTGGCCCGATGCGGTTGAGTTGCCGCAGTTTCTTGAGTGCCATTTTTACCTGGCGGACATCGAGGGTGAGGTCACTGCGATAATTGCGGTAAAGCCGGTCGCCTGCAATTTGAACGGCAGTGCGGTTGCCTCCATCCCCTCCAATCCGGATAGCAGCAGGATGTTCCCCGCCGTGTCCGAAGGGAGACCTACCGCCACGTCCAATCCAGTAGTTGCCGCCATCATGGGCTTCATCCTGCTCGGCAAGGCGCCTTTCGAGTTCTTTCATGAGCTCTTCCAGCGTGTCGGCAGTATAACCAAATGGTAAGTCCTGGTTAATGGCTCTGCGTGTAAAGGGGTCGTTCAACCATTTCAAAACATCGTCAGTGATTTCGGCCATTGATTCCACACCCTTGAAATACTCCTGAAAGGCGACATCATAATGGTCGAAATAGGTTTCACTTTTGATGAGCAAACCGCGTGCCAGATAATAGAACTCATCCAAGGTGGTGATATACCCACGGGCGAGCGCTTCCATCAGTGTCATCCATTCGGTAATGGAGATCGGGACTTTATGTTTTTTGAGCGCGTAGAAAAAGCCTGTGAACATCTTACTTACGGCAGTTGTTTACGCAGGACGTAGGCATCGTCCTTCTTTGCCATGTAATTATTTATGAAGTAGTCATAATCAACTTCTTTTTTCAGTAGAGCGCCGGCGAATGGGATGTTTTTCGCAATCTTGTCCGTAGGTGTGTCGCTGGCAAGAAGTACTTTTATCCAATCGACCAGTTCGCTGGTGGATGGTTTTTTACGGAATTCCTCGATGTCACGGAGGGCATAGAAAGCTTTCATAGCTTCCCGTAATAGTCCGTCTTTGAGGCTAGGGAAATGCACGGCGACAATCTGTGCCATGAGTTCCGGGGTGGGAAATTCGATGTAGTGAAAGACGCAACGCCGCAGAAAGGCATCCGGTAGCTCCTTCTCAGCATTGCTGGTGATAACAGTGATAGGACGATTTTTAGCAGTAATGGTCTCGCCGGTTTCAGGAATAAAGAAGCTCATCTCATCCAGTTCGTTGAGCAGGTCGTTCGGGAATTCGATGTCCGCCTTGTCGACTTCGTCAATGAGGAGGATAACCTGCTCTGGAGATGAGAAAGCCTGTCCCAGTTTACCGAGCTTTATATACTGTTTGATATCTGAGATATTTTTATCGCCGAACCGGCTATCGTTCAGACGCTGGACGGTGTCATAGACATACAAGCCTTCTTGGGCTTTGGTAGTCGATTTTATGTTCCAGACGATGAGTTTTTTCTTCAGGTCTTTGGCGATGCTATGGGCAAGCAAGGTCTTGCCTGTGCCCGGCTCGCCGCGAATGAGAAGTGGTCTACCCAGAGCGATGGCGATATTGACAGCGTTCCGCAATGCCTCTGACGTGACATAATCCTGGGAGCCTTTGAACTGGTTGAAACCATCATTTTTCACCGCTATTCTACCTCCTGGAGATGCACACCAGTTCAAATTATACTGGCAGTGAGGATATAAGGGCAAATTCCGCCGATGCGTTAACCTATGCATAGGGAAAGCCAGAATCATGCTTTCGCTTGTCATGCTGAGTGAAACGAAGCATCTAGTTGCCAGTAGAGACTAGATTCTTCGGTCGCTGTGCGTCTCAGAATGACATCAGTGTTGTTTGAAGAAGTGAGACTTTCAGGTGGTACACAGGAAAATTATTACGTTGAGCACATAGGTAGAATAAACGATTTTGTTTCCATTCAGATTATATGTTAATACTCACACGTAGTCATCGGGATCATTGTCCAGTGATGCGTACAAATATTTGATACCATTTGACTTTTCTATATAGTGAAAAACACCCTACAAAAAACAAAGGGATTTTTGCCCTTCCATGCGTATGTTTATTTATGAAGTTGGGGAAAGAGGCATGATACCAATTGTTCATCAATAGTTCTGCCTACGTATTGGTCATCTATATTGTAGGAGCTGCCGAGTAGTTTCTTATAATGTCCCGGGGAATTTATGTCCAAGTTGACGATATAGAGCGACACCTTGCTATCGGGAGCATTTTCCCCCAGAAAAAAGCGAAAGGAAAGGTCAGTTTCGGGTAATGAGTAGCCAATACAAATAATCCTGCTTGCAGACCGTATCGCTTGACCTGCAAGTCCCCAGATAGTTCGGATAGTCTCGTGCTGAAAATATGATGATTTCTCTATTACAGGCGGAACTAATAGAGGGATTTTATCAGAGACATATCTCCTTTCTATTTCAGGCAATTTGTCGTCTTTTGGAAGTTTGCCCCCCCACTCTGGTAAATAGTGATAGTAAATGGTCTCCCCGGTAGCCTCTGATGCTCCAGAATAATACCAATTTATCGAGCCGTGTAATTTATATAATTTACATGAGTCCTTCACTGAACCTGCCCAATAAACATCTCCTCTTCTGCTACCAGCATTAGTCATCGGGACTGGATAGATATCATCTAAGTACAAGCGCCTATCTTTTCCTTTATTATCCTTGTCTATCGTAATAGATAATATTGCACTCTCCAAGAGTGTATCGTAGTTGAGGGTGATAATGCTTACCCTGCGCTCATGGCACTGCTGCAACAACTTTTGAAGCCATAGTGGACAATTTTGACACTGACGTAAAGCTTCATCTGTTTTCGCTGACAGTACTCTTTTTATACTCTGTGTAAGCTCAAGAAAAAGCGCTTTGTTCCTTAAGTTCTCAGGTTCAGATAACCAAGGATGAGACTGTGATAAATAAGTCATCCAGTGCTCAATATTGTCACCAGGAACATTCGGGATATTACTTCTAAGTTCATCACTCAAATCTATAAGCAGGGGCATTACCGATGAGATAGCTCTGGAAAATCCAGCTCCCAGCAATATTACGTCGTTGGTCTGATACTTCATAATATTCATTCAGGTAAAATATATCAATAATAGCAATACAAAGCAAATTCGTTGAATATGTGGCTAAAAGCAGGCTATTGAAGCGGCAAAGGTTGCACTTTGAGTACAGACTTTCTGGTGACTCGACTGTTCGGTTGTGGTTTGGGGAGAGTAGAGAGTACAATAACTACTATGATTATTGAGATTGTCAGGGCTAACGAACATCATATAACAGAATTAGGGAATTTATGGATGGAATTCATGCGTTACAGTCACGAGATTGACCCCGTTTTCACACCCCATGATGGTACAATTCCCATTTTTATAAAAGAATATCTTCATCCGGCAATGGAAGCAGAGAATAGCCTTGTGCTGGTAGCCTTGGATGAGGGAAACGTCGTTGGTTATTCTTATTCACTGATAATTGAGACGTCGAATCTGGAAGACCGGGTGAAGTACGGCTGTATTCATGATCTATTTATTACCGTCGCACATCGCCGAAAGGGTATCGGCGAGAAAATGCTTGGTGAAATCATGAAGTGGTTTTATTCAAACGATATCCACCGGATTGAACTAGATGTTATCGCGCAAAATCAGGTCGCTTCTTCATTCTGGAAAAAACATGGATTCAGAGATTTCAAGCGTACTTTATACCGTCATTTATAGACAGCCATTTTTGATCAGGTGGAGATTCAAGGCGTCATTCAGAAGGCAGGACGTACTCTTAATGCTCAGACATGCACTGAGACTTCGGCGTGAGCTCAGTCGAACGCTTGTCGAAGTGATGACACCTTGTGGTTACTGTGGTTCGAAGAACTCTTTATCTAGGTCGCCATCATTTGAATAGCCGCGCTCTTCCCAGTAGCCCCGGTAATTCGTGTCATTGGAAAGCTCGATTTCTGTTACCCATTTTGCCCATTTATAACCCCATTTGCTCTCGGCGACCACCTGGAAGGGGAAACCTCGCTCGGGTGGAATGGTAACGCCATTCATCTTGTAAGCCAGGATGATATTTTTATCGATAACGTAGTCAAGCGGGAGAGCGGTTGAATAGCCATCATAAGAGCGTAAGATGACCACTTTGGCTTCGGGTTTGACACCAGCCGACTGCAGCAGGTCTTTTATATAAATACCTTCCCAGAGAATCGTCACACTCCAGCCTTCGACGCAGTCGAGCGTTATCACTTTTTGTTGGCTCTGGTGCTGTTCGATAACCTCATTGTAAGTAAGGGAGCGAGGATTATTTACGAGCCCTTTAATGGTTAGCCGGTATTTCTCCTTGTCAATGTACTGTGGACCGGCAATGGAATTATCGCGGAAATCATTGATAGAGGAGAGATTTTCGCCCTGATATTCTTTGATTTCAATCGTTGCCACGTCCGGTACCCCCTTTTCATCAATCCTGGAGGCGCATTCACTGACGCCCAGAGCCACCGCCCCACCCAGTAAAGAAAAAAGGAGGACCGTGATTACAGCTGTTCTGGCTTTCACGGGAGCCTCCCTATCGGTTACTGTTAGACGCTAACAACTTCTTTAACTTCCGGCAACTTCTGCTTGAGCAGGCGCTCAATGCCCATCTTCAGGGTCATGGTCGACATGGGGCAGCCGCCGCAGGCGCCGGTCAGGCGCACGCTGACAATTCCGTCCTTAACACCCACCAGTTCCACATCGCCGCCGTCTGCCTGTAATGCCGGTCGAATCTGGTCAAGCACTGCCTTCACATTTTCATTGGTCATGGTATGCCTCCCGTGTGTATTCATTGTATATCAACCAGTTTGTATATTACAGGGTATCGGGTTTTCTGTATGCGACTTATGTCGCACTGACGGTGGATGATGTTTAACAATGGGGCAAGTAAGATAGCCTTCCAAAAACAACTTGCTAATTGTGGAAATGAATGCTAGTATAATATCAACCTGATGGTGAATGCGAGGTTATAGAGATGAGTACAAAAGCAAAAAAAGCCACTTTCAACTTGCATATTGATGTTCTTGATGCCCTGAATGAAGCGATGTCGCAGGGGATTGCGCCCAGCAAGAATGCTCTTGTGGAGCAGGCACTAATAAAAGAACTCAATGAGTTAAAACGGCAGACAAGGAAAGTTCAATGGCAGAAGGCGGCAAAGGACCCATTATTTCTAAAGGATGTCGCTGATGTTGAAGCGGATTTCAGATATGCCGATGCTGAGACTACGGGGATTATGGACAAATGATAGCTTTGCAATGGGCTGTGATAGAAGCTAACCTTAACCCGGTGGTAGGAGCGGAGCAAAAAGGTTTACGTCCTGTATTGATAGTCAGCAATGAAGAGTACAATCAGTCTATTTCGAATGTAACAATTCTTCCGTTAACTTCGACTCAACGCCGTCTATATCCCTCTGAGGTTCTCTTGAGCAAAGGGAAAGCAGGACAACCTCTGACGTCGATTATCATGGCTCATCAAATCAGGACGATATCCAAGAAGCGGCTGGGAAAACTGCTGGGGTATCTGGACGATCCTCAGATTAGAAGCGAAGTGCGTCAGGCTATTAAAGAGCACCTGGATTTGGACTGACACTGGAGAAGTATTGGTTGCCAAAGATTGACCGTACTCAAATCCTCAAACAATCGCTCATCTTCTCTGGACTGCAGGATGAAGAAATTACGGAGCTGGCGCGCTTGTGTTCGGAGAAGCGTCTAGCGGCTGGTGAGTATGCATTCTGGGAAGACGACTCGCCCGACTGGTTTTATCTGCTCGCTGAAGGCAAGGTTAAGGTTGTTAAGCACTCTTCAACCGGTAAAGATTTCATTATCGCCTTCTTTGAACCGGGGGAAATATTCGGCGAGGTGGCTGTTTTTGAGAACCGTCCTTACCCGGCTTCTGCACAGGCAGTAGTAGACAGCGTTGCGCTCGGTATCCGGCGGGGAGATTTCCTGAAATTCCTCTCGCGGCGACCGGAGGTAGCGCTCAGAATCATCAATGTGCTCGGTGGGCGACTTCGCACGGCGTCCGGTCGTTTGCGTGACCTGGCTGGGGAAAGAGTGGAACAGCGCCTTGCCCGCACTTTGCTGATGCTTTCATCCAAGCTGGGACCGTCTTTACCATTCACCCGTCAGGATATTGCGGATATGGCGGGTACTACCACCGAGACAGCCATCCGATTTCTCAGTGGTCTCAATGCACGTAAAATTACCCGCTCCGCGCGCGGCAAAATCGTGATTCTGGACGAGTTAAAGCTAAAGCTCCTTGGTGAAGGACCACCACCGCTCTAGGGAGCGGAAGTTCCAATAACTAATAATCAAATATCAATTACTCCCCGATATTTTTCTTGATACTTGTTACTTTCTCCCCTGTATGACCTATATCATAGTCTACCCGCGTTTTCTCCTCTAGAATGAGTATGTAATCGATAGGAAACCTGTGAGGAAAGGGGGTGGTGATGATGTTCAGCAAGTGTCCCGGTCAGGATATGAGAAAACTCAGAGTGGAACTCTACAAATGCCCCAGTTGCCATGCGGAAGTGGAAATTTTTTCCGATGAGACCAGAGTCCGCTGTCAGAAATGCGGCACGATGGTTTTCAAAGAGAGACTGCCTTCTTGTATTGAGTGGTGTGCTTCGGCGAGGCAGTGTCTGGGGGAAGAACGCTGGAAGCAAATCATTGGTGAGGACAAGCCCGTATCTGAAAAGAAATCGGTTGAGGAGGTAAGGAAATGACCGTTAGAACTGTGAGAAAAATCGTCAAGATAGATGAGGAAAAATGCAATGGTTGTGGTGCCTGTGTGCCTCGGTGCGCGGAAGGCGCACTGAAGATTATCGACGGTAAGGCGCGTTTAGTCAGCGAGGTATATTGCGATGGACTGGGCGCTTGCCTGGGAGAATGTCCGATGGGTGCTATTATAATCGAGGAGAGGGTTGCCAAAGAATTTGATGAGGAAGCCGTCGAGCGTCATCTCCATGAAGAAGATCAAGGGGAAGAGACTCTAGTTTGTGGCTGTCCCTCAGCCCAGGTGCAAGAATTAGGTGGGCACATTGCAGGTTTATATGAGCAGACAGTTCATCAGCCTTCGACTCTGCGGCATTGGCCTGTACAATTGACTCTAGTCCCGGTAAAGGCGCCTTTCCTGCACGAGGCGGATGTATTACTGACGGCGCACTGTGTGGCATTTGCTTATGGTGGTTTTCACCATGACTTTCTGAAAGACCATGCCTTGTTGATTGCCTGTCCCAAGCTCGATGACATCGAGGCGCATCTGGGCAAACTGACCCAGCTGGTGGCACATTCCGGATTGAAAAGCCTGACGGTATTGCATATGGAAGTGCCCTGCTGTTCCGGCTTGGTATATCTGGCAAAGAAAGCCATCGAAGCCAGCGGCAGAAAAGTACCGTTGAAAGAAATTACCATCGGTGTGTGCGGCGACATAATAGAATGATTATTATTTAAAACCGTATCAGTCAGGGGAGGGTTTCGGCTCTCCCCTGTGTATTTGCCTCGAATTGCGCAATTGCCTGCAGTAATATACTATTGTTTTAGCGGAATTAATGATGTGAGGAGGGATCGATGCCAGTCAAGAAGGCGACAATTGTAGAATCACCCATCGGACGGAATGCAATAGACACGGAAGGCGCGACGATAGCCGGCGTTAGAATGGATGTCCAAAAAGCTTATGCCGGTATCCCGCTACTATTACAGAAATACATTAATGACTCTAACGCCGAAGCATGGACAGAGATAAAAAACAAAACAGATTATATCTATAACAACCTGGGCTACGTATTGGTGACGCTTGATGATGAGTCCGGGTTTGCCCACGAAATCCAACGTCAGGTAAAAGTCGGCAAGAAGGTTTTCTTCAAACCCAATCTCGTCACCCCAGGTGGTATCAGCCCGATATCACATGGTCCAGGCCAGGGTGATACTACCTGCACCGAATGGCCGTTTATGGCGGCTCTAATGCGCTGGTTTCACGATAAACTGAATATTGAGTATTCTGAGATGGCAATTGGTGATGCTGCCAGTTCTGTTTCAACTACTGCCGTTATCTACAGCCAGTATTATAGTAAAGGGCGGAAAATTACTAATGAAGCGATGTTTGAGGGGCGGAGTGGTGGCTTCTATGGGGGATATGGTTTTTACTTTGCGCGGAAATATCTCGCTGAGTGTCATCCAGCCGGTCATCAAGATAATCCGATGAATGGCTACGAAGAGAGTATCAATGGGAAATATTTACCGCCAGGGAGAGCCGGGAACCGCCTGATGGTATACGACTTGAACCGCATCAATGCGCCGTCAAAAGGTAGAACAGTACCGGTGCCTCAGGGCGCTAATTTTAAGGAAGTCACTTTACACAAGGCAATCCTTGGCGGCGACCCTAAAAACCCGAAGGATATGAAAGACTACCCCGGTTGTGTCCTCTTAAATGTTCCCAAATTTAAGATTCATTCGCAGGACCTGCTTACCAATGCAATAAAGAACCTGGGCATTGGTCTCTATCCGCAAGAAGCGCCTTCGGATGACCATCCCAGAGGTACTCACTGGAAATACGGTTACCCGTTCAAGCGTAATCCCGGATTGAAAGCACTACTACCGCATCAGACCTGGTTGCCTGAAATTGATGATAAAACCATGTTACCGTTGCGCAACAAAAAGGGCGAATATATTTTAAAGAAGACCAAGGGCTTCCCCGGCACTCAGGCGGATGTTATCCGTGCCACCCAGAATCAGGGAATTTATATGCTGTGTATCGTTGATGCCGTTGAAGCTATCAATAATAGTCATACGGGTGGGGGGATGGGTATCCGTGTCAATGAGGGTTTTGTCTGGGCGTCGCTCGATTGTGTAGCGATGGATACATTCTGCGCCCGCTACGTATTTAAAACCATTCCGATGGCTGAAGGGCGGCGACTGCAGAAAGAGAACGACTGGAACACCGAGTTTGTGCACCGTGTCCCCGCCGCCAAAATTGAAGGTAATAGTATTATCACCGGTGAAGATTATGATTCGCCGCTTTTCCGCTACAACCTGTACAAGTATTGTGAAGAGCGGGGTGTCGGACAGCAGAATTATCATGTGGTTGGCTGGGATACAATCACGAACTCGCCATTAGCTTCCGTGGAAGGACATCTCGGCAGGATTGAAGGCGGCAGGTTTGAGGAGATAATAGAAAAAGAGATGTGGCATAACCCGGGTTCTTTCTTATGGGATTTACAGAAGACGGCGCTGACCTATATACAGGCGCATGATAAACTGTACGGTACCACGGTTTACAGAGAATTCATGGATGCCTTTGACGAAAATGGTGATGGTGTTATTGACTATGACGAAGTCGGCAAGAAGGGACAATGGGGATCGACAACGCGTGCCGCCGCTTATTCCGCCCACCTGAGAGCCGATGGGAAATTCGGCTTTTTAAAAGGCGCTTTCATTTCCCGAATTTTCGGTTTGAAGTGCACTAGAAAAGACTGGAATGCAGACGGGCACGATTTCTACGCAAGCTCCCGATTAGCACAATCAGTTGTGATGGCGTTTCAGATGTCGCGCGCAGGTGCGGAAGTACCCGACCCCTTAAATCCACCTGCTACATTTGGTCAAGGAAAGTGGCCCAGCTGGAAGTTTGTCAATTACATGTCGACTAATTCAGCCATATACGGAATGGCTTTTCCAAGGCGTGTTGACCTGACGGGTCTTTATGGCACGGCATTCCAATACGCTGATAAATCTCAGAATGGGAGTGGTTATACCGGCAAAGTTCCTTTTATGAGCAATCCCGACTCGATAACAAAATATCTTGCGGACGTCGCCGAAGGAAAAAGACAACCGCTGGATTTTGTGCTGTATGTACCGCCGGGATTTGGTAGATTTGGGGAGCAGAGCATTCCCAACGTACAGGAAACTGACGCCCCGAAGAGAATTCTTACTGCCAGTTTCATGGGTGGGAAAGAACAGTGGCAGATTTAGATTAGTTAACATCAAACATAATAGAATAGGTTCGCTGAGGATGTTTGTGTTGCTCCATTATACAGAGCATGGACATTAAGCCTTCTTGTTGACAGCGACAGGCGATTTATTCTATTCTCAACTATCGGCAAGTCATTTCGAGGGGTTATCTAGTGACGGTTCTCTATATTGCTATCGCCTTGATTTGCGCCTACTTGCTCGGCTCTATACCCACCGCCTACATCGTCGGCAAGTTACAGAAGAAGACGGACATCCGGTCAGTCGGCACCCGGAATATGGGGGCAATGAACGTCTTCTATGAGGTGGGGTTCTGGTGGGGACTAGTAGTGCTGTTGGGCGATGTTGGGAAGGGTGTCGCGGCGATGGCAATTGCGGAGGCATTGAAAGTCCACGAATATGTCTATCTGCTTTCGGGAATTGTCGCCGTGCTTGGTCACGGTTTTCCCATTTTTCTGGGCTTCAAGGGTGGAAAGGGTGGTGCTACCTCCATTGGTGTGCTCATCTACCTGATGAAACCGTGGGCAGTGCTGATAAACGGCGGACTCTTCGCCTTACTGTTCTTGATTACACGCGCCCCAACCATTAGTTACAGCCTGGCTTTTATATGCTACCCATTCATTGCCTGGTATATGTTCGACCACAAGTGGGAATGGATTGTATTTACGGTGGCGCTTCTGCTGATACCATTTATCAGATACGTGCCGCGCATCAAAGAGATGCGGGACAAGGCAGGCAACTGGCGCCGTGTTTTCCAGCGCAAAAGTGTAGGCGACCGGTTCTAGCCGCACGACGCCAGTCGATTATTCGTCTTTAGATTATCAGGCTGCTAACTCTTTGCCGGGAAAACAATGACCGCTGTGCCGGGTGTGGTCTTCTCGCCCTTGCCGTTTTGGACCCAGATTTCTGCCTCGACGACATGGTCTTTGCCATCGACGTACTTCTTGGTCACTTTACCAGTCATGGTAATGTTGTCGCCCGGTACATCCATACTGCGGTAGCTGGCGCTGTATTTCTTGATGCGACCTTTTTCGCCAACCCAGTCGCTGAGCATTTGTCCCAGCCAGGCGGCTTTAAGAGTACCGTGAATAATCAGACCTGGTAGCATGTTTGCTTTAGCTATATTTTCGTTGTAATGAATCTCGTAGTAATCGCCATAAGCCCCAGCCCACATTACGAGCTGTCTCGGTGTTGCATTCTTCATTAACGGTGGGACAGGCGAGTCAACTGCAATATCTTCCCAAAAACGCTGTTCAGCCATTTTTCTCTCCTTTCACTCTACCTTCACATTTAGTAGGCGATGGTCGTACTGCGTTGAATCAGTACAATCTCATTTTTTTGATTCCGGAAGACGGTCTCGTTGACTGTGAAGAACATTTTCCCCATGCGGCCGTCTCTTTCGTAAAGATCGCCGAGTCTTCTGGTGATACTCAGGACATCGCCTGCCTGGATAGGCTGGAAGAATTCATACTCATCACCGCCATTCATGAACCTAGTAAAACCCGTGGGCATACGAGGTCCTGCATCCGCTCTCATCGGTGCGGTTTTAAGCGTGAAAGAATACGTTGGTTGAAATCCCGGTGGTGCAATAACACTGCGATACCCGAGTTTTTTTGCATACTCCTCATCATAGTACAGGGGATTGTTGTCGCCCATTGCTGCGGCGGCTCTTCTTATTGGTTCTCTCTCGACTACAACAATTGTCGGTTCGGACTCGACTCCGATTGCTTTTTTCATGTCTTCAGTAATAACCGAACCCTGCGTCATAAATCTCCTCCTTTGCACAGGTGAATTCAGAGGACATTATATCACAAATATGGATAGGTAAATCAAACTTGACAAACTTCAAGTTCGTACAGCAGAGTTATTAAAAGCATGGCATCATACGGATAGCGAGATGGAAAAGAAAAAGGGCATTTCCTACAAGTGGCTAGCACTTATTACGGTGTCTATCGGTACTTACATGAGTACGCTAGACGCCAGTATTGTAAATATCTCCTTTCCCCGTCTTACTAAAGTCTTTAACACCGAGCCATCAATTGTCCTGTGGGTCTCTGTTGCCTATCTTCTTGTCAGTGTGAGTCTGGTCTTTGTCTTTGGAAAGATTGGCGATTTTTTTGGCAGAAAGAAAATCTACACTCTTGGTTTCGCCATTTTTACACTCGGTCTCATTCTCTGTACGCTATCGCAGAGCATTACCCAGCTAATCCTGTCCCGCGTTGTACAGGCAATCGGTGCCGCAATGACCGTTGCGCTGGGCACGGCGATAGTGACGGCAGCGTTCCCACCCCAGGAACGAGGGAAAGCACTTGGCATATCGGGTGCCACTGTCTCGGCGGGTTTGCTCTCAGGCCCGGTTCTTGGTGGCGTGCTTGTCGACCTATTCAATTGGCAGGCGATTTTCTATGTTACCATTCCAGTGGCACTGGCAGGGATGGCCATGGCAATTGTCTGCCTGAAAGAGCAAAAAGTCTCCGAAGATAAATTCAGCTTCGACTGGGGAGGTGCGGCGACATTATCCTCAGGGCTGGCATGTCTTCTGCTGTTTTTCAATTTAGGCGGTAAGGATGGTTTTTCGAAACCGGTAGCGGTGGCTTTTGGGGTGATGGCACTGGTATTAGTCATAATTTTTGTCATCATTGAAAGGAAAGCCACTCACCCGGTTCTCGACCTGAAATTGTTCCGTAACCGTCTCTTTGCGGCTGGGAATATTTCTCTACTTATTATGTTCATTGCTCTTTCTGCAAATATGCTGCTCATGCCTTTTTATCTCATTGAAGGGCTTGAATATTCTGCATCCCAGGCTGGTCTTCTCTTCGCGTCTGTTTCTATCACAGCTCTTGTTATCGGACCGATAAGTGGCTGGCTATCGGATAAGATAGGCTATCGTTTGCTGTGCACGGTAGGAATTGCGCTGATGAGCGGTGGATTATTCTGGCTCAGTCGTTTGGGAACAGATGCCACGTTGGTTGACATTCTACCACGATTAGTGATGATGGGCATTGGTTCCGGGCTTTTTTCATCGCCTAATAATAGTTCTATTATGGGTTCCGTGACCTGGGAAAAACTAACCACCGGTTCTGCAATGATTGCCACGGTTCGGCAGGTAGGTATGTCGAGCGGTATTGCTATTGCCGGAGCACTGTTTACCAGTCGGCAGGCTGTTCATCTGGCGCAACTTTCGACAGAGAATCCCATCGCGTCAGACCTGAATAGAATGGCATTGATTGCCGGTTATCAAGATACCCTGCTCATCGCAGCAATTGTCTGTGCTTTTGCTATTTTCTCATCGTTTTCACGTGGTAATGCGCGTCCCCAGGTGGAGAAACCGTCGTTTGAAGTGGAAAAATGAAAATCACCGGCATTCATTCAGAAAAACAAAACAAAAACCAGGAACATGTTATCATCAATACCGCCGATGGCAATATTGAGTGTATTTTTCATAGTGCTGGTGGTACTCGGGGTGTTATCTGGTTGTGTGGGGCGCTGGGGGGATTTGATGGTCCCTCTTTTGGTATCTTCAAGATATTGAGTGAACGAATGGTTACAGATGGATTTAATTCCCTCAGACTGCACTATCGTCGTCCGGGCGATTTTGAGGAATGCGTGCAGGATGTGCTTACAGGAGTCGATTTTTTGAAACAGAAAAGGATTAATAAAGTGGCGCTTGTCGGCCATTCCTTTGGTGGTGCAGTGGCTATTCAGGCAGGGACAATGGGTCAAGAAGTGAAGACGGTGGTGGGGCTTGCCAGTCAAACCTCTGGCGCACAGAGAGTGGCAGAACTTGCTCCCCGGCCTCTTTTGCTTATTCACGGAGAGCGTGACCGTAACCTATCGGCTGATTGTTCCAGGTATATTTATCAGTGGGCGGAAGAACCGAAAGAGCTCCATATTCTGAAAAATAATGGTCACTTTCTGAGAGAGGCGCATAATGAACTGCTTACGCAAATTAGAAAATGGTTGAAAGACAAACTGGGGACGGAGACGTAAAACGACTGGCTCGGGAAAAGGGTAGGTACTGAATTACACTTTTGACGTTGGCTACTATCCCGGTGGATAAATCTTCTGCATCATACAGACATCCAGAGTCCTATCGAATTTTTTACCCACTTCCTTCATAACCCCGATGTGTTGAAAACCGAGTTCTTCATGCAAATGAATACTTACTGAGTTCCCATTGGTGATTCTGGAAATAACAGTGTGCAAACCGACCTTCTCGCCTTTATTAATGATTTCTTTCATCAAACGTTTCCCGATGCCTCTGCTACGGTGCCCTTGCTTTACATAGACTGATATTTCCGCAGTGTCGGCATAGGCGCAACGGGTTGACCATTTGCTTAAGGATGCCCAGCCGCAGACGGTGCTATCTATCACTGCCACCAGAATGGGATTCTTTTTTCCGTGGTCGCTAAACCACACCTTCTGTTCCGCGACTGTTTTAGGCTCGGTATCGAAGGTGGCGTCTGTGGTGAGTATAGCTTCGTTATAAATGTCTGTGATGGCTTTGAGGTCTTTGATTGTAGCACGCCTGATAATCAGCGACATATATCTATTCTAGCAGAGATATGGGTTGTCTTCATCAGTACTATCAAGAATTCTGTTTTTGCCAGTTTTGCCATAAGCTGGTATAATCTGACATAACGTCTGGCGTACCCGGCGAGAAAAAATGGTAATAGACTCAAACTCTTTAAGCACACTCTCCTACTTTTCCGGACTCAGCGCGGCTGAATTGGAGGCTATCAAACCGTCGTTTTTTGAGAAGACCTTTCAGCGCGGCGAGATGATTTTCTTTGAGGGAGAACCGGCGGAGACATTATTTTTTCTTATCTCTGGCATCGTGAAGCTCTTCAAAACCTCCGCTCAGGGAAAAGAACAAATTATCAGTCTGGCGCGACCCCGTGAAGTGCTGAATGATATTTCTATTTTTGACAATGGTCCGAATCCGATGAGTGCCCAGGCGATGAGTATGGTCACACTCTATGGCATAAAAAAAGAAAGGCTTGAGGTTGTTTTACGGCAATATCCGCAGGTGAGTTCACAGATTATCCAGGTGCTGGCAGCACGAACCCGTCAGCTTATCTCTCTGGTAGAGGATCTGTCCTTCAAGCATGTTATCGGAAGAGTGGCTAAAATTCTGCTGGAGCATACAAGTGATGGCGGTAGTCACGGTCAACGCTTGACCCAGCAGGAGATGGCGGCGATGGCAGGCACTGCCCGTGAAGTGGTGGCGCGTTCTCTAAAAGCGATGGAAGAACGCGGACTAATCCGATTAGAACGGCACCGCATAGTTGTATCTGATAAAAATGCTTTGCAGGAAATGATTAATCAGGAAGTGTGAGACATAGGTTACATACACCCGAATCGGGTGACCATTATATTAAAATTGTAGGAGCAATAACCCGTGATACAAATGCCGGAAATTAATCAAGATAAATGTAATCTCTGCGGGTTATGCATTGAGATTTGCAGGTGCGGTGCAATTATCCTGGTTAATAACATCGTTACTCTAGTCGAAACCGACGATTGTCACTGGTGCACACTTTGTGAAGCTATCTGTCCCACCGGTGCCCTAACATGTTCTTTTGAAATTATCATCGAAGAGCGCTAGTCCTGACAGTCCATCCATTTTTCCTTCTCTCTACACAGCATCCCTCTCAATTGCGACCATTGTCACATACACTGTATCCGGCTTACCGTACAATTGTTTTGGTTACATCGGAGGTCTGGAAAAGGGGGGAAAACATGCTTAAGTGGAGATTGAAGGCTTGTGCGAGATGTTCCGGCGACCTGTTCATCGACCGTGACATTGACGGCTGGTTTGAGCAGTGTCTCCAGTGCAGTTATCGGCGGGAGCTAAAAGACATAAAAGATTTTAAGAAAACTGCAGTTGCAGTTGGGGATAAACGAATTAATTGGAATGAAGAAGATTAACAGAGGTATCTAAATATGCGTGTCGATATTTATACTACACCAACCTGCGGATATTGTCATCAGGCAAAACGTTTTTTTACTGAGCGCGGAGTTCGTTACTATGAGTATGATGTCTCTCGTGACCATGATGCGGCGGAAAGAATGGTGAATTTAACCGGTCAAATGGGAGTGCCGGTCATTGTTATCGATGGACAGGTAGTTATTGGCTTTGACCGGACGCGTATCGAAGGCTTACTTGGCGGTTCCGGAAGCGGACGCTGCGGGCGATTAGGAATTAAGGTGGCGGATGCCAGCAGGTATGTGCCATATCAGGGCGCGTACATCGGTGCGGTGGAGTCGGATTCATTGGGAGCGTTGGTGGGATTGCAGCCCGGCGATATAATCGTGAGTGTAGACTCAAATCGTATTGATAGTGCTACTGATTTGCAGAAAGTATTATCCGCTCCAAGTATGAGTGGTCGTGTCACTATTGAATTTTTGCGGGGTGGGCAGTCAATGCAAACACAGGTGGCTATGTAAAATTCTGATTAATGTATCGAGAGGTGAAAATATGGGCAAGAATACTAAATTGTTTCTTACAGTCGGTGGCATAATAATTGCACTTCTGTTCCTTGTAGCGATGTTCTGGAGATGGGATACTGGGTGGGCCAGAGTTGGTTGGGGTGTTATGGGACCCGGCATGATGGGCGGCTTTGGCGGAGGTTGGTTCATGGGTATAGTCATGATTGTTATTGGTGTTCTTATTGTGTGGGGAATTATCGCGGTAGTACGCGGCATTGATTTACGCCATGTCACTGATTCCTCACAGCATACTGATTCTGCTCTGGAAATACTCAAGAAGCGCTATGCCAGCGGTGAACTAAGTAAAGACGAATTCGAGCAGAAAAAGAAAGACCTCCAATAAGACTGTCTGCCACGGGAAATACGGCTACTTCTATTCCTTGTTTGGGGTATTTCAGATGGCGTATTCGCAGTTGTAACCAAAATTTAACCTAGTCGCATCGTGTACGAAGATAAAGTACTATACCATACCTATTGACAAACCAGAGGTGCGGTGCTAGTATCAGCATTGGAAGCCACCAAGTAGTGTTATGGTGAGTCATTAAAAACCGAACCTGAAGACTGTCGCTTGGATCGGACATGACCGAGACGGCATAAACAAGGAAGTGGAGATGCCCTTTCTGGCTATGTCGGAGAGGGCATTTATATTTCAGGAGGTTAGGTTCAATGCTGAAACTAGGTTTCATCGGCGCTGGAACTGTCGGTAGTGCCCTTGCCATCAGACTCAGCGAAAAAGGCTATCCTGTAGTCGCTGTGTACAGTCGCACCCGGGCGTCATCGGAGAGATTGGCACAGGCTGTCAAAGGTTGCCGTGTTTGTACCACTAGCCAGGAATTAGTTGATACCACCGACCTCGTCTTCATCACTACGCCGGATGCCGCCATTCCCATTGTTGTTTCAGAAGTACGTTGGCATCACGGTCAAAGCGTCGTCCACTGTAGCGGCGCTGATTCCGCAGAAACTCTTACCCCCGCCCGCAAACTTGGCGCTCAGATTGGCGCTTTCCATCCTCTCCAAACCTTCGCCTCAGTAAAACAAGCTATCGATAACATTGCCGGTTCGACATTTGCGATTGAAGCCGAAGAACCGCTCAAAACCACGCTAAAAGAACTTACCGAAGCCCTCAACGGTACCTTTATTGAACTTAAAGCCAGCGATAAAGTCATCTATCATGCGGCGGCTGTTATCGCTTGCAATTATCTGGTTACGCTGGTAAAACTTGCAGATGACCTGTGGCAGACCTTTGGTATACCACGCGACCAGGCGACCAAAGCATTATTACCCTTACTTCGGGGTACACTGAATAATATTGCGGGTGTCGGTGTGCCGCAGTGCCTCACAGGACCAATCGCCCGCGGTGATGTGGGTACTGTTAAAAAACACATCGAGGCACTGAAGAAAGAAGCCCCGGATGTGCTCTCAACCTATTGTGAACTTGGCCTCCAGACCATCCATGTTGCTCTAGCCAAGGGCAGGATTGATGAGAATAAAGCGGTCGAACTCCGGACTGCCTTGAAAGCTGGTTTCAAGCGAGGGTTTCAGGCTGAGCATGAAGAGATTGTTAAAGAACGAAGCACCAGTGGGCGCAGTCGTGACGATGCCCTCCCGGTACTGTAGAATCAGGCTGTAGTGAGCATAAGGAGATAGTTAATGAAAAAACTGCTGATACTGGTTGTAGCTATCGTGATGATGCTCTCTCTATTTCCGGTCGGGTGCAGTGGTGGCACTCCCAAGCCGCCGGTCAGTAAATTAATCGACCTGGATAAACTGGTAACTGATAACATGACACTTGACGAGGTTTATGCGTTACTCAAGCCGGAGCTCAAGCAGACCGGCACGCTATATCAGGCAGAAATTATCGAGATGGGTGCTGATGGTGGCTGGAAGATTGATACAAAAGATGGTGGTTATGCTGCGGGAGAAGAGGGTCCGTATCAGGCGCTATTTTTTAAACCGGTAAAATCTGGTGCTCAATCCTATATGGTAGTTTTCAGGGCGAAAGCTGTTGTCGGGAAAGCATGGTTCTCTGGAACAAATGCTTTTTATGTCGAAAAGTACCTGAAAGGTGAGGGTGTATTTCACGTTAACGAATAGTGAGAGTATGAGCAAACTACTGTTCATGGAGGAAAGACATGAGAGTGATGCTGAAGAGTAAAATTCACCGGGCAACTGTTACCGATTGTAATGTCAATTACGAGGGCAGTATCGCCGTCGACCATAAACTGATGCAAGCGGCAGATATCCTTCCCTACGAGCAGGTGCATGTCCTCGATATTAATAACGGCAATCGTTTGATTACTTATGCTATTGAGGGTGAAGCAGGCGAAGTCTGTGTTAATGGGGCTGCCGCTCACCTGGTGAAGAAAGGCGACCTCGTCATTATTCTTACCTATACCGACGTGAAGGAAGAGAACGCTCGCCTTCACCACCCGAAACTGGTTTATGTTGATTCCAAGAACCATATCACCGCCATAAAGGGGGCTGTAGAGCGAGTACTTGCATAAAGGAGGTGTCCTATGGCACGCGTCACCATCAATGACATCCGGGAGATGAAACGCCGTGGCGAAAAAATCACTATGATTACCTCCTATGACTACTCTACCGCGAAAATCGTAGACAAAGTTGGTATTCCCCTTATCCTCGTTGGCGATAGCCTGGGAATGGTGGTCCTGGGCTACGAAAACACCCTGCCCGTAACCATGGACGAAATGATTCACCACACTAAAGCCGTTGTCCGCGGCACTCAGCATGCTCTCATCATTGGCGATATGCCTTTTATGACCTACCATGTCTCTGCGGAAGATGCTATGAGAAACGCCGCCCGGTTTATGCAGGAAGGCGGCACGCAGGCAGTCAAACTCGAAGGTGGCGTCACGGTTGCCGATAAAGTCAAGCGCATTGTCCAGTGCGGCATCCCGGTGATGGGACACATCGGTCTGACGCCACAGTCTGTAAATCAGCTGGGCGGGCATCTGGTTCAGGGGAAGAGACCGGAAGTCGCGCGACAGTTAATTGACGATGCCAGAGCATTGGAGCAGGCGGGAGCATTCTCCGTAGTCCTGGAATCTGTACCTTACAAATTGGCGGCGCTTATCACCGAGAAGGTTTCCATTCCGACTATCGGCATCGGGGCGGGACCTAGTTGTGACGGGCAGGTGCAGGTGATTACGGATACCTTCGGGCTTTCGGATTTCATACCGAAACACGCCAAACAATATGCCAAAGTCATGGACATCATGACAAATGCCCTGACCGAATATCAAGAAGAAGTGAAAGCAGGCAAATTCCCCACGGAAAAGCACAGTTACATCATCGACCAGGACGTCATCGAGGAGTTGAAAGCATACTAATATGAAAGTCGTTGAAACAATAGCTGAAATGAAACAGGTCAGACGGGCTCTTAAGGAGCCCGTTGGTTTTGTGCCCACGATGGGCTATTTACATGAAGGGCATATTTCTTTGGTCAGGCAGGCTAAAGCAGAGAACAAAGCAGTGGTGGTGAGCATCTTCGTTAATCCCACCCAGTTTGGACCGAAGGAAGACCTCTCCAAATACCCACGTGACTTGAAACGCGACCTCGCCATGCTGGAAAAGGCGGGGACGGATGTTGTTTTCTTCCCATCCGATAAAGAAATGTACCCAGCCGGTTACGATACCTGGGTGGATGTGGATAAACTGACTAAAAGGCTTGAGGGTGCATCACGACCCACCCATTTCCGCGGTGTCACCACCGTGGTTGCCAAGCTGTTCAATATCGTAGAAGCGGACAATGCCTATTTCGGGCAGAAGGATGCCCAGCAGGCGCTTGTCATTCAGAAAATGGTGAAAGACCTCGATATGAATGTGCGGGTGGTTATCTGCCCCACGATACGTGAACCAGATAGTCTGGCGATGAGCAGTCGGAACGTCTATCTGACTCCGGAACAGCGTAAACAGGCAACGGTGCTCTATCATTCTCTCCAACTGGCGAAAGAACTTTATACAAAAGGTGAAAGAAACGCCACTAAAATCCGACAGCAAATGACCGCATTGATTCAGAAAGAGCCGCTGGCGGTTATCGATTATATCAGTATTGCCAGCCCCGAGACACTTGAGGAATTGGAGACAATTCAAGGTAAAGCACTGGTCTCAATGGTTGTTAAATTCGGGAATACCCGACTGCTGGATAACGTAATGCTGGGATAATACTCATTGTCATTCCTATGTCTGTACGATGAAACTAGTCCTTGTTGTAGAAACATGTAAAGTAGATAATGTAGGGTCAAATATCTTTAGTATATTTACAGCGTGGGTAATTACTGCATCCCAAAAAAGTATTTCTGCTGTCTCTATTTGAAACCCTTTTAACTAAATCTCCGCCGCATTTGGGGCATTTTGTGGTACTTTTATATCTATTTTTTACTTCATTGCTATGTTGCCAATTGCTAAATAATCCCGAGTTCTCTTTTGCATCCTTCAATTTTACACAAATTGAATTCACTACATCAGGTGAGAATAATATTTGTTTTTTACTTTGAATGTAGTTCTTGAATTTATTATTAAAAATACCACCTTTACATACGTTATCTGGCATCGGTGTTTTAAATTCACAATCACCCCAAAATATAACAAGGGAATATATCTTTTCGTGTTCGATACCGAGATATTCCGACAAACTCTTGGTATGAGCGTAATTTTGATGTAATGGGTTCTGGAATTGATATGTATTATTAAAAATCTTTTGGGTCCATTGCCTTTGGTTAGCGTCTCCAAAAATCCATCCCGTTTTATCTTTAGTTTCTACGGAAAATAATCCAAACGGAGACACTATCACATGGTCTATTTGTGTGGAACCACGTTCCGTTTGAATGATTACGTTATTAAAAATCTTATATTGTTCATTTAGAAACAGACTATTGATAAATTTTGTTTTTAATTCACCAGTCCATCCTTTAAATATGGCTTCTAATCCCATTTCGATATTCCTTACAAAAGATTAATTCTAATAATAGACATAATATTATTGACTGTCTATAGCTCCTTTGTATATTTACTTTCTATCATTTGACAGTAAAGCCAAAAGGTAACAAGTAATTGTTCGCATCATAGGGCAAACATCTCAATGAAAGTACGACTAGCGGATTCTGAGTGACAGGTTTTAGAAGCTAAATTTCTTTGAACGTCCCCATCACCTTGTCATTTGATTTTCTTCTCGTAAAATATTATCTCTAGTCCGGCATAGCTAGTCCTACTAGTCTGATGATATCCATTTTTCTCGTAGAGTTTTTGAGCGGGAATCTGTTTGGTGGTCGTATCCAGACACGATTCTGTATAGCCAAGCTTACGTGCCTTTTCCTCCAGTATATCAAGAATCATCTGCCCGAATCCTTTTCTTTGATAGTCTGGATGCACTCTCATCCTCTTTATTTCTGCCATTGTTTCGGATTTCTTCCTGAGTGCGCCCATGCAGACGATTCTATTATCGAGGATGCCTATTAGAAAATCGCCGCCATCATCGATATAGTTTTTCTGAATATCATTTAAATCATCGTCATTCCACTGACCACCCGGCAGCATAGCACCGGTCGGTTCTAAAGCTAAACGGTGCAATTCCCAGACGTCATCGTTATCTGATGGTTGATATTGGCGGATTTTCAAGGTCAAACTGAATTCTCCTGTATTGTGCTTCAATCAAAGCCCATTTACTCAATAGATGACTTAGTGGTCTAAATTCTTTTCGCTTACTAATTACCTTTTTATGATACGTCCCTGGTTTCCAGAATATCCGATATGCATTCGCGGATGGTTTGGTGGAGATGATGCGGTACATTTCATCCACAATTTCAATAGCACAACAGTTATCAACGGCGATAACAATCCCGGGAGTTTTAACCATCATAGCTTTCAAGCTCATCTGCCTTTGTGGTTCTGCATCGAAATGGGGGCAATAGAGAGCATGCACCAAATCTAGTCCTGAAACCCTGATAAGGTTGTTACTGGTCCCCGCCAGAATCCTTGAATCAGAATTTCCCCAGCGGAACCAGCAAATTGCGCCGGCACTGATTCCGGATAGTATAATACCTTTATCATAAGCTTGTTTTAATACTTGAGCGGCACCTGTTCGACGCCATACCCGCATCATCTTCTCGGTATTCCCCCCACCAACATAAACAGCATCGGCACTGAGAATCTTCTTTTCAATCTCCTTTAATTTCGGTTTGTCCATAATGAGAAAAAGGACGTCCGTCTTGCATCCTAATTCTTTCCCGAAATGCTGTTTTATGGAATCGTAGTATGTTATTGCATCATTACTTGCGGTTGGGAGGAACAATAGGCGTGGTTGTTTTTTCCCAGTAAGACGTATTATTTCGCGGTCGATGTCTGTGGTTTCCCCTAGCTTCATTTCCCCACCGCCGATGGCGACTATTTTACCCATGTTTTACCACCTCCTCTAACTCCTCTACACTTACACTAGCTGTATCAAACCATCTTATCCTCTCGTCTTTCAATCGGAACCAGGCGTATTGATGTCGGATGAAGCGGTGGGTGCCGGTCTTCATCTTATAAACGGCTTCTTCGAGCGTCATCTTGCCCTGTAGATACTGCCCGATTTCCCGGTAGCCGATGCTGGACATCGCGGGGAGAGTCAGATTATATCCCATCCCTATCAACTTCTTCACTTCATCTACAAAACCGTGCCGTATCATTTCGTCTATCCGTACATCGACACGGCGGTATAATTCTTTCCGTTCCATGGTCAGCCCGATAATAGATGATGCAAATGATGGAGGCGCTTTTCCAACAGCTTGCGAGAATGGTTTTTGTCGGCTGACTTCCAGCGCCCGGATGACACGACGGATATTACGCGGGTCGATTTTTCTAGCGGCTACCGGGTCGAGTCTGTTTAGTTCCTGATATAGCTCATCGGCGTTGTCTTCTGCTTTTTGTTCCAGATTACGGCGGAATTCAATATCGGGTGGGACCTTCGGGACAAGCCAGCCTTCCAGCACCGCCCAGACATACTGCCCCGTGCCGCCCACCAGAAAAGGCAGTTTACCGCGGCTCTGGATGTCACTGATGGCTTTGTAAGCTAGTTGCTGGTAGGTTGCCAGACTGAAGTCTTCGTCGGGATTTATGATGTCGATGAGGTGGTGGGGAACCAGAGCCTGCTCTTCCTTGGTCGGTTTCGCCGTGCCGATGTCCATAAAACGGTAGATTTGACGACTGTCGGCATTGACGATTTCACCGTTGTATTTCTGAGCAAGTCGCAGTGCTAATCGCGTCTTACCGACACCAGTAGGACCGACGATTGCGACCAGTTTATTCATACTTCATCCATTTGTCATTCTGAAGCTTGTTCCCGTTAAAGCGGGAATCTGAAGTACCTGAAGAATCTAGTTCTCTTAGGATACTAGATGCTTCGCGGAGTCTACCCTGAGTTATATAAAACGAAGGGTTCACCCTGAATAAGAATTCACCCTGAAGGGCTCAGCATGACAAGAAAAAGTCCTCGGAATGACAGGCGATATATTTACTTGTTACTTGGTAATTGACTATTGGTTCTTTAATTGAGCTGTCTTTCTCACAATGCTGATGAACTGGTCGGTCTTGAGGCTGGCGCCACCAACCAGTGCTCCATCTATCTCAGCCTGTCCAACAAACTCAGCGATATTATCACCGGTGACACTACCGCCATAAAGAATGCGCAGACCGTAGGCAAAATTCTTATCATACAAGCCGGTTATAGTTTGCCTGATGAGGCTGATGACCTCATTAGCCCGCTCGCCGGTAGCGGCTTTGCCTGTGCCGATTGCCCACACGGGTTCGTAGGCGATTACCAAACCGGGGGACGGGTCAACGCCGGCAAGAGATTTCAGGAGTTGTCCGGTGACGATTTCCTCTGTTTTGCCGGCTTCGAATTCAGTCAGATTTTCCCCGATACAGAGAATTGGTTTCAGTCCTGCTTTTATAGCTGAGTTTACTTTCCGACTGACAATCTCGCTTGTCTCTCCGAAATACTGTCGTCGTTCCGAATGCCCTAGAATCACGTACTCGCAGAGACCTGCCAGCATCATGGGTGAAATTTCGCCGGTGAATGCGCCTTTCTCTTCATAGAACAAATTCTGCGCCCCGAGTTTGATTTTACTTCCCGACAGCAGATTGTGGATGACCGTTAACGATATGAAAGGCGGACACAAAGCCACCTCGATATTTTGGGTTGATTCAATGCCAGGTCTCATTTCGGCGACAAGTTTAATGCCCTCGTTTAGTGTGGTGTTCATTTTCCAGTTGCCAGCAACAAAAGGAATGCGCATCTTCCGCTCCCGGCCGATTCAGTCAAGTACACTGTAGCACATAGGGGGTAATTAGAAAAGGGGGGGTACTGCTGAATCATTTGACATGTTTGGTAGCTAAGCAGTCTGTCGCTTTTGCCATGCAATAACACGCGCCATGGCTTTACCTGCCTGGTGCATGGAATAGAAGACAGGTAATCCCGCTTTCACCAAAGCCGCTTGCACTGTTAAAAAGTCCTTCATATTGTCCAGGTTAAGGGGTGGTCTTAAGACCATCAGGATTGGCTTCCCGCTTGATTTCTTAACTGCGTTTATGGCTTCAATCGTGGGGTCGAGAAAAGATGACTGGGCGAATCTGCCTCCGCCCCAGCTACTAATGGGATGGAATCCCAGGTGATAGAGGAGCAGGTGCGTTTCTGGTAGCTGACTGACGACTTTCATGGTGGCGGCAATAGCTTCCGGCGTCGCCAGATTGCTGGCATCGATGGGGTTGATGAGGATGGCGCCGGCAAGCGGCAGGAATTTCAGCAATTCCGCCTGCGTGGCTTTTGAGAGAGACGGTACCTGCAAGCCCGCCTTCTCCAGTTCATCGCTGGCGAGGACACTGGGTCCGCCACCCGCACCCATTACCACGATACCTGTGTCAGTCGGCAATGGTCGGGCAAAACGGAGCGCTACCAGCACATCCACCATTTCGTCGACATCGTCAGCACGGATGACATTCATCTGACGGCACAAGGCTTCAAAAGCGGCGACGGAACTGGTCAGGCTGGCAGTATGTCCATGAGCAGCGCGTTTACCTGCTTCGGTGGTGCCACCCTTATAGATTACTACCGGTTTTCTAGATGCGGCGGTCCTGAGTGCGGTAAAGAAACGCCGTCCATCTTTAACACCCTCGATATATGCGGCGATGATTTCAGTCTCCGTGTCTTGAGCGAAGTATTCCAGTAGTTCGCTTTCGTCGATGTCCAATCCGTTCCCGTAGCTGACTACCTTGCTGAAGCGCAGACCGCGCGGACTACCATATTCCGGTAAATTCTGGGCGTGTCCGCCGCTCTGAGAGATGAAAGCAATTGATCCCGGTTCAATCGGTACTGAGGCGGTGTTGGCCAGTTTGCTTTTTGGGACAAACAAGCCGATGCAGTTCGGTCCGATGATACGGAAACCACCAGCCCGCGCCTTTGCCAGCATTGTTTTTTCCAGGTCGGCTCTCTCCTGGAGTCCGCTTTCGCTGAAACCGGCAGTGAAGAAATGTACCGACTTCACACCCTTAGCGGCACAATCGTCCAGTAGTGAGAGCGCCGATTCAGCAGGGATACTGACGATGACATGGTCGACGGGTCCGGGCACCGCCTGGAGATTGGGGTAGCACGGCATATCGAAGACCTCGTTGTAACGCGGGTTTATGGGATAAATTGCAGGGAAACCGGCTGATTTTAGCGATACCAGAACGCCGGTAGCAAAACCCCTGCCGTTTGGTGAAATCCCGACGACTGCCACACCGCGCGGCGCGAAGATTTCATCCAGCGTGGGGGGGCGTTTTATCATACCCTAATGATAGCAGAATTCTGTTTTTACGTCATGTGGGCACTGGGGGCAATCCCCGAACTACTGTTTGAGAAGAAACAGCAGATGTCAATGCGACAAAAGTATATGGTTTCTCTCCTGAGTCGGCGATGGGAGGGCAAAGCCAACTATATATAATAGGCGAATTCACTTTTTTGAATATTACGGATAATAGACGGGTATGTTAGAGAACCCTTAGTTTTCTCTGAATTCCTGTCGCCATTTTTCGATTATCAAGGCTATTCTCCTGCCTTTATATTACTCCCGTAATCAGTACATTTGGGTGATTCTGAATGTGTCTGCAGAGCATCGTAATATGTAGTGTAATACGTGCATTGTTATACACATATCAGGACTATTCCCCCACTCTAAAGTACTCTTATAACCAGTACATTTGGGTGATACTGAATACGCCTGCAGAGCATAATAATATATAGTGTAATGCATTGTTATGCGATTATCAGAACTAAACTCCTAACTCTAAAGAATCATTCCATGATTAGTACATTTGGATAATTCCTGAGTACGTCTGTAGAAGCATTCACTAAAGTTAGGATTCCGGGAGGACGAAAGTAAGATGAGAAAGCAAGATTGGACAGTCCAGGCTGACCACGGAACAGTGCTTGTTTATCTAGCAGAGCATCCTCAGGCTATTGCCCAGGAGATTGCGCAAGAAACTGGTATTAGTCCACAGGCAGTTCAAAACATAATCGTTGATCTGGAAAAAACAGGATGTATTAAACGGCATAAAGAAGGCAACTGTAATCACTACACAGTCTATTCGGAACGGCCGATACGCCACAGTCTGCAAGGCGATTACCCTGCGGGTAATATGCTTCAATCAATAGGATTTCCTCGGTAAATAAATAGTCGTGCAATAAAGGATTAAATCAAAAGAATCGAAAAGGAAATGGACAATATGTAGCATTAAAAGCGAAATATGGTTGGTAGACGCAAATAACATAAAGAAGGAGAATAAAAAGAATGAAAAAAGTACTTATGAGCCTGATGATTATCGCCCTGGTATCGGCGTTAATCGGTGGCGGTATCTATGCCGTCTTCAGCGATGTCGAGAGTAGCACCGGAAACACCTTTACAGCAGGCACACTGAACCTGGTGAACGTTATTAGCGGTACGGCTGTAAATTCTAGTATCGCTGTCACCGAACAAGCTGATGGTCTTAATGACAAAGTGGAATTTGGTTTAACAAACCCCATTAGACCAGGGTCTTCAGGTACCATCACCTGGACGCTAAGCAATACCGGTAATCTGCCCGGTACCCTGACTATGGCTGCAATTACAAGCTTCGGTGAAGGTGCGGCAGCCAATGAACCGGAACTGGCAGCCGACCCTACTAATCTGGTGGGCTTGGATACTAATTTGATGGTCTGGGTAACTCGCGACGGTGCTGATGTTTACGGCGCTACTGGAGCGTATGCTCCTATGTCCGGCCTGGCGGGAGCATTGAACGCCCAAAGCCCGACCATAGGGGCAGGCGGCTCCGTGGTCTATGTACTTAATTGGCAAATCCCACTTGCTACAGGCAACGCAATCCAGGGCGATACTGCCACCCTCGATATCAATTTTACTCTCACACAACAATAAAGGAATACATGAGGTGGGGAGGTAAAACCTCCCCACCTCATAACTGAGACTAAACGAGAATCAAAAGGAACTGTGTTTAAGACCTTTACTCTTTCGGAATAGTAAAGGACTTGCCATGAAGAAAGTATTTAAGTATCTCGGCTTCGGTTTTATCATCACTGCCATAGCGGCAGTGGTGATTGCATTTTTAGCCCCTCGCTTTGGCTGGAGAATTGATGTGGTATTGTCAGGTAGCATGGAACCCCAGCTTAAAGTCGGTGGCTTGGCAATAAGTAAACCTGTAAATGTCACTGATATTAAAGTAGACGATACTATTACCTTTTACTCTCCTCAAACTGAGGAAGTGACAAGTCATAGGGTTATTGCCATTAATACCAAGCCTTCATTGTATTTCAAGACAAAGGGGGATGCCAACGAGGACGCTGACCCTTTCAATGTACCAGCCCAGAACGTGGTAGGAAGAGTCTGTTTCCATATTCCCTACCTCGGCTATGTCATACAGTTTGTCAAAACCCCTTTAGGATTTGTGTTAGCATTCTGCGTGCCCGGATTCATCATTATCGTAATGGAGATGAAGAACATCTGGCGTGCACTTTCCAAAGATAAAATGAAGTCAAGCAAAGGGTCAGATAGTCTATGAAACGTACATGGTGGACAATCTGGCTTGCCATCTTGACTTTAATTCTTACGGTAGGCAATATCGGGGAAACCCATGGCTTCTATGTTGACCCGGAGAGCTCCAGTGGCAATACTTTCCAAGCTTGGACTTCCATCCAATGGACACAAACAAACCAGGGAGATTTTGAGGATGGTGTCCTGAGTAGTGTAGATACGTCATCAAGTCCCGGAGATGTTAAACTGGCATTTACTTCCTCGATAACTACCAATTCCCCTACGACTAATACGGGTTCTGCCTGGACGAATCCGACCAACGCCTATGCTGATAGCGGTGGTGCAGCTACTATTACAAGTGGTAGCCCTTCCGGGAATAATATCTGGGGAAATTACGGATTTAACCTGACAGGTAACACTGTAAATCAGGTAAGGGTGAGATATGATGCTTGGTCTACACCATCTGCATATTATTCAACACCTACTTACAAGGGAGCAGGGACATTTACATCTGGTACAGGTGCAATTACGCCACCCATGCCGACTGGGGCGGCCGCTCCTGCTGCTAATGATATTCTCTTACTTGTCGTTGAATCTGAGAACCAGCCTATCTCGCTTAGTTCAGCACAGGGTTTTGCTGAAGTTCCTAATTCGCTCCAGTTTGCTGGCACGGCTGCAACTGACCCTGCGTCTAGACTTACTATCTATTGGAAACGAGCAGTTGGAGGTGATACCGCTCCGACAGTTACCGACTCTGGAAACCATACGACAGGAAGGATTTATTGTTTTAGTGGTGTTAAGACGACAGGTGACCCGTGGAATGTTACAGCAGGTGGGAATGATGGTGGAGCTAATGACACATCAGGAGTAATTCCGGGCGCGACGACAACAGTTTCTAACTGTCTCGTTGTGCTTATATGCACATCCAGTTATAACGGTACTAGCACGGCGCAGTTCTCAGCCTGGACGAATGGTGACTTGGCAAACATCACAGAGAGGGGTGACAATACGAATACTGCTGGACTTGGTGGTGGACACGGTATGGCGACTGGTGAGAAAGTGACAGCAGGGACATACGCAGCTACCGGTGTCACTCTTGCTCAAACATCATTCAAGGGTGCGGTGTCGATTGCTCTGGAACCCGCATTAGTCTATTATTCAACACCTACTTACAAGGGAGCAGGGACATTTACATCTGGTACAGGTGCGATTACGCCACCTATGCCAACTGGGGTTGCTGCTCCTGCTGCCAATGATATTCTCTTACTTGTAGTCGAATCTGAGAATCAAGCTATTTCGCTTAGTTCAGCACAGGGTTTTGCTGAAGTTCCTGATTCGCTCCAGTTTGCTGGCACGGCTGCAACTAATCCTGCGTCTAGACTTACTATCTATTGGAAACGAGCAGTTGGAGGTGATACCGCTCCGACAGTTACCGACTCTGGAGACCATACGACAGGAAGGATTTATTGTTTTAGTGGTGTTAAGACGACAGGGGATCCGTGGAATGTTACAGCAGGTGGGAATGATGGTGGTGCTAATGACACATCAGGAGTAATTCCAGGCGCGACGACAACGGTTCCTAACTGTCTCGTTGTGCTTATATGCACATCCAGTTATAACGGTACTAGCACGGCGCAGTTCTCAGCCTGGACGAATAGTGACCTGGTAAACATTACAGAGAGGGGTGACAATACGAATACTGCTGGACTTGGTGGTGGACACGGTATGGCGACTGGTGAGAAAGCGACAGCAGGGACATACGCAGCTACCGGTGTCACTCTTGCTCAAACATCATTTAAAGGTGCGGTGTCAATTGCCCTGGAACCCGAATTAGTCAATGAACAAATTAGAGTAGATGTTAGCTGGGATGGTGGTACTAACTGGTCAAGTAAACAGACAACAACCTTAACTGCTGCTGAGGAAACTTACTGGTATGATGTAACGGGGGCAACAACCTGGACATTGGCAAAGTTGGCGGATGGACAGTTTCTCGTTAGAGTGGATGCTCAGACGGTAGGAGTAGCGAGCACAGTGAGTCTTGATTGGTTGCCTGTAGAAATAAGCTACACAGAATATGTCTCCTCGGGCACCATCGCTTCTCAGGTGCTGGATACCACGGTCGCTGGTGCAAGATGGGATGCTCTCTTCTGGGACGAAATACTACAAAGCAATACCGACGTCACTTTCGAAGTAAGGGCTAGCGATGTATTGTTTACTAAAGACGATGCTATACTCCCATGGATTTCGGTTGGAGGAATCTCCCCGGTGACTTCGGCTCTACCTTTTGGACAATATAAACAATGGCGAGCGGTTTTAACTACTTCAGACGTATCCAAGACTCCTGTATTAAATGAAGTCAGGATTTATCATTATTAGGTTCTGTTTGCCTCTGGTTTGCATTTAAGCAAGAAACCATTGTGAGTCTTTCATCATATTCAGAGTTTGCCCTGAACAAAGCGAATAGGTAGCAATCTCACACAGTCTGATAGCCCACCAGAGATTTCCCATCTCAGGTCCTATCCCTTACTTGATACAGGAACGTGACAAAGCTTCATAGAGTCTACACTAAGCGATAGCGTAGGGATCGCAATGGAAATTCATAACAACCATAAGCGAGTAGTGCCCATTATTTGTGAAACAAGTGACAGTATTCCAATTGTGGTAAACTAAAAATGATAGTGATGAGCAAAACACATATCTTAGTGGTGGATGATGAGCCGGGAATATTAAGATTCCTTCGGGTTAACTTTGAATCCAAGGGTTATCAGGTAACGACCGCAGTCAACGGTCTTGAAGCTCTTCAGAAAGCCGAACTGGAGCCACCGGACCTTGTGATTCTGGACATCACAATGCCACAGATGGACGGTTTTGAAACCTGTAATCGATTGCGAGAATGGTTACAAGTTCCAATTATCATGCTTAGTGCTCGGGGCGATGAAACCGATAAGGTAAAGTGCCTGGACCTTGGTGCTGATGACTATATGACAAAACCGTTCGGTGTCAGTGAGTTGTTAGCCCGCGTTAGAGCAGTGTTGCGACGAGCTAAGACGAGTAATGTCGTTCCTGTTCAGTCTTTAGTTACCAGTGGTGACCTCAAGGTAAACTTCGCCCAAAAGCAGGTATCGGTTGCCGGTAGAGAAGTAAAGTTGACGCCAACAGAATATAATCTTCTACAGGAACTGGTGTTAAATGCTGGAAAAACACTGAGTCACAGCTATCTTCTCAATAAGGTCTGGGGTCCTGAGTATAAAGAGGAAACGGAATACCTGCATGTATTTGTTAACCGTTTGCGGGCTAAGTTGGAGGATAATGTAGAAGATAGCAAATACATTGCTACTTTATCCGGAGTTGGTTATCAGTTTAAGAAAACCACCTAAGTTCAAAACTTAGCATAGATGGTTACATACAAAGGGGACACTTAAAAAGAGTGTCCCCCTTTCTTTTTGCACACATATTTAGAAAACGTTTAGAATTCATCCTCGCTTGTTTAGACTTTATTTAGCTACCCTGCTATAAACTAAACCTAATGGTGATGATGAAAAGGGTCCTGGGCTTGCTCTTAGCATTTGTACCTGTCGTTCTGTTTATCGGCGGGGGCACAATGGCCTATTTGGGTTCTGGTTCAGTCAATGCAAGCGCCATACCAGATACAGGAAAGCTACATTTATCAATAGTCCAGGATAGCTCTACAGACTACTCCTTTCAAGTGCCTGGTGTCGTACCCGGTGACAGCGGGCACAGTAGCATAAGGCTGGTCAATGATGGTGGTCATCCCGGAATGTTTGGTGCTGGTTTTTCCTCAATCGTCAATGTACCCGGAACTTTTGGCGAATACGCTGATAATAGTGGAGATTTAGGTGCAAATGTGCAGATTGCAGTCTACATAGATATGGACATAAGCGGTGACTGGAGCGATGGAGACGTCGGACTCAAGACAAATGGCGGTGTTTATAGCTATCCTATGGTTTTGGAATACGACGCTATGAACAACTACGGCGGTATTATGTGGAATTCCATAACGACAGTTTTCGCTTCGGCTAAATTTGACTTTGTTATTGACTGGCGGGTTCCTATTACGGTCGGCAATGAGATTCAGGGTGATAGCGCGAGCTTCGATATCACTTTTATTCTTGAATAGGTGTTCTGCACAAACAGATACCGATAGAGAATGAAGCAATTATAAAATCGGGACAATTTAACCACAGATGCTTTTATTATTAGTCTTGAATTTGCCGCTATCACCTGCCTCGTTACTGACTTAACCCCCCAGACTATTAATCAGCTGTTGAATCATGCTCGCCAGTTGTGCCGCCGCCGGCCCGGTGACAAAGTCTGGAGGCTTTGGGTTACCGTCAACACGAAGGTAGGCGTCCTGCAACTGCTGAATTGCCTCTGCAATACGCCCCTGGTTGATGAGGTCTCCTGCCGCCTCAATCATGTTTCTTAGGGCTTTCAAGCGGCCTTGTGCTGAATTGCCCGGACCGCTGCCGACGAGTGTCCCATTGGCAACTGATTGGTCGAAGAATGTCAGGGTGTTGGCTATCTGTTCCGAAGGCGGGATTTCTGCCGATACCCCATTGCCAATCAATACGACCTCCACCAAGCCTTCATCAGGGTCATTGCTGGCGATGCGGAGCGTGCCTGAGAACGAGCCGACTGCCGATGGTGTGAAAGTGATTGTAACATCTGCCGTCGCCCCGGGAGAGAGCGTAAGCGGGGTAGCCGGTGCTGAGGTGATGGCAAAGCCGTTGCTGCCCAGCGCTAAGAAGATGCCGCTAACCGTCAGGTCGATATTCCCTGTGTTCGAGATGGTCACGATTTGGGTGGTAGAGGTGCCGACGGCGACATCACCAAGCTGGACGGAGGTGGGAGTGACTTCAATCTCCCGATATGCGAAGCTGGCCGTGACGGTCTTATTGGCGTCCATAACGATAGTCGCCGGGTTAGTGCTACCGCTCAGGTCACCGCTCCAGCCGGCGAAGCTCCAGCCGGCAGCAGGGTTAGCAGTAAGCTGCACCGGTGTGCCTTGGACATAGTTAGACTGGTCGGGGTTCTTCTCCACGGTACCCTGCCCGGTGACGTTTATGGTCAGGGAATAGTACGACACGCTCTGTGGCTGATAGTCTACATACACACCCCGGTTAATTAGGGCCTGGATATCGAGCATATTATGGGAACCGGGGCTGATGTTTAAGTAATTGTAAGCTAGACCCACCATGTCGCCAGCATTAAGCCCCTGGTTCGCCACCAGAGCCGAGATATCGCTTATCTGGTTATAATAGAGATATAGTTCCGTCAGGCCGGTCAAGCCGCTGAGACCGGAGATGTCACTTATCTGGTTATAGTTAAGAGCCAGTATCTGCAGGCTAGACAAACCGTTCAGGGTAGGAATAACGCTTATCTGGTTATGGTCAAGATAAAGTTCTGTCAGGCTGGTTAAGCCGCCAAGACCGGAGATATCGGTTATCTGGTTATTGTGAAGAAATAGCCGATACAAGCTAGTCAGACCAGACAGGTCTGGGATAACGCTTATCTGGTTGTTATAAAGATATAGTTCCATCAGGCCGGTTAAGCCGCCAAGACCGGAGATATCGGTTATCTGGTTATTATTAAGATACAAGGCTAGCAAGTTGCTCAGACCAGACAGGTCAGGGATAACGCTTATCTGGTTATTACTAAGAGTTAGATACTTCAGGCCGGTCAATATGTTAAGGGGAAAGAGATCGCTTATCGAGTTAAAACCAAGCTCCAGATTTTGCAGGTTGGTCAAACCGGGCAGGTCAGGAATAACAATTATCTGGTTTTGAGAAAGATATAGCCACTGCAAAGCGGTCAGTCCGTCAAGAGGTGAGATATCGCTTATCTGATTTTGAGAAAGACTTAGCGTCTGCAGATTGGTCAGACCGGCCAGTGCGGAGATGTTAATTATCTGGTTTCCATTAAGACCTAGCAACTGCAGATTGGTCAGACCAGACAAGTCGGGGATAACGCTGATTTGATTATAATCAAGCCATAGCATTTGCAGGCTGGTCAAACCACTGAGACCGGAGATATTGCTTATCTGGTTAGCATGAAGACCCAGACGCGACAGGTGGGTCAAGCCGCCAAGAGGAGAGATATTGCTTATCTGGTTTTGACCAAGATATAGCCACTGCAGACTGGTTAAACCGCCAAGAGGAGAGATATCGCCTATCTGGTTATAGTCAAGGTCCAGCTGAAGCAGGTTGTTTAAACTGCTGAGCGCGGAGATATCGCTTATCCGGTTTTGAGAAAGGTCTAACGTTCCTAGGCGGGTTAAACCACTGAGATCGGAGATATTAACTATCTGGTTTTGGGAAAGCTGTAGGATCCACAGGTTGGTTAAACCACCAAGAGCGGAGATATCGCTTATTTTGTTATTAACAAGATTTAGAAACCACAGTTTGTTGAGATTGGCCAAGGGGGAGAGATCAGCTATCTGATTACCGCTTATGGTCAGAGCGAATAAGTTCATGCAGTATTCCAAGCCGGAGAGGTTAGAGATGTTTCTCGAGTAGACATAAAGACTGGTAAGAGATAACAGGTCACTTGCGTAAATGTCACCAGTCGGCTTGTTGATGGCGGCACGGATAGCCGCTTCTAGGTTGGGGTCGGGGAAAGTGACTACATTGTCCGCTTGAGCCGTGCTAGGTTTAAATACCATACCCGATCCCAGCATGGCTATTGTAATAATGATGATAGCCCAGATTACCCCTTTTTTGACCAACATAGTTTCTTTCCTCCTTTACGCATGTTCATATTGAACACGATTTATGCATGGCAACTGTGCCACATTCTAGATTATTTGTCAATAGAAAAAGGTCCGCCGAATCTCACGCCTGAAAATTGGACTCATTACTGCATGATAAAAAAGGGTAATTTTGATATTAATCAATCTGATGCTGTACAATCAGGACTAAATAATTGAAAAGAGGATAACCTCAAGAGACCGAGTGGAAACGTATCATACCCCAGTTCAAGATAAATCCTTAGGGTTTAGTGGCAACCCTCTTCTTATCAGGCTGAATTCCTCTAGAATTTACAAAACCCATCCGCTTAGCGACTTTCCTTGGTACCAGCACTTCATAGGTCTGTTTCAGTAGTTTCTCAATCAAGGTTGCAAATGTCTGCAGTTCCTCTTCCGAAAAAGATGCGGCTAGCTGTTCTATTATTGCCTGACCCGACTCGATAGCTTTCTCAAGTTTGTTTTTGCCCTTTTTTGTCATCACCAAACGAACGAAGCGGCGGTCTTGTGCATCTCTTACCTTTTTTACCAGCCTACCCTTCTCCATCCGGTCGAGTATGGTGCTCAGTGTATTGGGGCTTCTAGCTAGAAGTTCCGCAATTTGTGTTGCACCCGCGCTTTTACCAATACGGTCCATCATATAAAGCACCATGAACTGTTGATAGGAGATGCCTCTTTCCTTAATTAGCTTGACATCGGCATACTTAAGCAGTAGAGCGTTGGTATGCTGCAAGAGTTCCCATACTTTGTGACTAATTTCAGTATAAGTGCGAGAATTATCCATTCTGCCCAACTCCTTTCCCCAGAATCTATCTATGTATAAAGACGTAAGAACTGACCCCCTGTCAGCATTTTACATTATTAATCCGAGTAAATAAAGTTTAACCCACCTAAGAAATAAAGAGAAAGGTATTGACAGGGTGTGATACAATATCATAAATTGCTATATCCTATAAGATAAATGCCTTTGTGAACCCAGAAAAATTAATAGCGAAACATTATCAGGAGGTCTGTCATGAAACGACGTATGCTCAAGGTTTTCTCCTGTACTCTTGCCGCAACTATTGTATTCTTACTACTGCCCGGGAATGTGACAGGTAAGCCCCTCGACCTCAGCGGCTTCGGTGAAGGAGTCGTACAAGTTGTCAAGAGTATTGGGAAGGCGATTTCAGACATCGACATTCATTTCAATTTTGGCGGGGATAATAAAGACGAACAGAAGCCGCCTCAAGTTGAGAAAAAAGTGGTTCAGGTAGACCCCGACAAAGATACCGAAATCAAATCAAGCGATGAAAAGATTACTCTGAAAATCCCCAAGGGTGCTATTGCCAAGCAGTTCGAGATAGAGTTCATTGAATATGCTCCTACTGATTCCACCGGTATGGTAATGCTCAGCCTGTTTGAGCTGAATGCCAGGGAAAAAGAATCCGATAAGAAGTTTAGTAAATTCGCCAAGGAATTAGAGATAACCATCAAGCACGACCCTGCGGAACTTGCGGGACTTGATGTTGATTCTCTACGTCTCTATTACCTGGATGAGAAGACCAAACAGTGGGTACCGATAACAACCGGCAAATACGACTCCAAAACAAATACTGTCAAAGCCACGGTTGACCATTTCACTAATTATGGTGAGTTTGCTAACCCGACCATTGTTGGTCCCGGAAGAGTCATGGCGGCTCAAATCAGCCTCAGTTCCGGTACAGCTACATTCAGTTATCCCTTTGAATTACCGCCTGGGCCAGGGGGCTTCCAGCCGAAATTGGAGCTGAGCTATAACAGCGGTTCCGTGGATGAGATGAAGAACAAGCAGTCGGTTGGTTCCTGGGTAGGCATTGGATGGAGTTTGCATCTCGGGAGAATCAGTTGTGACCTGACTACCAAACAATACTTCCTCGACCTGAATGGTGCTTCCTACCAGATTTTTTCTACGGATGGATTGAATTTTTATACCAATCCTGAAGGGTATCAAACGTTGTGTAAGACACATAACTTGAGGAAAGAGCTTTACTGGGACATGGAAAATGATAATCAAAGCAGAGATGAAAAGGGTAGATTTGGTACTGGTAATAAACCAAAGTAATCGGTGGTCACTTAGGTGACTACAAGGTCTGGCAGTTCTCTGTGAGTCGTACTCACCGACCAGACGAGTTCACGGTGGCTGGGTAGTTATCCACGTTTCTACTCAATCACCACCTTCTCAACGGCAGGCAGTCTCGACCACTGCCTGCCAATAAGACAGGAGAATTAAAGCAATATCTATTTTGCTACTCCTGTCTATGTTCCATTCCCCTTTGGGGATATACAAAAAAGTTGGGCAAGATGCTTTGGTCAACGTCTTGCCCAATCGGAACTCACAAATGTTGTGGGTTATGTTTTCATTGGAGTATTCATTTAATGAGTTTTCCATTGAAGCAAATATTATTTATGGAGAGTTTATTAAATGAGTTTAACAATTACATGTGCAACCTGTTCTAAAGAATTCACTATGAGTGATGAAGAAGTCGCTTACTTTAAAAAGAAAGGTTATCAAATGCGTAAGCACTGTTTAGAGTGCTCTGCTAAGCGTAGAGAGACACTACACCAGATATACCGAGGTCTCTGCGCTACTTGCGGGTGCGACATTTCCCTACCATTTAATCCAAGTGAAGGTGGTAAATATTATTGTAGGCAACATTACACCAAAGTAAGTAACCAACACTAACCAGTAACGAGTCCTATCAGGTTCTATGCTTGGTAGGACTTTTTTGTTGCCTCGCTTGAGCGTAGTCAATCTTTAATTTTCCGTTGTTTACACCAACTCCAAAGCATAACTACGAATCCAACAGCAATTAAGAAGATGTAATCCCAAAACATGGCGCTGTCAGATTCTATTCTGCTCCCAACCCATAGTGAAATTCCGACAAAGATGATGGAGGCACCAAAAGCGCCATATGAACCATAAGTTGACCTCTCTACTTTCCTGTCTTGCCGCTTCAAATGGTCTTCTATGTCTTGTAGTGTTGGCTCTTTATTAGGCATAGTCATTTTCTCACCTCCCTTCTGGCACAGATTGTAGTCCTTATGTGGACTTATGTCAATTTAGATAGTCGGATGTGATATAATGTGTTCAAAAAGGGGGGGGGCGATATGGCATTCAGTGTGTTTATCAGTCATAGCGTAAGTGACTTGAACGTAGTTTACCAATTTAAGTATTGGCTGGAAGTAAACGGAATCGGAGTGTATGTTGCTGATAATCAACCACAGCTAGGAGTTCAGCTACCAGTTAAGGTAAGTAATGGGATAAACCAGAGTGATTGCGTGATTGCTATTCTAACGCAGAACGGAGATAGGTCAGCGTGGGTTAATCAAGAGATTGGTTATGCTAAGGCTACTGGTAAGCTTGTAATACCAGTTGTTGAACAGGGAGTTAATCCGAAAGGTTTTGTAGCAGGTGTAGAATATGTGACCTTCCAACCATTTGACCCTGCGAAAGCAATTAACAATGTTATCAATTACGTGAGTAGATTAAAAGCTACCAAAGAGCAACAGCAACAATTACAAGCTGGATTATTTGTGCTATTTGGGATAATAGCACTTGCCGCACTAAGTCAAAATAAATAACGTGCGGGGTGCGATAGATACAATGGTGAGAAAGGTATCCAAACCCAAGAAAAAAGGTACAACCGAAAAAAGTTTTACTGACTACGTTTCTGATGCGACGAAGGGACTTGTTACACTAGCACAAAGCAACAAAGTGGCTGATAGATTTCGTGCTTTGAATGCTCTCGTCTTCATTCTAGTCTTAGGTTTCATTATTGCTCATCTCTGGATTTACCCGCAATCCCTATGGTCTCTATCAGGATTTGTTGTACTTCTCTTTTCGCTCATTGCCTCGCTTTTGGTCGGAGTTTATGGTTATGTATCGTTTCTTAACGTTTTGGCTAAGCGAAAAAGCAATGACGTTGAATCCTTAAAGATAGGCATAATCGTTTTACTAGTCGCTTATCCCTTATCGTTCTCTGGTTTGATTTTTAGTATACGATGGTTAGTCTATACGGCGTTTGGATTGATTCCAATTCAGGGACTGGCATTGTGTTGTCAATCAGCAAAATGGGACACTTTTTGAACCGAACACTTTGGCATAATCAGGCGGCATTAACAAGCTCCCTGAGGCTTTGGTTGTAGTCTCTGCGACGATTAATTGTTAGTATTCGCACCTCCTTTCGGCGCTCCA
>DASWLM010000014.1:0-123379 GCA_036396095.1 Dehalococcoidales bacterium | reverse complement strand
AGGTATAGATACCAAAGATCGTTACGGGATTGCTCCGGATTATCCTTTACCAAAGAGTCCGATTGAGTTTCTCCAAACGGCTCTTCTCAGAGATCTGGCATGTCAATTCGGTCATGAGATGCAATGCTGGTACTGCCCACCTTTCAAAGATATAGGGGACGAGGAGGCCTTTAGCATACTTGACAGAATCGCTGAACTTATGGATTCACTTGATGAAAACCGTATTAATCTAGAAGAATACTTAAATATGCTCAAAATATAGAATTAAATACTCGAAATATGGAAAACTTAAAAGGTTTCAAACAGCCATACGCATCACTGAACAATGATCGCCATGATTGTCTGAAGGTAACATTCTAGTAAATTGTTTAACGCTATATACTGACAGATAATATTCTTACAACTCTCTGACAACGATTGAACACAAAAAGATGGTGGGCGGTAGAGGACTCGAACCTCTGACCCCCTGCGTGTAAAGCAGGTGCTCTAACCGGCTGAGCTAACCACCCATATAAAAAGTGGCGCGCTTGGCGGGGCTCGAACCCACGACCTCAGCCTCCGCAGGGCTGCGCTCTAATCCAACTGAGCTACAAGCGCATTCAGTTTGGTGCCGAAGGAGAGATTTGAACTCTCACGCCCGTTATGGACACTACGCCCTGAACGTAGCGCGTCTGCCATTCCGCCACTTCGGCTCTCCGGCACCATAATCCGGAGTATCCCCCGAATCACTATTTAAATGTAGCCTAACTGAAGGTGATTAGTCAACTGGTTGTGCCTGTTCGTCGTCGTCGAATTGACCAAACTGCATCCATATCGTAGAATGAAATGAAGAGGAGTGTCATATTGTATCGTAAAGAAACGCTGGGCAACGGCTTGAAAATCATCACCAGCGCTATGCCCCACACTCATTCCGTCTCCATCTGTATTTATCTGGGGGTCGGCTCCCGTTATGAATCCAACGTTCAGGCGGGCGTCTCTCATTTTCTCGAGCATCTTTGTTTCCGCGGCACGCAGAAACGACACAGCGCCAAAGACATTTCAGAAGCGATTGAAGGAGTCGGGGGCATTCTCAACGGAGGCACCGATAAAGAATTAACGGTCTACTGGTGCAAAGTTGCTTTACCGCATTTCCAGATTGCGCTGGATGTTCTCGCTGATATGGTTATGAATTCCCGCTTTGAATCTCCTGATATCGAGCGTGAGCGGCGCGTCATCATTGAAGAAATCGGTATGAGCCGTGACTCTCCGCACCAGCTGGTGGGAATGTTTATTGACGAACTGCTCTGGCCCCACCATCCGCTCGGGCGGGATGTAGCAGGGACTCGTGAATCCGTGGGTAATATGAGCCGTGAACAGATACTGGATTTCCTGGGCTGTGAGTACACTCCACAGAATACAGTAGTAAGTATTGCCGGCAATATTCAACATGACCAGATTGTTGAGGATGTGCGAAGGCAGTTTGGTGATTGGTCCAACCGGAAAAGAGGTCTTAACTACCTCGCTTACGAAGATAAAGTGAATCCCCGTCTGAAAGTGGAAAGTCGCGAGACCGAACAGACCCATCTCTGCCTGGCATTACCCGGAATATCGTTGACTCATCCGAAACGTTTCACCCTCGACCTGCTGAATGTGATTCTTGGTGAGGGCATGAGCAGTCGGTTGTTCCTTGAAGTGCGGGATAAGCTAGGACTGGCATACAACGTGCACAGTTACCTCGACCATTTCCATGATTCCGGCGCGCTAACGGTATATGCCGGCGTGGAACCAAAGAATCTCACTGTTAGTCTGGAAGCGATACTGAAACAACTGGCTTTACTCAAAGAACCTGTGCCCCAGGAGGAACTGACCAAAGCGAAAGAGCTTTCCAAAGGGAGGCTGATGCTAAGAATGGAAGATAGCCGGAGTGTAGCAGGGTGGATGGGTGGTCAGGAGACGCTTAACGGCTACATCCAGACGGTTGAAGAAGTCATTGAAAAGATTAATGAAGTAACAGCGGAAGGCATGGCAGAGATAGCCCGCGAGTTATTCAGAGAAGACAAGTTGCGCCTATCGGTAGTAGGTCCTGTCAAAGATGAGGGGCTGGCAGACTTGTTGAGGGTGTAAGGCGTAGTCCGGATTTCACTCAGGGGGTGATAAATGTTACCGAAAGAATATGATATTACCGGCAAGGTTGTTTTCATCACAGGTGCCGGGCGTGGCATCGGGAGGGGAATTGCCGAGGTATTGGCAGAGGCAGGGGCAGACATTGCACTGAATGCCCTAACAAACAAGTATGTTGAGAAAAACGCTAAAGAAATCGCTGATGCCAGTGGACGACGTGTCATTCCCATTCTGGCGGATGTGACCAAAACGGAAGGCGTGCAGAAAGCAGTGGATACGGTACTCAAGGAATTTGGGCATCTGGATGTCCTTGTAAATTGCTTGGGTGATGCAATCAGACAACCGTTGGTGAAATTACCGGATAGAGAAGGCAAAACGATTTCAGATGAGGACCTGAAGAAAATCATCGATATCAATATGATGGGGGCAATACTTTGCACCCGCGCTGTGGGACCGCATTTCCTCGAACGGCGCAGTGGCAAGATTATCAATATTTCTTCTACAACGGCGGGAAAAGGTGGTGGCGACCTGGTAATATACAGCCTGGCTAAATCAGCCGTCATTGGCTTCACCCGCACTCAGGCGCTGGAATGGGCGCGCCATAATATTCAGATTAACTCCATTGCACCGGGACTTTTTCCTGATGTGCATACCTATGGACCGGGAAGACCGGGAGCATTGGATGCCATCAACCGACGGATTCCGATGGGTAGGATGGGACTGGTGCGTGAAGTGGGTTTGTTAGCTCTTTATCTGGCTTCTCCAGCCTCCAATTACATGACGGGACAGACTATCTTTCTAGACGGAGGCTCGTCTCTATAATTCCGTAAGAGGTTCGAGGCAAGTGTAACCCACCATCTTTACGTGTTCAGAAATCCTAACCTTATACGGTCAAGCCTTTTTCGGTTCTCGGAACCACTATGCACATGGGCTTCAATATTACTGCATGGGTATTCCTTGCAGTAGCCGCAGTTTTTTACACCTTTTACTTCAGCACAATTTCTTATTTCACAGTTACCGCATATCTTACTTAATTTATTTGTCTCCGAAAAGCATCCGTAACAATTTATATCCTGTATTGAGAACTGACTGCTCTCACTGGAATACTCTTTAGCTAACTTCGCTTTCGTTAGATTATCATTCTGGGCGGTGGCAATGTATATGGGGCATTCATTACACAGGAGCCCGCAATAAGAAATATACTCCATATTATTGCTCCTCACATCGGCTTTTTATTCTCGTTTAACCGTTCGATGATTTTCTCTAGGCGCCGTATCTTGGTCTCTTCTTTTTTGGCATCCAGATACAGTGCTGTATAAGTTCTTTTTACAGAAAGGGGCATTCTCATGAAGTTGGCTAAAGCTAAGTCAGCGCCCTTTAAAGCGTTAATGAGAATCTCTATTTGATTGTCCGAAACTGGTGCTCCTTTTGGAATGTCCCAGATACCTTTACTTTTAGCTTGCTTGATGGCTGCAGCGCCGTATTCGGTCATCTTGCCATTTACAATCAACCGGGCTGCTAAAGTCCTGTTAGTTTCCGACCACTTACTGTCTATTGTCCTTGGTGTAAACTTCTTCAGGTATTTTTCTGCGTCAATACTTTTGATCTGGCCGTCAATCCACCCGAAGCATAAAGCTTCTTCTAGGGCTTCGTCTGGCTTGATAGTTTTTAGTCTACTGCCTTTGCCGAAGACCAGCCAGATACCTTTATTGGCACCATGGTTTTCAAAAAGCCACTGTCTGAATTCTTCCCGGTCAGAAAACAGTACCTGTTCTTCCATCAAAATTCTCCCAACCTAATCGATGTCAAATGTTATATTCTTCAGCTTATTTCATCTGTTTAAAAGAGAATCTGTAACCTTCATAAATGGCTATTGCGTAGAATAATAAATCTATCGGGCTAAATGTCTCTTTAAATATTTCAATAATTATTGAGAAATTGAGAACTGAAAGGACATCAAATAATGAAACACCCAAATCTTTAGAAGCCACGATACAAACGGCCAATAAATTTCCTGCAAGACAACCGAGAACAGCAAGTACGGCACCGATAATACCAAACTTTATACTAATTCCTTTACCACAAATACGTACGGCAAATCCTACTAAGAATCCGACGCCAACTGCCATCCATCCAATTTGAAAATTCGTCCAGGCAGTAATTAATGCCCAGATGATAGCCCCGATGGCAGCCGCAATGATTCCTCCGATAATTCCAAATAGCAGATTCTGGTTGCTTTCCTGCTCTTGTATCGATGGCTGGGTTTTTCCTGTGTTCACCTGTGACGTTGTGTTGTCCTGCATTTTTCATCTCCTTGATTGGTGGTAAATTGGCAGTATTCTAATACAGAGAGTAGAAGTTGTCAATTATGTCATACATATTCCTGTTTATCATCTGTAAGTTTCTTGTCTTTTGTTATTTGGGTATTAAAATGAAGAAGCCCCTCTTCTTTCGATTCGGGGCTCTCTTGTTACTCAGGGGTGGGGAAAAGGGGACTTGGAGTTTGGTGTTTGGGATTTGGCATTTCCCGACTTTGTCGGGTTTAGTACATTCCCTCCATACCGCCGCCAGCGGGCATAGCAGGTGGGGCATTCTTTTCAGGGATGTCAGCCACCAGCGATTCGGTGATGAGCACCATGCTGGCAATGGATGCCGCATTCTGTAACGCAGACCGGACAACCTTGGTCGGGTCGATAATACCCTTCTCAATCATGTTGCCGAACTCGTCTTTCTCTGCATCGTAGCCGAAGCCCTTCTTGGCTTTCTTAACAGCGTCGATAATGACCGAGCCGTCTTTACCGGAATTGTTGGCAATCCAGCGGATGGGTTCTTCCACCGCCTTTCGGATAATATCGATGCCGATGGCTTCATCGCCTTCAACCTTGATTTTATCGAGTGCAGGCAAAGCATTCAGCAGACCGACACCGCCGCCAGGCAGGATACCTTCCTCAACTGCGGCGCGGGTGGCAGAGAGCGCATCCTCGACACGGTGTTTTCGCTCCTTCAGTTCAACCTCGGTAGCCGCGCCGACTTTGATAACCGCCACACCGCCGGAGAGTTTCGCCATGCGCTCCTGGAGCTTTTCACGGTCGAAATCGGAGGTGGTTTCTTCAATCTGGGCTTTGATTTGCTTGATTCTTGCCTTGATGTCCGCCTCGGTGCCTTTCCCCTCAACGATAGTGGTATTGTCTTTGTCGGAGGTAACACGGCGGGCGCGCCCCAGGTCTTCCACGGTCACAGAATCCAGCTTGCGTCCGACTTCCTCGGAAATAACCTGACCACCGGTCAGAATGCCGATGTCCTCAAGTATTGCCTTGCGTCTATCGCCGAAGCCGGGGGCTTTGACTGCCAGGACATTCAGGGTGCCGCGGAGCTTATTGACCACGAGGGTAGCGAGCGCTTCACCATCGACTTCCTCAGCGATAATGAGCAGGTTCTTGGAGACCTGGAGGATTTTCTCCAGCGCCGGCAGGATGTCTGCTACGGCGGAAATCTTCTTATCGGTAATCAGTATGTACGGGTCCTCGATGACCGCTTCCATCTTGTCTGCATTTGTAATGAAATAGGCGCTGACGAAACCACGGTCGAACTGCATACCTTCCACGAACTCAGTCTCGTAGGAGATGCCCTTGGACTCTTCGACGGTGATAACGCCGTCCTTGCCGACCTTCTCCATTACCTCGGCAATCAGGTCGCCAATTTTCCGGTCCTTAGCAGTAATGGTGGCAACCTGGGCAATCTGCTCCTTACCCTTGACCTCGGTAGAGGCTTTTTTGAGTTCTGCGGTGACAGTGTCAACGGCTATAGCAATGCCGCGTTTCAATGCCTGCGATTCAGCGCCGGCGGCAATGTTCTTGAAGCCTTGTGTAATAATAGCGTGAGCCAGCACAGTGGAAGTGGTAGTGCCGTCGCCGCAGTCATCATTGGTCTTGCTGGCGGCTTCTTTAACCATCTGAACGCCCATGTTTTCAAAGGGGTCGGGGAGTTCAATATCTTTCGCAATCGTGACGCCATCATCAATGACGGACGGCGCGCCCCATTTTTTGTCCAGTGCCACGCAGTGTCCCTTGGGTCCCAGGGTTACTCTAACGGCTTCTGCCAGGATATCAACACCCTTTTTCAGGGCATGCCGTGCGTCTTCACCAAAAATTATTTGTTTTGCCATTCTTTCCTCCTGTTAGTAAACGAGTTTATTTCTTGACCTTTTTCGCGAGAATGTCATCTTCGCGCATGATGATAAGCTCTTCATCATCAATTTTGATTTCAGAGCCACCGTACTTGGTATAGATGATAATGTCGCCGACTTCGACCTCCATGGGAATACGTTTACCCTCATCGGTGACTCTGCCCGGACCTACGGCAATGACCTTGCCTTCCTGTGGTTTCTCTTTAGCAGTGTCCGGCAGGTAGATACCGCTCTTGGTTTTTTCTTCGGACTGCATCGGTTTCACAACCAGGCGGTTGCCCATCGGTTGTAGTTTAACAGCCATTGTTTTACTCCTCTTTCACCTCACTCAAATTTTAGCAGTCTCTCAGGGAGACTGCTAACCAATATAATAACCTACCCGCCATTCAAGCGCAACTTGATTGATGGGCATTCAGAAGAATTGACAGCTAAAGAAAAGTAAATAACTCCCGAAAATAGCCACTGTCTATATAGAACAAATTCTAAAAACGAACTTTTTCGCTGGCGCAGTGGAAATGTAGAGATTATTTAATGGTGATACGTTGCATGATGTTATCGCCAACCGAGTACGCGCTCTACGTCTTCTAGGAGAGGTGAAATCTTAGTGAACTGACCGACGTCTTTCAGGGCAATATCGGAGTCTTTTAAGCCAGTGCCGGTGACGATGCAGACAATGCGCTTATTGGAGAAGTCATGTCCTTGACGTGACATCTTCAACAAACCGGCAAAAGATGCCGCCGAAGCCGGTTCGCCAAAAACTCCCTCTTTGGTTGCCATCAGGTGATAGGCGTTAAGTATTTCCGTATCGCTGACCATATCAATAATGCCACCGGATTCATCTCGCGCGGCGACTGCTTTCTGCCAGCTTGCCGGATTACCAATTCTGATAGCGGTGGCAATGGTCTGTGGTTGTTCAACGATATGACCGCGGACGATAGGCGCGGCACCCTCTGCCTGAAAGCCCATCATCTTCGGTAGTTGTTTTGCTTTACCAAGCTTATGGTATTCGACAAATCCCTTCCAATAGGCGGTGATATTACCGGCATTACCGACGGGAATGAAAAGGAAGTCGGGTGCATTACCTAGCATATCAACAATCTCAAAAGCGGCGGTCTTTTGCCCTTCAATACGGTATGGATTAACTGAGTTGACCAGTGTCACGGGGTGAGCTTTAGTCAATTTGCGGACAATCTGTAGCGCCTGGTCAAAATTTCCGTCAATCTGCACAATTTGTGCGCCGAAGATGAGTGCCTGTGCCAGTTTGCCCAGAGCAATTTTACCCTCGGGTACCATGATGATTGCCTTTAGATTACAGTAGGCGGCATAGGCGGCAGCAGAGGCGCTAGTATTACCGGTGGAAGCGCACATAATGGCTTTGCTACCTGCCTCTATAGCTTTAGCGACTGCGACCACCATACCCCGGTCTTTGAAACTACCGGTGGGGTTACAACCTTCGAGTTTAAAATACAGCTCAGCGCATCCGATTTCTTTTTCCAGTGTGCGACTTCTGACCAGCGGAGTATCCCCTTCACCCAGAGAAAAGATAGGGGTTTTGGAAGTGAGGGGTAAATGCTTTTTATAGCGTGCTAGGACTCCAGTCTTCATTTCTATTCGCCCAATCGATATTTCCTAATTGTAGTCACATTTAGCGTGAGATTGCAATGGCGGAGTCTGCGTTCCCCTTGTTCTCCGTTAATTCAATTGAAACAGCGTAGCATGAGATATATAATCGTGATATGATGCAGAGGATGAGTATGTGTCTTCGTATTTCTAGAATTGTGATTTTGGTAGCATTACTTCTAACGGTTCTGATAGCGACCTGTGTCCGCGCTGATTCAACATCCGTCGTTGTGCTAAATGTAAAGGGTATCATCAACCCGGTCATGGCGGATTATCTAGCTCGGGGTATCAAAGAAGCGGAAAACCGGAATGCCACTGCCTGTATCGTGCAGTTGGACACACCCGGTGGTCTGGATACCGCCATGCGTGATATGGTGCAGGCAATTGTCAATGCCCGTGTGCCGGTAATTGTTTATGTTTCGCCATCGGGGGCGAGAGCAGCTTCAGCAGGGGTTTTTATCACGGTTTCGGCACATGTTGCCGTAATGGCGCCCAATACTGCCATTGGTGCTGCCAGTCCTGTCTCCATCGGGTCGGAAGGAGAACAGGAGATGTCCGAAACGATGCAGGAAAAAGTGATGAATGATGCCGCCGCCTATATCCGTAGTCTCGCCGGCGAACATGGACGTAATGTAGAGTGGGCGGAGCAGGCGGTGCGGGAAGCAGTCTCTGCAACGGAGAAAGAGGCTCTGGAGCTTAAAGTAATCGATATCGTATCCCCGACACTGAACTCCTTGCTGAAAGATATCGATGGTCGGACGGTAACCCTGCTGGATGGCAATCAGGTCGTACTGAATACCGGCTTGGCTTCCATTTTGTATCTTGATATGACCTGGATTGAAGAATTCCTGCTGGCAATTAGCGACCCTAATATCGCTTTTACACTGTTGGGATTAGCGGGTGTGGGACTGTGGGTTGAGATTACCAATCCCGGGCTGGTTTTTCCTGGTGTTTTTGGCGGCATCAGCCTGATATTCTCTCTATTTTCCTTAGGCAACCTCCCTGTCAATATCGCTGGAATATTACTTATGATACTTGCCTTTATCCTTTTTGTTGTCGAAGCTCTGGTTATCCCCGGATTCGGAGCGGCAGGTATTGGTGGTATAATTTCACTGGTGTTTGGCGCACTCATCCTTTTCAAAGGAGGTCCTATGTTTCAGGTAGAGCCCTGGGTTATAGCAGTTGTAGTGATTTGCATTGTGGCGTTTCTAGCTTTTATAATCTATAAGCTGGTCAAAACGCGGGAACTGAAGTCCCAGACGGGGGCTGAGGAGCTTATTGGGGAAACCGCTGTTGTAAGAGAAGCACTCAATCCGGAGGGGGTAGTTTTTTACCGCGGTGAACTATGGGCGGCGGTCTCTGAGGAAGGGCAAATTGAGGTTGGAGCGGTAGTCGCCATTAAAAAGGTTATCGGTTTAAAACTTATTGTGCGTAAAGTTCAAAAAGGAGGAAACAAATGAGCACGCCATATATTATCGTCGGTATTATCATCGTGGTATTCATCGTTTTAATGTCATCAATCAGAGTGGTTCGGGAGTATCAGAGGGTAGTGGTATTCCGTCTGGGGCGATTAGTTGGTGCCCGGGGTCCGGGTCTTGTTCTAATCTTACCACTTGGTTTTGACAGGACGTTGCTTGTCGACCAGCGTGTCATCACTATGGATGTGCCTCCGCAGGACGTTATCACCAGAGATAATGTCACGGTTCGTGTCAATGCCGTTGTCTATTTCCGTGTGGTAAATCCGGTAGACTCGGTAGTAAAGGTGGAGAACTTCAGGTGGGCAACTTCCCAGATAGCCCAGACCACTTTAAGAAATGTACTCGGGCAGTCTGAACTGGATGAATTGCTTGCACAGCGTGAGAGACTTAACCAGGCATTACAGAAAATCATTGATGAACATACTGACCCCTGGGGCATCAAGGTGAGCACGGTGGAAATCAAGGATGTGGAGTTACCGGAAAGTATGCGACGCAGTATGGCGGCTCAGGCTGAAGCTGAGCGGGAACGCCGTGCCAAGGTTATCCATGCGGATGGTGAATTCCAGGCTTCACAGAAGTTGGCAGATGCGGCAGAGGTTATTGCCAAGCAACCAGCGGCTATTCAGCTTCGTTATTTGCAGACCCTGACTGAGATTGCGGCAGATAAGAACAGCACGATTCTTTTCCCCATCCCGATAGAGATGTTGCGAGGGTTAGCGGGTTTTTCTGAAAAGAAATAAGAATATAGCCAATTAGCCAGTAAAGCGATGTCATAGAGTGATGGCGAGCCTGATACTTTTGGGTTCGGCCATTACTTTTTATTGTTGTTTTTCTTTTCCGAGAGCCATTTGATTGTACCTATTTCCTTTCTACGAAGCAGGGCATTACGGCGGCTAATAACTTCTTTTTCTCCTTCTTCCGGGCTTAGCGCCGGGTCATAGCCCTGAGATAGCTGGCGAGGTAGTTCTTCGCACAAGCCGCAATGCTCAATTCGTTTATTATTGATGCAACAGTCATAAACGGGACAAATTACCATGTTTGTTTTTGCTGTCCAGTAGGGCTTCACTCCCCACCCAAGGGAGTGAAACGCCATTCCAACGCTTTGAACGTCTGGTAAAAAAAGTTGTGTCGGCATCGAAGAAAAAGGGTTCAAATCAAAACTCCGTTACAAATTCCTAAGTGACATTAGTGACTTTGACCCATATTTGCAGAAATATTCATGTGCTAACTTGCGTGCGGTTTTGGGGTAGATATGGGCTTGTGGAATCATCCTTTGTTGAAATTTTCCTATCCATTCATTGAGTTTTACCTTTTCGTCAGCATAATCAGGAGCACTTAAATTTTCCGAGATTTCGGCATAACGTCTCAAGAAAAATGCTAGAAAATCAGCAACCTGCAAAAGACCTACGTCTTTAGAATCAGAAAAATGCGGACAGGAATCTATTATCTGGTCAAGACTGGATTGCTTTTTCGCTCTAGCGTAGTATTCATCGCTCCAGTTTGGAGGATTCTTGACTAAATCAATAAACCGTCTTTCTTCACGTTCTTCATTGTCAAAGAATAGATAGGTATTACCCTTATTCTTTGCTTTCGTTTGTTGATATTTTTGGATTGATAAAATCAAATGGAATCCCATGAACTGCCAAACATTGTTTATTTCAGCGGGTATCTCTATATTTGAATTGGCGTGGAATATATTTTTATTCACAGATGAGTACACTATTGAATGCTTACGTTCAGTTAACCAATCAAATATAGCATCTATAAAGCTTGCCCTATCGGGGCCTTCCATGATTCTCCATATTCCATTGCCAGCATAGAAATCAGCAGTATGCAATTCGGCGACTTTTTTACCTGCCAAATTAGATAGGATGCCTAATAAAAATTGCCAATCTTCTTTAGTTTTGCGCATACGGCTAGCATCTACAATTACACCAACCATTGTTGCAATTGGTTCTTGACCGATGCCACTTTCATCGCAATAGCAGCTATTCACGGCATCCTCCTGAAATAGACTTTTATTGCTACTCATACTACTCCCCCTTTTCTACTGAATCAACTATATTGTTGCCTTTACAAAGGGGGAGTTAACCTACTTGTTCAAAGGTTTCCCAGTTATTGCTCCCGTAAACTGACATCTCCGATAGTAATTTTCATCAGCGAGCCATCATCACGACGTAATATAAGACATCCGTCTTCACCGACAGAATCAGCAGTACCTTCATATATAGTGTCATCGGATTGCACGCGCACCAGTTTGCCGATGGTTGTAAGATTTCGGCGCCATTCGGGGAAGAGCGGTTTGCCGGAGCGCATACCAAGGTATAATCTCTCCAGTTCTGTAAAAAGTTGACGCAGGAGTCGCGCTCTGGAAACCGGTTTACCGAGTTCTTCAACCAGACTGGTAGCGGTGGATTGCAATTCGGGGTACTCTATCATTCTCATGTTGACGTTTATACCGATACCAAGTATAGCGTAGTCGAGCCGGCCAACTTGCGTCTTCGTTTCGGTAAGAATACCACAGACTTTCTTATTGCGGATTAATACATCATTAGGCCATTTAAGTTGACAGGCAAGTCCCGTCGTGTCGCGGATGCTATTTAGTACAGCCAGCGAAGCGAGCATGATGAGTGACTGATAATACTCTCTCGGCGGATATAGGATGACGGATACAGCGATATTGCCTTCTGGTGTGTGCCAAGTGCGCTTCAGTCTGCCCCGCCCCGCCGTCTGTCTCTCTGCGATGATTGCTGTGCCTTCCGGTGCTTTACCAATGGCTTCTTTCCGTGCGATATCCATGGTTGAAGATACGGTGGGGAAAACCAGTATCCTCTGGCCGATATAGCGAGTTTTCAGTCCTCGCTTAATCAGGGTTGGTGTCAATGGCTTTTCGGGCATAAAATTACTATACCATATCGGAGTATGAATGGATGAGGTTGGTATTTTCTCACATCTTGACACTTAACTTTGCTTGGCGCATAATATGCCCGTTAGTCTTCAATAGCTACTTCTTCCAGGAGTTATTCAGTGTTTGAACGTATCGTTGTTCCGCTCGATGGTTCCCGCTTGAGCGCTCAGGCACTTCCCTGTGCCACGGAACTCGCCCATCGGTTTAACTCAAAAATAATGCTGGTGCGTGTGATCCCCGAGACTACGGTTGCCTATCTCCCTCAACCACGTAGTGTCGGCAGTGCGCTGGCGGTGGATATTATCAGTGAACAGGTGCATATCAAGGATGTTGAAAATGCTGCCAACGCGAAGCGGTACCTGATGAACCGGGCAAAGGAATTGCGCGACCAAAATATAAACGTTTCTTATCATGTGATGGAAGGCGCACCCGTCCCCTTGATTATAGAGTTCTCAATAGAACAAGACGCCTCGCTCATTGTGATGATGAGTCATGGCAGAGGCAGGTTCAAGGGGGCAATTCTCGGCAGTGTCACCGATGCTCTTATCAGAGGCGGCTCTGTACCGGTGCTGGTTATCAGGGCAAGAGACATGGAGAGATAATCTGCTTACCTCATAGCATCACGATTAACCGTTTCCTGTTAAAGGCTCAGTTATCAATTAGCCCTAAAATGATTCCTCAGCCGCATTTTTCTTTTACCTTGACGATTGTAGAATTATGTTGTTAACATAGTAGCACGGAAGTAAACGGACGGAGGGGAGATTAATATGAAGGCAATCCAGTTTATCCAGTTGACTGTAAACGGTATGCACCAGGCAATGGTTAATGACGTAAAGGTGCTCACACCGGAACAGCTTGCTTGGAAACCAGCGTCCAATGCAAATCCAGTTGGTTTTCTCTTCTGGCATACGGCGCGTGTCGAAGATATGGCAGTCAGCGGCTGGCAGAAAAAGACGCCAATCTGGGAAGAAGACAAATGGTATGAGAAGCTTGGCTTGGATGCCAAGGTGTACGGCGGTGGTTTTCAGGAGCCGGATGTCGATAAGGTTGCCAGACTTCCCCTTGATATCGTCACGGCTTATGTCGAAAAAGTTTTCCGAAATACCGGCATTTACATTCAATCGCTGGACGAGGATAAGCTCGATTTTGCTCCCAATCCGGAACGCCCCAATATAACCATCGGGCTGATGCTGGGCAATTATATCATCGGGCATGGCTGGTGGCACCTCGGCGAAATTCGCTACATCAAGGGAATGCAGGGAATGACAGCGGGAAGGTAATATATTTATATGAAGGACGAACGAGGAAGGAATCTAAATCAATGACGAAAGTAAACACTGTTCTCGGTCCAATATCCACTAAAAACCTGGGATTCACACTGATGCATGAACACCTGATTGTTGGTTTTTCCGGTGCCATCAGGGAGTTCCCTGAGTTGTTCGTCCCCAATGTACTGGAGTACGTTGTTGCCGGACTAAAGAGGACGAAGGCGGGTGGTGTGGATACCGTCGTGGATATGACCACGCCCGACCTGGGCAGGGATATTAATTTCATTAAAGAAGCATCGAAGCGGAGCGGTGTCAATATTATTGCCTGTGCAGGTTGGTGGCTGGAGGTGCCGCGTTTTATAAATGGAACATCCGGGAGTGTAACCGCCGCCCGGTTGGCTGATTCTTTCGCGCGGGAGGTGGATAAAGGTATTGGTGATACGGGCATCAAGGCGGGCGTGTTGAAGGCGGCAAGTGATGTCGATGGCGTCACACCACCACTGGAGATGATGTTGCGGGCAGTAGCAAAGGCGCATCTTAAGACAGGTGTACCCATTGCCATTCATTCCTATCATCCGGGACAGGTTGCCAGACAGCAAATCGATATTCTCAAAGATGAGGGCGTCAATCTCAAGCACGTAAAAATAGACCATGCCAATGATACGACGGACGTCGAATATCTCACGTGGATTCTGGAACAGGGTTGTTACCTTGGATTGGACCGCTATCCCGGTCGTATGACGAGTTCGATGGCGCGCACCAAAACGATGAAAGCACTGATTGAGGCCGGTTATATCGATAAACTCTGTCCTTCACATGATTGCTCAATGGGTTATATTTTACCGTTGGGGAAGACGACTGATGAGTACGAAGTTGGTAACCCTCACCGCTATCTTTACATAAAGCGAGTGGTTCTTAAAGAGCTCAAGGAAATGGGTGTACCTCCGGCGAAAATAAACCGGTTGTGCGTTACGGGACCCAGGAATTTCTTCGAAGGGAAATAAGTGACATCCAAGCTTCTGAAACCGTTTAAAATCAAGAATCTGAAACTACAAAACCGCATAATGCGCTCGGCGACTTGGGACGCCACAGCGGATGAAACCGGCGCTGTAACCGAACGCTCGATGGCACGATATCGAGAGCTTGCTAGCGGTGGTATTGGTCTTATCGTGACCGGTTATGCCTATGTTTCTCGCCCACTCGGTCAGGCGGCTGCTGGCCAATACGGTATCTATAATAATAGGCTGATTTCCGGCTGGAAACGAATTGTAAAAATCGTTCATGATTCGGGTGATAGCAAGATAGCAATGCAGATTGTGCACGCCGGATTTAATTCGGGATATCTTGTCCGGCAGGGTAAGAGTGTTCTGGCAGTATCAAAACTTACAGAAGCTAAACGGGCGCATCGTGAAATGACGGATGGTGATATTGAGAGAATAATTAGTGACTTTGGGAAAGCGGCTAAGAGAGCCAGAGAGGCGGGTTTTGACGCAGTCCAGTTGCACGGCGCACACGGTTACATTTTTAGCCAGTTTGCTTCGCCGCTTTTTAACCACCGTACCGACCGATGGGGCGGCAATCCTGAAAACCGACGGAGATTTCTTATTGAAGTTATTTGTGAAATCAAGAGAGTCGCAGGTAAAGATTATCCTGTTTTCATTAAATTCGGTGTTCAGGACGATGAGGAAGGTGGAATGACGCTTGCCGAGGGACTGGAGACCTGTCGCCGGATAGTTGACGCGGGAATTGATTGTATCGAGGTAAGTGCCGGTGTGGGTAATCCTCCTCTTACAATCAAAGAGGGAGAGAGCGATAAGCCAGCATTTCGGGAGCGAGCAGCGGCGGTAAAGAAAGCGGTCACTGTCCCGGTAGCGGTTGTCCACGGCATCCGCAGCCTCGAGATAGCGGAAGAAATTATTGACAGCGGTGATGTCGACATGGTCTCCATGTGCCGCCCATTTATCCGCGAACCGCATCTAATTCGGCGCTGGCAGAAAGGTGACATACGACCAGCAACCTGCATCTCCTGTGGTAAGTGCTCCCGCTTGGTGGGGAGAGGCAAGCCGCTGGAGTGTGTTGAGGAAAGAAGGTTAAGGGAAGAAGGGGGTTAATTAGCCGATTAACCGAAATGCCCCTTCCCACACTCCCATTCCGGCAAGAGCTAGAACCCAGGAATCTCATTTACTAGGCGTTCAAAATACGTCTCAATAATCTCCTCGTACCTTCGTGGGAGAAGACTACGCTTGTATTTAATTTATTGAAAAATTAAGTAAAGTCAACAATCTATTTCGCCCTTATCCCTATATCATCCCGTATCAGGGTAGGGACAAGAGTATAGGGCAAGCTTTAACTCTTCCACCCCAAGGAAAAAAGAGTAACAATCATAAACCTTGGTGTGCACTGAAGTAACAAGATGAGTTTTTATTGGATAGTAGCGAGATTGCACAAAAATCAGTTTATGACTCCGTGCCCGGTTTTACTAGACTTCTGATATAATGTCTACTATGAGTCAAATAGATCGTCTGCCTAAAGCATGTGTAGTATTAGGCGCTGGGGCTTCCGCAGATGTCTGGAATGGTAGTGCGCCAATCCTATCCCGAGGAAACTACAAGCCACCCTTAGCAAGAGATTTGTTTGCTATAGAAAAACACCCTAGTTATTTCAACATCCTTAACTTATACCTTGGAGCCAAATCCCTTGCCGCGGTTCTGAGTCCGAAGAGTGAAACTAGAGAATTTAACCTGGAGGATCAACTTCGAAAGCTAGCCGAACATAAAGACAAACGCATCCACCAACAATTCAAGTATATTCCTCCCTATCTCCGAGACCTACTATGGCATGCGAGCTACCAGTATACTCATACTCCAGGAACTTATATCCAATTAATCCACGCTCTCCTAGCTGATAAGCCTCATCATGTATTATTCTTAGTCCTCAATTATGACACGTTACTGGAACAAGCCCTTGCTCTATTTGATCCCACAATAGACTTTAATGAAATCCATTCCTACATAGGAAAAGAACGACAGGCTAAGGTTGTTAAGCTACATGGCTCTATAAACTGGTTCAAGCTTATAGGAACCAGCAGTCAACCGTGGGAGACATTGGTGGATTCTCAAGATGTTTTCCAGAAAGTCAAAGAGGATAAAATATATCTCTATAATAGCGGCGGTCCTCTTATGAGCATTCTAATCTCAGGGAATCGTCCATACCCGATACTAACTGCGCCTTTAGCGGGCAAAGGAGTGGCTGATATGGTGTGTCCTGAAACACATATTCAGTTTGCTAAGGAATTTCTCAAGGGTTGTGAAAAGTTCCTGATAATTGGTTGTAGTGGTTTAGACAATGATTTGTTGGCACTTCTCGACGAAGCTATTCCAAGTGAGGCGAATCCCACAATTCATTTAGTAGGGCACGAAGATGGGGAAAAGGCTCTCGCAAGGTTTGAAAAAGGGGTTACAGCATTCCATGGACCGCGGGAAACACCTCCTGACATTTTATTTAAAAATGGTTTTAGGCAGTATGTAAACGCTAATCTAAATCGATTTGCCGAATATCCGTCGGGACACTGAAACTTTATTGCCTGATTTGTCAACTTAAAGCCCCGATAGGACATTAGTTGGTCCTCTTATTATTTGAAGTTCAACAATTCGTCAATTTGTGCAATCTGTCGCTAAGGTTTTCCATTTTCTCGCCACTCAATTATCCCGCCACTCTAACACCCGGCTTGGCCAGATTTGAGGGACTGCCTTTTCCAGGACTGTGAAGCGCGGGTCGGGAATTTCCAGTAAAGGCGGTAGGAGACGGTCGTCGAACTGCCGGAGGAAATCACACTGCTTTTGCAGTTGCTGAATGGTTGTCCATGCACCACCGTAAACAAAATAGTCAAGCTTTTTGGTATAAGGCTCGAATATTTCCCTGATATGCCCTCCAACCCGTTCCAGAAAGTGGTGGGTCTGGTCTTCACGCCGCCGTTGAAATCGCGCGGCTGATGAGCCGCCTTGGCGGTGCCGGCTATGAATCAGTCCTGTTCCTGCCTTGTGGAGGATGAGCGTCTCACCTTCACAGATACCAATGGCATAACTGCCCAGCCGGACAAGCACGATGCCGATTCTATAATCGTGCATGAGCAGTGTCCGCAGTGGGGCAATATCATAACCTGTGGTAACATATTTATCTTTGATAGGGAAGGGTGGCACGATAAGTCGCCTGTTTGTCTGTCCCCAGAAAATGACAGCCCCGGTCTGCGATGTAACGATGTTCTTGCTCACCTCAGCGCTAACCGGTGCAATAGCTGGTATCTGTCTCAGGTAAGAATCAACTTCGGTTTGCGAAATGCCCGGTGGCAAATAGAGGGTAGTGGCGATTTCGCCAGCCCTTTCAAGTTCATCGAGGTAGGCAAGCATTTTAGTTTTGGTGAGCTTGAATTGCTTTGCTGAGAGCATGTTATTCTTTTACCTCAAAGCTGATAGCTGACTGTTAATGGCTGAAAGCTGTTCTATAATCTCACCACCGTCACACCGTTGTCTCCCTCACCGCGCTCACCCGGACGGAAGGACTTGACCAGCGGGTGTGTGGAGAGCAATTCACGCACAATCTGACGTAGAACACCGGTGCCACTCCCGTGAACGATGCGCACCTGTCTGAGATTTGCCAGCACTGCATCATCAAGGTATCTATTAAGCAAATACTCCACTTCTTCCGCCCGCCTGCCGAGCAGGAGCAATTCCATAGCCACCTGTTTTGGTTGTGGTTTTATCACGGGCACGAACTTGCGCTCTTCGCCAGCTCTAGTGGGAACAATTTTCTCAATGCCCTCTAGTCCTAGCTTGATGCGGGTTTGCCCTGCCTGTACCTCAATCTCATTGCTCGCTTCATTAATCTGAACAACCCTTGCCTCAAGGTTGGCATCCTTCAACCAGACCGTGTCGCCCGGAGAAACAGTATCTTCCGATGTCGCCTTCTCTTCCGGCGCAGTTTGTGTCTGCCAGATTTCACCTTTCAATCGTTCCTGGACGGTGGCAAGTGTTTTCCGCGTGCGTTCAATGGTATCCCGCGATCTCTGCTTGCGAAGTTCGGAGCTTGCCTGTTTGATTTCTCTCTGCAGTTCTGCCGCTTCGCTAACCACTCTATCCCTGGCTTCTTGAATAACCGTTTTCTCTCTGACCTTGAGTTCGCGGATTTCTTTTTCCAGGTCTTTTCTCAATTGCTCCGCGTCGGTTCGAGCTATCTCCAGTTCCTGACGGAGCGATTGTGCTTTGTCCCGTTCTCCATTCAGGTTGGCAATGAGCGCTTCTACTTCAAGTGTGCCTGCGGAAAGCATCTCGCGTGCGTCCGTGATAATTACCGGGTCAAGCCCGAGGCGCGCCGCCGTTTCCAGAGCGTTACTGCCTCCGGGAAGACCGATGGTGAGACGGTAGGTAGGCGCAAAAGTGACCGGGTCGAAATCCAGCGAGGCATTTTGTAAACCATCCGTCATATATGCAAAGGCTTTCAGGTCGCCGAGGTGGGTAGTTGCGATGGTCATGGTTGCTTTTGAAAGAAAGTGAAGAAGAATAGCGCGCGCCAGTGCCGAACCTTCGGCGGGGTCGGTGCTCGTGCCCAGTTCATCAAGGAGCACCATGCTCCGGCGGGTACTACTCTGGATAATGCGGGAAATATTGGTGATGTGCCAGCTGAAAGTGGAGAGCGTCTGCTCGATGCTTTGCTCATCGCCGATATCAACAAAGATACCATCGAAGACGGGAATGCGACTTTCTTCATTGGCGGGAATAGGTAAACCCGCAAGTGTCATGAGGCTGAGCAGGCCGATGGTTTTCAGCGATACAGTTTTACCGCCGGTGTTCGGTCCTGTAATAACCAGAACTGTGAAGTCCTTCCCGATTTCTACGGAGAAGGGCACCGCGCGGTCGCCGAGGAGTGGATGGCGCGCGTCTCTCAGGCGGAGAGTTGGTGGTATAACACCATCCTCAAAACCGGCAATTTTGGCTTCGTTAGCGCGGGCGCGACGGGCATACTTTGCCTTGGCGAAAATTAAGTCGATTTCAGAAGCGAGGGCGATATTACCCGCGATTTCCACTTCGTGTACGCCTACATCGGCGCTGAGCCGTCTCATGATGCGCTCGATTTCACGCTTCTCTTCATTGATGAGTTCGCGCAGTTCATTACCCTGCTCAATGGCTTCCCAAGGTTCGATAAAGACAGTGGCGCCGGTATTGGAAACATCGTGGATAATGCCCTGGATTTCCTTCTTGGACTCAATTTTCACAGGAATGACGTATCTGCCTTCCCGCTGGGTGACAATCGGTTCCTGAATAATTTTTTGACCCTGCGGCGACCGGATGATGTCCTCCAGGTTTGTAAGGAGCTGTTGACGATGTGATTGTATCTGGTGGCGTAATGCTTGCAGTTCCGATGACGCCGAATCCAGCAGTTCGCCGGTAGGTGCGATACAGGCACTGATGTCCTTTTCCAGGGTTCGCAGGTCGGCAATGTTTTGAGCAATATCCCAGAGTAGGGGATACTCATTTGCCAGAGCAGACAGCTTATTCTTTAAAAGACGGGTATCGGTTAAGGTGTGTACAATGATTGCCAGCGTCTGTGATTCTAGTACCTTACCTCGGGCTGCCATTCCCACCGGCTCGCGCACATCATCTATCACACCGACCTGCAAATCCGGTTCAACTGCCTGAAGTTGGCGTGCCTCTGCGCACTGTTTCAACCATAGTGTGACTTTCGCAGGGTCGGATGTCGGCTTCAGCGACAGTGCCAGTTCGCGGCTCGCTGGAAAAGACGTGTAACCGGTAATGATTTCCCTCACCTTGGGGAACTCCAGCATCTCCAGACTTTTTTCGTCCAAAGAAAGACTCCTCACTATAGTGACAGAACTATTCTATCACGATTTATTATTAAGCACTCACGCATTGACGGGTAGAGAAGCTCCAGATATAATGCGATTGGTTCAACACAGAGATTGCATGGAATTTAGGATAGCAGAAAAAGTTAAGGAGGTTATCTATGAATGATGTGCGTTATCGTATTGTCAGGACACTGCGGTGTAAAAATTTGAATGTTCCCGGTACGCTCGGAAAACTAACCACAGCTATCGGGCAGGCAGGTGCGGAAATCGGCGCGATTAACACAGTGCATATGGGGCATCATTACAATGTCAGAGATATCGATGTGTTAACCGCTAACGAAGAAACCCTGCAGAAACTGATTGAAAGTGTCTCAAAATTACAGGAAGTAACCGTTCTCGAAGTCAGGGATGAAGTTCTGGAACTGCATAAGGGCGGCAAAATTAAGATGGTGAGTACTACGCCCATCAATTCCCTTGATAAACTGCGAAAAGTTTACACCCCCGGCGTCGCCGAGGTCTGTCGGCGCATCGTTGAGCACCCCGAACAGAAAGACCACTATACAAGCATCCCTTACACGGTGGCAATTGTTACTAATGGCACGGCGATATTGGGATTAGGAAACATCGGTCCCGTGGCGGGTATGCCGGTGATGGAGGGTAAAGCCGCTCTCCTTCAGCAACTGGTCGGCATCAGTGGTGTTCCTATTCTCTTGGATACGACTGATGTTGATGAAATCGTAGCCACCATCAAACACATTGCGCTTACCTTCGGCGCAATTCATCTTGAGGACTTTGCTTCACCGCACTGTTTTACTGTCCTCAATCGGTTGGAGAAGGAACTGGACATACCGGTAATGCAGGACGACCAGCAAGGGACGGCAGTGGTAGCCCTTGCCGCTTTGCTCAATGCCTGCAAACGCGCTGGTAGAAAGCTGGAAGATGCGAAAATCGGGCTTATCGGGTTGGGTGCGGCGGGACTAACCATCGGTAAGTTCATCCTGAAATATACCGGCAATCCGGCGCTGGGCACGGCACGGACGGAAGCGAGTATTAAACGCTATTCTGAAGCTGGTGGCATCCCCTCCAATTTTGATGAAATCATGCAGAAGGCAGATATTGTTGTTGGTACCACTGGTGTCAGTGGTCTCATTCCAGTTAGCGCTGTCAGAAAAGGGCAGATTATTTTTGCTCTCTCCAATCCCTTCCCGGAGATTTTCCCCGAACAAGCGGTAGCGGCAGGCGCCGCAATTGCCGCCGATGGCAGGACTATCAATAATCTACTTGGCTATCCCGGCATCTGGCGAGGGACACTGGATGCCAAAGCGAAGAGAATCACTTTTGAGATGTATCGGGCGGCAATCCATGCGATTGCTGGCGCCACTGCTGAGGGGGAACTTGTACCGAATTCACTGGAGCCGAAGGTGCATTTAATGGTAGCGCATAACGTTGCCCGCGCTGCAATTGAATCAGGAGTAGCTCAACGTAAATTGGACGATGATTACTTTGAAGCTACCAAAATAGAGCCGCCCCCGGACGTATAGTAAGTTTACAGAAACTAGGCGCTGTCAGAATAGGGCTGTGCCGCTATTGAGCGAGTTTAACAATGCCCACCAGTTCCAGTCCGTGGATAACCATGCTAACGGCAATAGCTGCCAGTAAAAGGTTGAATACCTGAGAAATGGCTTTTAATCCGCCCTTTCCCAAAAAACTTGCAATCCGGTTACCCATAAGAAATGCTACCCAGGAAATTAAGAGGTTGGTTGCCAGAGATAGTAGAATGACTCCCAGCGAGTAATTAACGTCAGCGCTAAGTAATAGAAGAGTGGTAATGGTTGCTGGACCAACGACAAGAGGCGTCCCGATAGGTACGATAGCGACCATTTCCTCCCGCTGTGCCTCGATGACCCTACCTGAAAGAAGGTATCTGATAGACAAGATGAGGAGAATAATGCCACCGGCGATGGTCAACGAACCTACAGAGATATTCATAACATTAAGGATGAATTTTCCGAAGAAAAGAAATATCAGACCGACGACCGTAGCAGTTAGCATCGCAACGTGAATCATACGGTTGCGTGCCTGTGTAGTCATGCCCTCGCTGAGTGTCAGCACAATTGGCAGGTTTCCCAGCGTATCGATGACGATAAACAGGGGCACGAAAGTAAATACAAAACTTTGCCAGAAGCTCATAGTGTCCCCGGAAAACTACTAGCCCAGTCGTTTTACCATGATAACTTTACTATCGCCAACTGCATAGAAGTCAGGAATCAGAGCGATTTCAGTATAGCCTTGCGAAGTGTGGAATTGCCTGGTTTCATTATAGTCGGGTTTGGAGGATGTCTCAATTACTGCCAGTCTACCCTTTGATTCTCTGATTTTGCTTTCAGCTTTTTTCATTAATGCCCCACCAATGCCCATTCCTCGTCGGGTACGGTCAACGGCAATCCAGTAGATATCCCAGGTGCCTTCAGTGAGTGGTGTTTCCCCGTAGCAGATGTAGCCAGCTACTTTTCCATCTGTCTCCGCCACCAGAATATAGTAACCGGATTCTTGGGGACTGCTCAGAAAAGCATCAATGAGTTCTTCCGCTACAACTACTTCACGGGGAAGGAATTCTGGCGTAGAGCGCAAGATCGTCATCACCGCTGGTTTGTCGGCTGGGCGTATAGGACGAATTTTGATTGTATTCATTGGCACGTTCTAAAGCAAGTTGAATGATTTTGTCGATGAACTCAGTATACTTCATCCCGGTAGCTTCTGCATGGCGAGCAGTCCCATTGCCCGGGGTGATATCAGGGTTGGGATTAATTTCGATTACATGGAAATTACCCTTGCTATCCATCCGCAGGTCTATGCGGGCATAACCACGGCATCCAAACAGAACAAAGGTCTTCATCACCGTCTGCCTGATGGCGCGTTTCTGGGCAGCTGTAATATGTCCAGGGCAGACAGGTTTGGTACCCTTAAAATATTCAGTGTTCTCTTCCCATTTAGCAGCAAAAGTGAGAATTCGGGGCATATTCTCAGGCAGATAATATTCAATTTCGGAGATGGGGAGCACAGTGGGGTTGGAATTTCCCATACCTGTGGAGTTGAATTCCCGACCGTCGATAAATTCCTCCACCAGAGCATCACCGCCAAAAGCACGACTGACAAGCTCTACCTGCCTCCTCAGAGCGGCTTCATCTGTGACGACACTTGCCTCGGAGAGCCCGTGACTGGCATCCTCGCTCCGTGGTTTCACGATGCAGGGGAAGTTCAATTTGAATTCGGAGACAGTAGCAGGAGTGAGTACCTGAAAATCAGGGGTTCTGATGCTAGCAGCCTTCAATATAGTTTTAGCTTTCGCTTTGTCTAGAGCTAGGCGCAATGTATCACCCGGACAGCCGGTATAAGGTATCCCCAATTCCTCGGCAGCTTCAGGCACCAAGGCTTCAGTTTCTGAGCAATCATCAAAACCCTCAAAAAGATTGAAAATGAGGTTGGCATTCAGAGAAGCAATCTTCGTTTTGATTTCTTCAGCCGGGGGAGAGAGAGGTAGAAGTACGACCTCATAGTCAAGTTCGTTCAGGGCTTTTTCCACGGCGTACACGGCATCGAGCACGCCAAGCACAGCGATCGCCTCATCCATTGCACCGAAGCGGGAGGTTTCGGGGTTATTGTAGACAATAGCTACCCGTGGACCCATAGCGGATACCTCTTCAGAGCGGCATTAAAGACGGCAACAATGAGACCTTCATGGCTCCATCCAAGCTTGAGCGCCATGATGATTAAGTCGCTGTAATCGCCCAATCCCGGCAAGGGATTTATCTCCAGCATATATGGTATGCCGTCTTTGCTTACTCTGAAGTCAATCCGCGCGAAGTCCCGACAACCCAGCATCTGATAAGCATTGAAACAGGATGCCGTAATCTCTTTTTGCACCTCTTCTTTGAGATTTGGCGGGGCTTCATAATCAACCAGGTTTCTCCAGTCCCGTTTTACTTCAACAGAATAGACAAATCGGTTTTTCTGTCTTCTAGGGAGGATACGCATCATACCTAATATAACTCTGTGGGGCGAGTTTCCTAAAACTCCCACGGTTACTTCATCACCATCAATAAACTGTTCCACCATAACCGGTTGTTTATAGACTTTTAGTAGTTCACTTACTACACTGAGGGTTTGTTCTTCTGTGTCTACCAGCGATTGTCCATGGACACCTTTGCTTGAGCCTTCATAGGCGGGCTTAATGATGGCAGGGAACGGGAAGTCGTTCCAGGATATTTTTTCAAGCTCCTTTTCGCTGTTGATAACACGCCAGTCCGGCGTAGCGATACCAGCCGTTCTCACGATTTTTTTAGTCAGCGGTTTGTCCAGACAGATAGCCAGGCACTCCGGGTCGGAGCCCGTATATGGAATGTCCAGCATCTCTAGAATGGCGGGCACTTGGGATTCGCGGCTCCGGTAATTACCGCGCCCTTCGGCGATATTAAAAACGATGTCCACCTTCTCCCGCAGGATGTTATGGATAAATTCGGTGCCTCCGCCCAGATTTATCACAGAATGGCCAACGCCCTCCAGCGCCTTTCGGATATACTCGATAGTCGCTGGAGAGTCATATTCTTCCAAGGCGTCATCAGGGGCGGCCCCGTTTGTCCGCACTGCTTGTTTAAGGTCGTAGGCTAGCCCGACCCGCATGCTGCACTCCTACTTTAATCGGTTGTTTTTGTTCCTCAGGTGGTACTATGGTCTCAATCTTTTCGCTGACACCCATTTCCAGCTGAATAGAGCCAGGATTACGGTAGCGGAAAAGATGCCCCTGATAATTTCGGATTATCATCTCAGTCCCTGTCTTAGCAAGGACATAATCGGGCTGAAGAGGCACTTTACCGCCGCCATCCGGCAGGTCAATGACGAAGGCAGGGATTGCCAGACCGGAAGTATGCCCACGCAAGCCTTCGATAATCTTGATGCCTGTTTCTACGGGCGTACGAAGGTGTTCGGTGCCCTGTACCTCGTCACACTGGAAAAGGTAGTAAGGACGCACTTTAATTTTAAGCAGACCCTGGCAGAGCTTTAATTGTGTTTCTACAGAATCGTTGATACCGCGCATCAGCACACACTGGTTGTTTACTGGAACGCCAGCACGTACAAGTCGGTCGATTGCCTGTGCGGCTTCCTGTGTGATTTCATGGTAATGATTAAAGTGAGTATTCAGCCAAATGGGACCGTATTTAGAGAGCATGTTGCAGAGCTCGTCATCAACACGCTGAGGTAGGACCACAGGGAATCGTGTCCCAATGCGGATAATTTCAACATGCTCGATTTGTCTTATTCTGGCAATGATACTTTCCAATCGCTGGGTTGAGAGCGTAAGCGGGTCTCCACCAGAGATGATGACATCCCTGATGTTTTTGTTGTTGCGGACATAGCCCAGCATTGCCTCCACTTCTTCATTGGTGCGTACCCAGCCGCCATGGTGCCATTCACGCTTACGTGTGCAGTGCCGGCATAACATGGGGCAGATATCCGTAAGCACCAATAGAACACGGTCTGGGTATCGGTGTACCAGTCCCGGTACAACGGAGTCGCGTTTTTCCTCAAGCGGGTCTTCGCTGCCAAGTCTGCCCATCGTTAGTTCATCAATGCAGGGAACAGACTGTCTGCGGATGGGGTCAAATGAGTCATCAAGGTCAATCAATGACAAATAGTGAGGAGTAATCGCAAGCGGATATTTAGCAGTGACCAGTTTGAGTTGTGCTTGTTCCTCAGCGGTGAGGGAAATAAGACGTGCAAGCTCCTCTATCGTGGTAATCCTGTTTCGGAAATGCCACTTCCAATCGTTCCAGTCTGAAGCTGAAACGTGTGTGAAGAGCCTGTTTCTTTGTGAGGCAAAGCGTTTGCCTGGCGGCTCTTCGTCCTTTGCCTCAAGTTTGGTATTTTTGTTACTTGGAGGTTCTTCGTCTACCTCATGGGCGATAGTTGTAGTGACCAAGGTTGCCGATTTAGCCAATTTCTATTCAACTCCTTTCGTTTCGTACTCAGGTAACAGAGATATTAACGATAACGTTTATCGGCACACATAATAGTGTATTAATTTGTATATAACATCTGATGGTATGGTTGTCAAGAGGTACTTACGTATAAGCCTAAAAAATATTTTTCAGGGGAGTAGAAATTTTAAAGAACTACTTAGGTTTTCCTTTCCGCTATCGGTGGAAGCGTTTGGTGATGGTTCTCAAGGAGCTTTTTACCTGAGAAAAATGAAATCCTGTGGAGAGCAGTTCTTTTGTGGTTACACGTGGTACATCGCGTACCTCCGAAATATGGGGAAGAAACAGGAATACTACAACTAGCCGCGCCAGTCCGGACAAAAGGAAAATGGAAAGGAAGTAGCTCTCCTTGATGAGCGGTAGGTGTGGTGCTATAAAACCGCCGGCAAGTGAACCGATGCTAATGCCCAGAAAAGCAAGGGCATTATAAAGGGCAATAAAGCGTGTTCGGTTCTCCTGAGGGGAGGCATCATAAATGAAAATACTGCTTGATAACTGCCAACCGGACCACGCAAAACCGGCGAAGATTTGCGCAAGAATTATCCAGTAGATATTGCCGCTTACCAACCACATGATTGGAACAAAAGGAATCATGAAAGAGGTGAGCTTCAGGATTTTGATGCTGCCGGCTCTATCAGTGCGCCTGCCCCACCATGTCATAAAACCGAATGTTGTCAGAGCTGAGGCTGAATTGATAATTGTATAGGTGATGTAGTTGAATTTAAGCTCGCGGAGCATGTAGGGAGCGAAGAAAGGTCCTGCTAATAGCGTTGTTAAGTTTATCAGGGAACAATAGACAATGAATCGGCCGATATTTGTTGAGAGTAAGCCTCTGCTGATTGTAAGCATACTGTCGTGTTTTTTCTCATCAATAGTGGGGAATAGTGGTTCATTCATCTGTGAGAGGAAGTAAAGCGAAGTGAGGCGTGAAGCAATGGCGCCGGTAAAAATAATGGAGAAAGCTAGATTGGTATTGCCGGTGAAGAGTTGGAGGATACCACCAGCCGCATAAGAAAATGCCATGGATACTAAACCCATAATGCGGTTGCGGTTACCGAAAAATCGTCCACGGAGTTCTTTGTGCACCAGGTCTGCCATCATACTTCCCCATGGCGGATTTGACATGGAGTCGAAAGCCGTTTCTAGAGTTTGAAAAAGAATTAACCACCAGACCTGATTGCTATGAAATATATAAGGTATGAGCAGGATGGGCAGCCACATCAAAGCACTCATGAAGACTCCTGGTAGGATGAGACCCTTGCGACTGCCTGCACGTTCAGATAGAGTTGGCGCGGCGAGTTGTACCAGTGACATGGTGAAATTAGGAATACTGGAGAGTAGGCCTATCTGCGTGGTGGTGGCTTTCATAGTAAGGGCAAAAGGCGTGATGTAGTTCAGTGTCAGTCCTGACATTGCAGAATAGGCAGTGCCATCAAGGACACTGTTCCTTAGACTTTTCCTGACCTGTTCTTTACTGAGACCGGACGGAATCTCGTCGGCTTGGTGCTGAGGATTATTTTCGGTGGAGATAGAAATTCACCTACCTTATTCGATAATAAGATTGGCCTGATTGTCGGGGAATTGTTCTCCATTTAAGAGAGGGAATCATGCTGGCACTGAAGGTGCTGTGAAAAATATAACCAAGTTCCATATTATTATAACGGCATAGAAGACTATGAATCCGATGGTTACAATCAACGTTAATTTCGGATACTTCTTAGACACGCGCCAGAGCATAAATGCAGCGATGGCTGACCCTGCTAGTTTTAAGAGCAGAAGGGAATCGCTTTCCACCCATTCGTGCAAAAAGGGATTGAATTCGGTTCCCATCCTATTCATTATTAAAAATCTCGTAATAGTGCCGTCAGCCACCACCAGAGCCACAAGAAACACAAGTAGCAAGTAAAAGAGGCGGCTGTTATTATTTATATCAAGGAGCTTGTGAAGCAAAAGTGCCTCCTGGTGTTTATAGTATTATCTCTAGTTGCAATCATTTTATTATTAGTCATTTCTGCCGATAACGAATTTTTTTCCTATCGGCTCCCAGGCACCGCTCTTGAGAGACCTGTCGCCTGCCAGCATGACTTCCAGTGTTCTGGTTGCGTCTTTGAAATCAGATTTGACTAAATTATTCTGGTGGTTACGCACATCATTAATAAAAGCCTGCAACTCGAACAAATGATAATCGGTATCAGGAAAATCGATATTAATTACTTTTTCCCCGAAGTATCCGCTGAGACGTTTTCGCGCGTAGTCTACTAAAAGTCTCCAGTCGGTGCCAAACAACTCTATCTCCCAGTTGAATACCGTTGTTGCACAGCTATCTGCGTGTGTACCCAGGGCTCCATTGGCGAATCGGTATGCCAGCACTATCGTGTCTTCAGAATCAAATTCGCGCAATTCAGGCTTGATTAAACGGTCGCCCTGTGCAAAGACATGGGTAATATCTCCTACAAGGTAACGTGCTTCATCGAACATATGGAGCGATTGCTCTAGTAGGGGACCCCCGCTGTGCTTACGCTGTAAAAACCAGGCGGGCATATCCATTTTCAGGTAGTAGCCTGTGGTCGTGACACTCCGCACTTGGGTTACACGTTTTCCCGCAATTAGAGACCTGACTTTCTGGGTTAGAGGGGCATAACGTAAATGAAAACCAACCGCATTTACCACGGATGCCTTCTTAGCAGCAGAGCATAAAGATTTTGCCGTAGCAATACTTAGGGCGATGGGTTTTTCCACCAGCACTGCTTTTCCAGCCTTGATAGCGGCATGTGCGTCCTTTCCGTGTAGGTCGGGCGGTGTGGCGATAATCATTGCGTCAAGGTCAACATCCGCAAGTAAAGCTTCAGCACTTTTATAGGGAACAGCCGCTAGCTCATTAGCTAAAGCGCGAGCACGTGCCATGTCCTTATCAGCTACGGCAACGACGGTAACACCATCAATTTTAGAGCAATTGTGAGCATGCTTGCGTCCCATCTGTCCGCAACCGACTACTCCGATTTTCACGGGACGCTTGCCTTTCACTGAGTTTTTAACGGCTGACATGATTGGTATTCACCTCCTGAGGATTGACTGTTCGGCGAATCCTTCTGGCGTCCCTTAACGGATTGCTCAACCTGACGGTAAAGGCTCATCGTCTGCTCTGCCGTCTTTTCCCACGAGAAAATTTTAGAACGTTCCTTGCCCTTAACTGCCATCTCTTTCCTGAGGCTTCCATCCGTTAGTAAACGGGCAATGGCTCCGCAAATATCCCGAACATCGTAAGGATTAATCAGAAAGGCTGCGTCCCCGGCCACTTCAGGCAACGAGGACACATTCGATGTGATTACCGGACAGCCACAAGCCATTGCTTCGAGCACAGGCAATCCGAATCCTTCATACAGTGAAGGATAAACCAACGCTCTCGCTGATGAGTAATATTCTACAAGTCGGTCATCGGTTATCTGGTCGATGAAGATTACTTCTCTCTCCAGCCCCAATTCTTTTATCTTGCGGAGCGTGGTCTGCCGGAAAGCATCAGACCGACCGGCACTACCCACTTTAATCAACTTGAGGTCCGCAAAATCGGGGGACTTTTTCAGCAATACAAAGGCTTCGAGGAGTCTCTCCAGGTTCTTCCGCGGTCTTTCCGAACCTACATAAAGGATGTAAGTAGACAATGAGATAGAGTGAGCATTTGGTTTGAATACTTCATGATTCACGCCATTATAGACCACGGTTATTTTCTCATCGGGGATTTTGAGGAACCTCATCAGGTCTTTTTTAGTATTTTCTGAGACAGCTATCACGTGTTCTGCCTTCTGGATGGCTGCAGCGTCTGTTTTCAGGCTAGCCTCTTCCTGCGGTTCCTGATTGGAAAACGGGAAACATATCCTTTCAAGGTCGTGAACGGTAACGATAAATGGAAGCCCGGCACACATTGATATTCTGCCAAAGTGCTGGTTCGTATAGTGCACCGTGTCATCCAGTGTCTTCAGATGGTTAACTAACCAGTATCCGTCCAATTCAAGCTTGTATCTGCCAGTACGTACTGTGGTAACCGGCAGGAGTTTTGCCAGTTCCTGACTATATCTATCTATGCCTGAATTCTCTGTCGTGCAAATTAATACCGTCATTTAAAGCTTCCGTTTATTAGTAACTGTTATGTTCTGGATTACTAAATAGTGTTATTTTTTCTTACCTGTCTTTTTCTTATTTAAGCTTTCCTTAAGCACAGTTTCGAGAGTAGTAACCACCCTTGAGACCTCTTTCTCTGTCATCTCAGGCCAGAAGGGAAGCGACATAAGGTTCTTTCCAGCGCGCTCGGCAACCGGAAACTCGCCGGGTTTGTGTTTAAAAGTCTTTCGATAGTATGGTTCCAGATGAACAGGTCGGTAGTGTACCCCGACGCCTATTCCCCTTTCTTCCATCTGACCGGCGACCCAGTCCCTGTCGACACCCTTGAGCATGACAGGGTAAAGATGGTGCGAGTGCTTCACGGGTCTATTCGAACGAAGTGGCTGGACATGGTCACCCAGGCTCTTCAGTTTTTTCTCATACATAGCCACCAGAGCCATTCGTTTTACATGCCTCGATTCAATCCGCCGGAGTTGCTGTAAGCCTAAGGAAGCTTGCAAGTCCCACATGATGCACTTGTAACCCAGGTGAGTCATTTCGTAATGTTTAAATTCTCCTGTGTAATACCTTGCCCAGGCACCGGCGCTCATTCCATGGTCACGGATGATTACGATTGTATCAGCAATAGCATCATCATCGGTCACCATCATGCCGCCGTTCCCGGTAGCCAGATTCTTGGTCGCGTAGAAGGAGTAGCAAGCGGCATCCCCCAGACTGCCGACCTTTTTCCCTTTGTATTCGGCTTCAATGGCATGGGCGCAGTCGCTGACCACTTTCAGTCCATGCCGTTTGGCTATACTCAGAATCTCCTCCATATCACAAGGGTGCCCGTATAAATGAACCGGCAGTATGGCTTTTGTTCGCGGTGTAATCGCTTTTTCTATCTGGATAGGGTCTATATTCATTGTATCCGGTTGCACATCCACAAACACCGGGGTGGCGCCTGTGTAGACAATCGAATTAGCCGTCGCCACAAATGTCATCGGTGTGGTGATGACTTCATCGCCGGGACCGATACCCATAGCCACGAAGGTCATGTGCATTGAGTTCGTGCATGAATCGATACCGAGTGCACGCTTCCTACCGATATAACTGGCGAACTCCTTTTCGAACTGTGCGGTTTTAGGTCCGGTCCCGATAAAACCGGAGCGGAGTGTGTCAATAATTTCTTGCTCTTCTTCTGCGCCCATGAGCGGCTTAGCGACAGGTATGAATTCCACGTGTTCCTCCAATTCTTCCCGTTTGAAAATGCAATGCTAATGTGCTGGAGCTGATTCGCTCGTTTTCTATTTCGGGGGATAGAACTAAGCTGGAACCCCTTTTGGTTTCATCTATGTAGCATAATTCTAGCTTGCCACGTTTGTATTGGTCAAGTTGCGATGCTCATCGATATTGCTTTCTTATGGTTGTAATAGATTACCATTGCGAGCGAAGCGAAGCAATCTCTGGTGTGCTATCGAATTGTGTGAGATTGCCACGGGCACTGATGTGCCCTCGCAATGGTTTCTCGTATTAGCATTAACTAAAAACAAACAGAACCTGCCCATCATAGCTGTGGGATTTCCAAAATGCGGGATGAAAAAGAGCATGATGAACTTATGATTGAGGAGGATACGGGTCACTCGGGTATTGAGGAGAGCAAACAAAAATCCCCTCCCCCAACGCCACCCCGGGGGAGGGGATTGAGAATGGTAAAGACCTTATTGATTATCGCACGGTTACCGCCGCGCCCAGTGTTTCTCCCTTGATATCCGGTTTGTAGTAAGAATAGGCTGTCGAGGTCACACCCTTCGCTTTGACGGGGTAGAGCGCCTTGACCTGGAAATTGAAGGTAATCTGCTGGCCGGGTTTCATGTTTTCCACGTAGAAGATGACCTTCCGTCCTGCCACGTCATACCGTTTGATATTTGGCATTTTCTGTGTGATGGCGATAATGGAATCGGTGACCGGCGCAAAACCAGTCGGCACGGAAATATCCAGCACAATCATACCGGCTTCCGATATATTCAGGGTCTGGGGCGGATTGAATGTCAGTGATACCGACACCTTGACTAGGTCGTTAACCTCAACCTCTGTGGTGTCGTATTTAACATCAATCGCGAGTATCTGTTCCTGCGTGGTGTCAACTTCTGGCAGGTTGAATCTCCGTACCACCTGTCCGATGGCATCGCCTTTACCTGTTACAGTCATCTCAATCTGAGCATTGATGGGCACCTCGACAATCTGAAGGACATCGAAATTGTCTTTGTTTATCTTCAACTGTTTGTCGATGCCGCCGCCTTTCAAGGTGACCGTCAAGTCGACATCCGAACGTGCGCCGGTAGCATATACGGTGAGCGCTTCGAGTGTTACCACCGTGTCCTGTGTAGAACCATAGCCGCCATAGGCATTTCTCTTGGAGACGAGCCATTTAGAAGCTCTGGAGGCGTTGAAGGCATCGCCATGCTTTATCAGCGCCAGTGTCGCATATGCGGTTGTCTCAATCTCTGCACTGCGGTTTGGCTCCGGCATGTAACGGAATGCTGGCGCTCCCTGCTTTAACTCTGATTCGGGGAGGATTGGATTGCCCCAGTGCAGACCATCCTCATCCTCTTTTGCCAGCGACATTAATTTTTTGTATGCCTCATCCTTCTTGGGACTTTGTGCTAATTCCAGGGCATAGGTGGTAATAGCAACGGTATACGGGTCGGTCATTGCACTAAGTTTGCCTTCAAGGTATTTGACCGCTTTGCCACTACTGTCTTTTTCACCGGCAGTCATCAGGGCAATCGCTGCGTAGGCGGTCAGGGCTTCCTTACCCTTCAGCCCGCCGAGCATTTCCTGGTGGTGAACGAATCCAACTGCATCAAAGCTGCCGTCGGAATTCTGGTGGGAAGTTATCCAACCAGAAGCCGTATCCAGCACACTATCATCGATATACAACAAGCCCTTTGCCTGAGCGAAGCATTTGAGCACGAAAGCGGTGAGCCACAGGCTTCCGGATTGGTCGCTCATCCCGAAGGCGGAGAAAGAGCCATCAGTTCGCCGGTAAGTAAGCTCCCGCTGATAGCCGGTAATCATCAGCTTTTCTGCCTTTGCCATAATTTCCGGTTTTAGTTGACCGCTCGATTGTAGATATTTGGTAATATAAACATCCGGCGCAAATAGAATCATATTTTGTTCGCCGCATCCCATCGGCATTTGCAGGAGGGAATCCAACCCGTCAATGGTCTGGGTCAGGAAGCTGGATGTCACTGTGATGTATGCCCGACCGGAATCAACCACGATAACTTCTGGAATCGAGGTGTCTATGGTTTTCGTAATACCGCCCGCGAGGGTGATATTGTCCACCAGCTCTCTTGCCACGCCCTCCGGCTCGACAATGATGGTCTTGATGACGGCATCTGCTGCCTTTGAACTACGTGCTGTAATTTTAACATCTTTAATACCGAGCTTGTTCGGTTTTATCTTAAACTGAGCGCTACCGATGTCATTGGCGCCAATTTCTATGGTCTTGGTTGTCTCATCGAGTAGTTCAAACCAATCGCTGTCCTCAATTTCTACCTGCACGCTCTGAGCAGTGTCAAGATAGTTGTAGATGGCGACCTGTACCGGGAACTCCTCGCTGCGGATTGCCGAATAAGGCAGGTCGATGGTCAGGAAGAAAGGCTGGAAAACCACCAGTGAATCTTCTGCCACACCGAGCCCCTTTTCCTTAGAGATAGCCACGGCGCGTAACATCCAGGTGGTGATAGAATCGGGGACAGTTATTTGCTTGGTTGCTTTACCGCTGGCATCGGTTGTGAAATCCGCCCACAGCCAGGTCTCCGGGAAGAATTGACGAATGCGTTGTACTTCAGCTAATCCGGTGCCTGTACCGGCATTTGTGGGACTAGGAGAAGGTACCGCCATAGGCGGCGGCATTTGCAATACTATACCACCTTTTTCCTCCATTGCGTCCCTTCCACCCCAGCCAAAGAACTGGAATATCTTACTAAAGAAGCCTCCGCTCGTTTCTGCCTCGTATTCCTTGCTCGATGGTACCTTCTTGTTGGTCATTACGACTACACCGGCATCTTTGAAAACATCTTCTGCCCCGGGTATTGTATAGGTGGGATAGAAAGAGATCTCGTGGATTTCTGCCTGGGGCTCCATATAGAGTCGTTCTAGTTCATCGAAAACCTGCTGGAGATTGAGTCGGTTTTCTGCCAGAATAAACACCGATTTATCTACGATAGCAATGCCTACTTTTGCCTGCCCTTCTGTTTTTATGTTCAATTGAATATCTTCAGCAGGCTTGGCTTCTTCTTTACTGAACTGCGCCTGTACGGATTGCGGGTAAGCCGGCTCTACCTGGAAAGGCAGATAATCGGCAGCAACCTCTGCATTCGGCAATATCTGATAGACCAGCAGTTTTGAGGTGGATGCCATTAGTGGCGTGGTGCTGAAGGAAATATCGCGGCTGGTGGTATAGCTGGAGAAAACTACCATGCCTCTAGAGATAACTTCGTAATAGAAGTTTACAGCACGGTTAGTCGAGTATACCCTGAAGGTGATTTTCTGCCCGACCTTCGGCGTGCCCTCGGTCAATTGTTCGAGGTGGATAAAATTACCGGACGGGGAATAAGACGATTGTATGGTTTTACTGGCATAGGTGTCTTCGGAACTGGCTTCAATCATCAGCGCAATTGCTTCCGCGGGTGGTGTCAGTTCAATCAGCGCCTTGCCTTTGACTGTATTAATTTCTTTCTTGTCAGTCTTGAAATCCTCAAATTTCTCGTCCATATAGGTTATTGTCACTGACACTTTAGCATCTACCGGTTGGTTGTCTGGAGTCTCGGTGATGAGCAGGATGTTGAACGGTAATCCTGGTTTAAAGGTCGTGCCCTCCGGGATAATCTGTAAGTTCACCGGGGAATCTGCTACCGTGAGAAGTCGGCTGGTCTTTTCCACGTAGCCGGTTGATTTCTCCGTTACTGTAATGTCGAGTTGAACATTACCCTGACCGCCGCCGGCTGGAGTACCTGCCACATATTCAACAGCTGGTATTTCAAACTCGACTTCGCCGTCAATGGTCTTGGTCAGGGTGGCGTACTCTTCCCACTGCCCGACATACCTGGTAGCGATGATTTCTAGCTCACCACTGACCGGTTTACCGAAGCTGTAGGTGGCACTAATTTTACCAGTAATTTTTTCGCTGACAAGGAACCACTCTTTAGGCAGGTCGACTTTGACCTCGTACTTTGGCAGGACATATTCTTCAACCCGTACATCAAGTTGATTTTCTGCTTTTTCCGTAACTGCATTTATCTTCCATACCCCGAGATTCGGCTCATCCGAAAGAGGCAGGTCGAGACTTGCCATGCCGTATTCGTCGGTAGTGACGATGGAGCGGAAAATCTTTATGCCTTTAGCATCTAGAACCTCAATCGTGACCGGTTCGGTAGTTGGTTTCAGTTCCGGGTCGAGGGTGAGTACACGCATCTGGATAGTTTGTCCTGGTTTATAAATAGGTTTGTCTGTTTCCACAAAAACCACGAAGCTTTTTTCAACCCGGATAGTGGCTTTATCAGAAAACGCGCCGCCTTTAACCTGTAGTTCGTACTTACCATCTTCAACTGCCGGGATATCGAGTGCGATAGTGCCTTTTTTATCGATGTTCTGTGTTGTGGTTGCAATCTTCTTCCCGTCTTTCAGTAGAGTAACTGTAATCGAGTCCTTCACCATCGTATCGCCGCTGAAAATCGCCAGTGAAATGGCTTCCGTGCGACCGCTATGTAAGACCTCTGGAACAATGGCAACATAGCTGCTCGCCGCCTCAACGGGAGTGCATGATGGGAGGATAGCAAATATTGTGGCTAAAGCAGTTAATAGTCCGATAATCTGGAGTAATTTGTATCTCATTGTTCTGACCTCCTCGCCGGTTTTATGTCCATATGATAGATATAACGATTAAATGCCATAAAGGTTACTTTTCACTACGATTCTACAGTTTCCGACAGGTGGTTTCAATCCGTGCCAGTCGTTTGGCACTAGCTTGGTCATTAGCGAGGTGGTCAATCATCGTTTGCAGTGCTACAATCCCTGCCGACGTAATCACATCTACCTGCTGTATATTCCCACCTGGCATCTTGTAGAACATTCGCACTCGCTCGAAAAATTCGTTACTACACAGCGCAAGCGAACCGAGGAGTTGACAAAGGATGTAAGACTAATTTCTATTTATTTCCCTGTAACCCCCAATCAAGTCCCTGAATCTTCTCGGCGATGGTTGGGATGAGTGCATGGTGGGTGACATCGAGGTGGAGGGGCGTGATTGAAATATAGCCGGCATTTATCGCCCAGACATCTGTATTATCTTCAGTTGAGGTTTCGGCAGGATTGCCAATCTTTACCTCATGAGAAATGGCGCTCTTACCGATGGCATCCCCCAGACGTACATACCCGAAGTCTGCTGTTCTGGTCACCCGTACTCCTTTAATAAGCTCGGGAGGAATACTCGGTACGTTCACATTGAGAATCGCTTCCGTTTGCATGGTGCCGTTCTTTATATTTTCGGCGATTGATGCCGCAAAACGCGCGGCGATGTCGAAACGCATTTCTACATTCTGGTCTCTGAATGACAGTGAGACCGCCATCGATGGAATCTTACGGAAATACCCGCCGAGTGTCGCCATGACCGTGCCTGAATAAGGAATATCATGACCCACATTCGGACCATAATTGATACCGGAAACCAGTAAGTCAATATGTGCTTGCGCAAGTTGTCTGAGACCGATGATAACGCAATCGCTCGGTGTTCCACTGACAGCATAAGCTTTCACACCTGGAATGGACGTCGGCACTTCTGTAATAGTGACGTTCTCCCTTAGAAAAGAGACGCTCGTACCGACGCCACTCTGCTGTTTTTCAGGCGCTACCATAAGCACATTCCCAACCTTGCTCAGTGCCTCCGCAAGCGCCCAGATGCCCGGAGAATTTATACCGTCATCATTGGTAACGAGTATATTCATTAAGTCACCTCTGACTAATTTACTATTGCTATCATGATAGGATTTGTGTTATTTCATTGTCAATGTATGTTACGGACGCTTACAGGTTGTTGACATAGATGAAAAAGTTGGCTATGATACTTCTCAAGTATATGTGATATTTGTCAAGTATATTATTGCGGGACGCCTCACGAAACCGTCTCCGCCTAAAGTGAGATTGTCCGCAACATCTCAAACCGATTCGATAAATTAAAGTATCACCTATAAGAAGGAGCCAGTGAGCATTCGGGTTCCAATAAGGTGTATAGTATTTTCTGACATCTCCACGATATTATATCGAGTCTTTCGAGGTGATAGATGAAATATTTGCACATTATTCTCAGTGCAGTCATAGCATTAATCGTTATATTCAGCTCGCTTTTTGTTGCTATCAATCAATCGAATCAGTCTTTGGAAGCCGCACCTAACTGGACACCGTCTGCCGTGACTATTGGAAATGAAAAATATATCATTGATTCGTTTGTTATCAAAGAGAGCTCTACCTCTTACAAGATGTGGTACACGCATCTCACCATGAATCTTCCTCTGGACCAGCTGTTTACCCAGCTAAAGACATTACACCTCGATGACTTGGTTACCGCGCTACAGACTTACAATTGGGAAAGTTTCATGACCAACCTGGCGGATTTGGATGTCGACCTTCCGACTATTATGGGGATTCTGGATGGGATATACACAGAAATTGGTTACGCTATTTCCACAGACGGCAAAGCATGGACCGTTGTGGATTCCAGCGCTCTCACTGGCTCAGGAACTGACATCTGGACGAGCGTAGGTTCCCCTTCTGTATTTATATACAATGTTAATGACTACCGCATGTGGTATACCAGAGTCGATTCAACGCTCACTCAGATACAACTCCAGAATATATTTACAGATGCTGTTAGAAGAGTGGCGATTGATGCGCTTCTAAATAGCACAGGGACAGTGATTGGTTACGCTACATCAAGTGATGGTATAAGTTGGACTGCCAGTAATCCAACCGTATTTACCGGCAATACCAGTGCATATAAAATGCTTAATAGTGTCGGCGCACCGTCTGTGATATTGGACGGGACGACTTATAAGATGTGGTATACGCGGCTTAAAACAGATTTTAATAGCGCCGCTCTGGATACTTTGCTGACGAAGGCGAGTTCCGGAACTCTCGACGCTAACGATTTTCTGAGCATTATTGACGGCACCGGTACGGCCATTGGTTATACAACCTCATCGGATGGTATTAATTGGACCGCCGGGAATAACAATGTGTTCAGCGGGGGTAATGCTTTGTGGCAAAGTGTAGCTGACCCGTGTGTTGTCAAGAGCGGGAGCACCTATAGTATGTGGTATACAAGCACCGTTTCAAATCTGACGGACGTTACTCGTTGGCGTTCCGTGTTTAATGCAATCCTCGGCGTGAACATGCCATCTTTGTGGAATAATCTGAAAACCATGGATTTTCCTGCGTTTTTTACATACCTGATAAACAATGTCGATCTTGGTGGATTGCAGTCAGCGCTTGCCGGCACTTACGGTGTCGTTGGACTAACTACTTCACCTGATGGTACTACTTGGTCGGTACAAGCGCCAGACCTAACCCCGACTAGTGGTGTTAATCAATTTGGTGGTGTTGGCGCTCCATGTGTGGTACTGACTACGGGCAGAATTGAAATCTGGTTTTCACAGGGTATTCCAGCTCTCACCTGGCAGAACATCGTCGACCGTATTTCGGGTGAAGGTGAAAATTCAGGTCTGCGTTACGCTTCAGCAAGTACAGGTGGGGGTGGAGGTGGAGGTGGGGGTGGTGCCCCATCCCCCATTAGCGGTGTCGGGGAGGTGTGTTATCCACTGACCCCGACTGGATATACTACTGTAAATATCACACTCAAATCTGAAGATGAAATGTGTATAGTATTTATTCCGAAAGCGACGTTGACACGGACGAAGGATGATGAGGAACTGAGGTGTATATCTTGTAGTTTGATGGCGTCACCGCCAGTGGCACCAGCGGGCAAAATAGTTATGGTAGCGTATAATATTGAGCCTGACGGAGCACGTTTTGTGCCGTCGATAACTATAACGATTAAATATGACCCGGAATCTGTCCCTGAAGGCGTCGATGAGTCCAGCCTGAAATTGGCTTATATTGACTCAACAACTGGTAAGTGGGCTAATCTTGATGATATTACCGTGGATACGGAACAGCACTCGATTAGCGGTAAGACAGGCCACTTCACTCCATTCGGAGTATTGTCTGATAAAAGAACCGAACCGACCCCTCCGACCCCACCAACTCCTCCAACCCCGCCAACTCCGCCGACTCCAAAACCAGCCGCTTTTGTTACCAGTGCCCTTACGGTTGCGCCAACCATCGTGAAGCCTGGAGAGACGGTGACCATTAATGTAACGGTTACCAACACAGGTGAACAGACTGGAACCTGCACCGTGAAACTAATTATTAATAATATTGTTTCTGGCACACGGGATGTCACATTGAAGGCGGGTGAAAGCAAAACAATTACGTTTACTGCATCAGAAAGTGTGGTAGGCAATTATAATGTTGTTATAAATCAGCTTACAGGCAGTTTTGTTGTTCGGGAAGCTCAGGTACTACCGCCAGAGACAACTCCACCGTTAAAACCATCGGAGCCGAAGCCAACGAATTGGGGTCTAATTGCAATTGGTATCATTCTGGGTGTTATGCTTGTTGTTCTGACAGGTTGGATGATAATCACGCGCAGGGAGAAAATTTAAGGGGAACCATCCTCTGTAAGATTTCTGTCTGTATGGTGTCTGTTTGCTATTGAGGATTTTCGTGGACAGAAATAAAGCCTCGTCGTATTGCTAACACTACAGCGTGCGCTCTATCGTTCGCATTTAGCTTGCGGAGGATGGAGCTGATATGGTTTTTAATGGTCTGTTCACTTATGTCCAGAATTTGTGCAATCTTCTTGTTCGAGTTTCCATCAGCCACATAACGTAAGATTTGCGTTTCTCTATTGGTGAGCGGGGCGGTGATGGATTCCACTGCCATGCCCATCGCTACCATTTCTTGGAATTGTTTCAATACATGCTCTGCAACCTTAGGTGTAGCGAGAAGGCTATCATTTATCGGGTATTCACTACGAGCCACTCGACGTATGATACCCTCCAATTCCTGGGTTGTAGTGTTTTTATCCATGTAGGCGGCGGCCCCTATCCGAATTGACTCAAACAGTTCTTCGTTGTTAATTTCAGGGGTAAGTATTATCAACCTGGTGCTGGGGTAACGTTGAACAAGAGTTTTGCCGACTTTCAGACCGTTAAGAGAAGGGAACTCAATATCCAGCAGTATCACATCAGGTAGGGCTTCCTCGATAACCGTTAACAAGTTCTCACCAGGATTAGCCTCTACTATTTCGAGGTCAGATTGTTCAGCCAATGCCTGCCGTACACCGGCTCTGAACAGTGGTTGTTTGTCGATTATCATTACTCTGGTGCTACCCATTCTTTTGCCCTCGTAAGGTTTGCGTTCTATTCTAATTGTGTTTACCATAATTATGTTCCTTTGGTACTGATTTGTCAAAGAAGATTAACTGAGCCGAAAGGCTGTAAAAAACAGGTTGATAAGCTTATATTATAATAGTTAGTTCGACAGACCAAGTTACCCATAACTTTTAGCGTTAAGGCTGATGCTTGCATCTTCATTAGTGGTAGGGCGCTATGAAGGGGCGGTTTAGTGACCGATAGGTTGTTCATTTATCATCCCCATCTTCTGCCATTGCATTGGCATTCATTTTGGTAAGGAAGAGCGCCACATCAACTTGGCGAAACCGGCGATCACCACGATTATTAATCTGGTATGCCTTTAAAAGACCACGGTTACTCCAGCGTCGTAGCGTATTGACGTGGACATGAAGTAAATTAGCCACTTCCCTGACGGTCAACATGGGTTCCGTTTTGCCTTTAGTTACCATATCCTTTCACTTCTAATCTTCAATTTATCTGAACGTACTTTAACTTACCTAACTACATTACGCAATCAACCGAATGGACTAATTCCGTTAGAAAAAAGTAATAGGTAAGAAGTAATAGCATGTTAAGAAAAGTGAGGTGGAGTGTGGTCTTGGTATATTGGATTTTCTCCTTCATATGGTTTATTGTCTACTAGGGTAAGATTTAGCGGGTGGTATTGGCATAATAGAAGTGCCAGGTTGGTGTGAAGATATTTGAAATTAGGCTTTTGTCACCCGGGGGAACAAAAACCTCCACGAATAATCAATAACGACAGATTACCCCTAACACCCTGAGATTGCTTCTCTCCTGTCAAGTGTGGGATAAGGTTTAACTCCTAAGGGAGAGATAGGATGTCGTTCGCACTCCCTCATTTGGTGGCAAGGGGGTTGTGCAAAGAGACATTTCTTATAGTATTGAACTAGTATTGAACAGGTATAAATAGATGGGCGAGTTCGCCCAAAGGAAATACTGGTCAAAAAGTATAATTGACGTTTTCCTTTTTTACTAGTAAAATCAAACATAGCATTGTATTACTCGATTTATAGTCAAGACGAGGTCAATGTATAGGAGGAGCCCATGGAATCTAAAGTTGGTCGTGCTACGGACAGCGGAAAAAATATTCTTGCCGGTACTAAAGGTGATTACAGAGAAGGTGTGAGAAAATTAATTGACGACGAGGTACGGAAGGCGGTTGACCTCGAAATGCAGAAGGCGGCTCAAGAATTGATTGAAGAACATAAAAAGGCAACGCGGCAAATATTGGAAGAGTACCGGGCGGCAATTCAGGAGATAGTGAAGGAAGAAAAGGAACAAATCTGGAATAGAGCCGAACAACTCAAGCGGTCAATACTACAGCTAGGTCTCTGATGTGCATTTAAATGAAAAGGGTACATTTTAGGTGAAGTAACGTGTCGTTTTGGGACCAATTTTTTATCATTTTAGGTTCTGTCTTAGTGGGTTTGATACTGAGTCTTGTGGTTATCAATGTAATCACGATAATTCAAAGGAGGCGTAGGTTTCCATCGCAAAAGCGTGACCGGATGACCGCCAATCAGGTTTTACCAAAGTTAATCACAATACTCACGGCAATCAAAACAAAACTCAGTGGACAAAAAGATAAGCTTGGGGAATTGTCAGGGAATCATAAAAAACCCGAGAGTGTTAACATTAAAGTCGGGGTGGCTCCAGCGCAAAACCAACCTCCGGTAAAGAGCGGGAAGAAGGTTGAGGTTGTTAGCGTAGTAGCCGAGGTTCCTAAAGCACAGAACCAACCTCCGATAAAGAGTGGGAAGAAAGTCGGAGGTGTTAGCGTAGCAGCCGAGGTTCCTAAAGCACAGAACCAACCTCTGAAGTCCGATATTTTAAAAGAGCTAGAAATCAATCTAGCCATAGCCACTGCTCCGTGGGCAAGCAAGTTGACGCCTTTTCAAACCACCTTCTGGGATGATGGCGACCACCTGAGGGTCGAGCCGTTACTGGCAAATCACCAGGAAGAAATAGCACAGGTTTACATTGACATACGTTTGGCAAATAGCATCGTGTGGCTATCAAATGAAGTCGGGCATAGAAGTGCAGACCTCGATGAGAGTTACAGACAGCTGTGTAATAAGATTGCAGAACGGCTTAGAAAGGTAATTACCTCGCTAGGAGATATAAAATAACTGGCGTGGTCTATTGTTACCTATCTTTCTCGGGAGCGGGAAAGAATTTCGTATTTGAATTGACGTAGTCCTGTTATTCCATCGTTCATTCTCGGATGGAGGTGGGTAAATGGAACTGACAGCGTCACAGCTAATAAAACTCTACATGCAGACTCAGATTATTATCGGGTATATTTACTATGCACCTACTCCGGAAGCGCGACTTCTCGACGCACTTAATGGATTATCAGATACCGGACCTATGAAACGGGGGAGGTTTCTTGAGTTAACCGAGGTGACTATCCAGTATAACAATGGTAGAGAGGAAAAGTTACCAGCCACTTACATCAACAAGGCGACCATTCATTTGTCCGGTACTCTGGACAATGCTGATGTGTGGAGAGGCATTGGTGCTCAAGCTGGTCCCAAGTTCTATCCATTTGTGGAGAAGTCACCGGTGCCGGTACGGCTAGAGACTCAGTCTTATATTGTTACGGGGAATATGTACCGTGTGAGTTACCAGAAGGTCTGGAACGTGCTTGAGGACACGTCGATATTTTTGCCTGTTACCCATGCCCAGGTTTATACTATTGCCATTGGCACTCAGGAAAAAGTTCCCTTTATCGCGGTGAACAAAGAGCATATCCTGGCTTTGCAAGAGGAAGAAAAAGGCTCGGGGCAGAAGGCTATTGAATCCACTAGTCGAAAGAGTACTAGGAGATCTTCTTGAAGCAAGCTAACTGCTAGTATTTCTTGGTAAGGTAAATATATGAAAATAGATGTGCTTTTTAAGCGGGCAGTGGACATGGGAGCGTCAGATGTACATTTGAGGGCCGGGATACCGCCGATTTTGCGAATTGATGGGCGTCTCAGGCGGCAGGAAGATTTCTCTGTGCTGACAAATGATGATGCAATGGAGATGTTGGAGCAGATTGCATCTCAGGAGCAGAGGAACCGTTTGTTTGCAGAAAAAGAACTAGATTTTGCCTATGCCTTCGGTTCTTCGGCCAGATTTCGTATAAATGCAATGTGGCAAAGAAGGATGCTCAGTATTGCCTGTCGCCTGTTGCCTTTTGCAATCCCATCGATTGATGAATTGGAATTACCGCAGATTTGTAAGGACTTGATTCTCCAGCCCAGAGGACTCATTTTGGTAACCGGACCTACAGGCGTAGGCAAATCTACTACAATGGCAGCGATGATTCGTCATCTTAATGAAAATAGAGACTGTAATGTTATTTGCATCGAAGACCCTATTGAGTATCAACATCAAAATATCAAGTCAATTATTGCTCAACGGGAACTCGGAGAGGATACCAATTCTTTTCATGCCGGATTAGTACGTGCGCTCCGTCACGACCCAGACGTTATTGTTGTCGGTGAGATGAGAAATCTGGATACTATTTCTGCGGCAATTACTGCAGCAGAGACGGGACACCTGGTGATGAGCACATTGCATACCACCGACGCCGTCCAGACCATAGACCGGATGATTGATGTTTTTCCACCTAATCAGCAGTCTCAGATTCGACTTCAAATTTCGCAGGAAATACTCGCGATATTATCACAGACGCTATTACCGCGTGCATCCGGTAAAGGCAGGATAGCCGCTTTCGAAATTGTTTTATCCAATCCATCGATTCGGACGCTTATCCGTGAAGGACGTACATACGAAATCCCAACATACATGAGGATTCACCCGGAGGCAGGTGTACAGAGTTTGGATGATGCTTTAGCTTTTATGATACGAACGCATAAGGTTACCCGCGAAGCGGCTATGAGAAAAGCCAGTGACCCGAAGCGCTTGGCAAAATTGCTTGCGTCTTGAAGAAGACAGGCAATGCAGAAGTACATGTGTTTCAAGTGTGTTAGTACAGAGTTTCCCAGTCGGATGTCGTATTGTGTGTTACATTTTAAATACATGCATCGCCTGCACCGCGTCAATTTGGGTGGAAGATGGCAATCGCAAACTTGTGTTCCTGAGGAAGCAAACTGATGACCCGATTTAATATTGTGCATGTAGCTTTAGACCCGCCGACATTGCTTGAGACAAACCTCGTCAAGCAGGTCGCCGCGGGACTTAATAAGGATGTCTATGAAACCCGTCTTCTCCTCTCTGGTAAAATCCCGAAGATTGTTGCTCATTATGATGCTGAAGAAGCTGCGGAATTTGCCGTGAAAACCCTCTCATCACTCGGACTGGTAGCGTTTACGGTTGATGATTCGGAGCTTCATAAGATTGCTACATCTACAGGAGAATTCATAGCGCACAGCCTAAGAGTCGGAGAAAAAGAAGTCAGTTTCTTAGCCAGGAATGGCGCGACAAAAACAATCAATTCCAAGGACATTTTTATGATTCTTTATGGGAAGATGCGTGTGCCTATAACAACACAAGAAACACGGACTACAATGAAGCTGAGTGTGCCGGCAACGCTTATAACGGGAGGGATTCCCATCTGGCGTAAATCTGAAGGAAGTGTTAAAGGCACGTCTTTTCAGACCGAATATTTTGTATGGCTCTACGACCGGTTTTCACCGGAACCCAAAATCGAAGTCTTTGAGTCTAATTTTGACTATGGCTCTCTGGGGATGAAGATTATGCCTTCTTCTTCAAAGAATCTGGAGATGCTTGTTATAGAAATCAAGGAAAAATTCCCAGAAGCAATTCTCGATAGTAGACTTACAGAATACACCCCCGCCATGCAGGAAGATGAGATTGGTACTGTTTGCAGGTTGATTTGCCTTTGCCATAGGGCGCGCTCAGGTATTAGCCGATAAATACAAGTGCATCACTGTTTCACAGTTGAATGTTCTGCTTGTAATATGGTTAACCCTTTTTGAGCGTCGCAGGTACCTTATCTTTTCCGCTCGGAGTCTCGAACAACTTTCTCAATGTTTCCGGCTGAACACTTCTGGTCAGGGCTTCCTCAAGTGTGATAATATACTTTCCCACCAATTCGGCAAGCGAATCATCCATCGTGCGCATTCCCTGCTGGGAGCCAAGTTGCATCAGACTGTACAGTTCGTGACTCTTGCCTTCTCGGATGACATTTCTCACCGCACTATTCGCTAACAAGATTTCGAAAACGGCTATCCGCCCTCCCGAAATGCGAGTCATCAGAGCCTGAGAAAGCACCGCCTCGGTTGTTTCGGCAAGTTGTTGTCTGACCTGGTCCTGCTGATGGGCGGGGAATATATCAATTACCCTGTTAATTGTCCGCACAGCGTCAGTGGTATGGAGGGTGCCAATTACCAAGTGACCTGTTTCGGCGGCACGCAAAGCTGTAGAGATGGTAGATAGGTCACGCATTTCTCCGAGAACGATTACATCGGGGTCATGACGGAGAGCGTGCGTCAGTGCAATATCAAAGGACTTGGTATCATCTCCAAGGTCCCGCTGTACGATAAGGCATTTGTCATTGGCATAGAGGAATTCAATTGGGTCTTCGATGGTAATTATATGCCGCCTAGAGTTTTGGTTGAGGTAGTCTACCATTGCTGCCATAGTGGTGGATTTACCGGCGCCGCTAGAACCGGTTACTAATATGAGTCCAGCTTTCTTAAGGATTATCCTCTTCAAGATTTGTGGTAATTCCAGCTCGTCAATGGAGGCTATTTTCACGGGAACCACTCGGAATGCAAGACTAGTCGTACCTCTTTGACGTAGAACGTTCACGCGAAACCGTGCTAATCCAAAAAAACTGTAAGCAAAATCTAGTTCCATATCACTCTGGAATCTTTCTCTTTGTTCCAGAGTCGTGACGCGTTCAAATATTGTTTGGATTTCGTGGGGTGTAAAGGGTGGTAGTTCTTCTTGGGGGAGCAGTACTCCGTTAACGCGGAGCACCGGGGGACTGCCGACATCCAGATGCAGGTCGGATGCCTTCTTTTCAATCACCATCTTGAGTAGTTTATCCAGTTCCATTTTTTCTCCCTATCGAATCGCTATCAATTATTATCCCGTATTACCGTGAACCTTGTTTTGAAACACACAATATGACTGGCAGCGAGCAGGCGCGTTGCTTCTTTTATAGCATAATGAAGCCAGTCGGTTTCGTGAATTCCACATTAGTACTATGTAGACGTATCCGCCATAGTACTATAGTTCTACCTTGGTATGACCGAGAAATAGCTCCATGAGCACAAGAAAGTGTAGGTACGGATACTTAAATGAGAACTAATTACCTATCTAATTATGATACAACTTACCTATTTACAGGCGTGATGTTCAGTATTAAATTTATGTAGGATTACCATTTTACAGTGAAAACTCGGGGGTGCAATTATGCAAGGAAGAAGCAATGACGGAAGTAACGGAAATAGTGGCAACGGGGTAAATGGCACTCCGAATGCCGATGATACTCTTCACATTGGCGACCGGGTCTTCAGAAAAAGCAAGCTCGGGCTGGATGAGAAGGAAGTACGTTCTTACATTGAGGCGCTTATTAGTGAACGTGATGCTCTCGTGAAGCGTCAAGAGCACCTTTCGGCGCTGGCGGAGCTAGCCGAGAAAACGGTCATTGAGGCTAATAATCTCGCTCTACAGATGAAGCAAAAGGCCGCAGACCAGGCTAAGGCGGAGGCTGACAAAATCCGTGTCAAGGCTGAGCAGGATATCGAAAAGTTTGTTAAAGAGAAAAAGGCTGAGGCAAAAGCCGCCGCAGAAAAAGAAGCGGAAGCCGTCCGGGCAGAAGCTCGGAAGCAGGTAGAGGTGGTACGAGAAGAGCAAATAACTGTCCTTAAGACTGAAGCCAAAGATTTTGCCCAGAAAGTGCAGACTGATATACTTACTACTATAGATAATGTACGGAAGCATGTAATGTCACTCGGTGAGCAATTCGAGCAAGCGTCGTCTCTAAACTTTGCATCATCTCGCACCGCATCGGCAGGAATTGCAGATAAGGTTGCTCCTGCTTTTACCGTGGGTGAAAAAGCTATGTCATTTGATCAGATCCCCTGGCTGGAAGTTGAAGTTCTGCCGCCGGTAGATATCGGCAAAATAATGGATTTGATATCGTATCTTGAGGGCTTGCCGGTGGTCAAAACTACTGACCTTCTGCCTGAGATGCCGAATCCCTTCATCAGGGTTTTCCTGAATGAGCCAGCACCTCTGGCAGAACTGTTGCAGACGCTCCCACAGGTAGAAAAAGTTATTGAAATGTCGGATTCATCTGCAACAGCCGGATTTGACATTCATACCGGGGGTAAAAGAGAAAAGATTCAGATAGTACTCGGTAAGAATCCCAATGCTACCAAGGATAAGGAGTCTAAGAAAGGTACAGTAGCCCGGGTTATTTAATAGCGGAGCACTCAAGCTGAAATAAATAGGCAGAGTGCTCGTAGGGAACTGAGCGGGCAGGATGATTCATTGAGTGTTTTCATCTTGACGCTTATATGTTTAATTTACGTTAAATGTATTACTACATATTACATAATGCTTAAGGATGCTTAAGGCGATAGGTAGGTGCTAATGTTCAAAATCAAGTTAAGAAAGAACAGGAAACCGGGAGTAGCACGAGACCAGAACGGATTCACGCTGCTGGAGGCTGTCATCGGCATTGCGTTACTGAGTGCGGTGGTGGTGGCGGTTCTGGTGGGTGTGTCCACTTCCTTTAAAGCCGATGCTCTTGCCGATAGTCAGTCCACCGCTATAAGTATAGCCCAACGGCAAGTTGAATACCTTCAATCTGGATTTGAAGACTATCACACTGCACCTACCGGGGGTGAGGCAACGTATACGAAAATAACCGACATCCCCGATAACTATTCTATTTGGAGCTATAACCGTACAGAATTGGTATCTAATGTCGTAGGTGTACCCTGGTCAAGTGCCATCGATGGTTCTGCTGGTTCTCCTGTTTCTGCTGATGGAGGATTACAAAGAATTAAATTGGTTATCAAACAGGGTAACAGAGAGATATACACTGTTGAAATCTATCTGGTGGAATGACGATGAAAATACTAAAGAGTTTGAATCAAAAACAGCATGGTTTTACTGCTATTGAATTAGTAGTGGGAATAATTATTATTGGTTTAATTGCGACGGCGGTGGCAACTGGCATTGCTCAAGCTTTTAACGGAACTATTTCCAGTAATGACCGCATGAGCGCCACAAATAATGTACGTGTTGCAGGCGATTGGATAAGTGACGATGTCAAAATGGTGGAGGGAAGCGTACAACTGAATGTATCCGGTGTATTGATAAGAGTAGAATGGAGCGATTACCCTCCACCAAATGGCGACCCTCCGCACCGTTATCTGGTTGATTACACATTATCAAACGGGAAATTGTATCGACTCTATCAGGAATTTACCGGGAATCCCCCTGTATTAGCAGGGCAGCAAACTGTTCTAATCGCTCAAAATATAACAGTAGGTACCTGTACATTTAGCAACAACACATTAACATTAACATTAACTTCAACATTCGGTTCTGTGTCTGAGACTCGCACATTTGTTATCGCTGTGAGGAATCTGCCCTGGTGAATAAAGTGGGGGGTATTTGATATGAAGAAATCAATGAAAAAACTACTCAAGAGAATACTGAAAGAACAGGGAGGACAGGTTCTGCCCCTGGTCTTAGTTATGCTGGTAATCGGCAGTACCATAGTTGCCGGTTCTCTTGCCTATGCGGCGACAAGTGTTCGCGTCGGTCACGATTCTTTGGCTAAACATGAGCAATATTACGCCGCGGAGGCGGGCGCCAAAGATTCAGTCTGGAGGTTTAAACACGATTATTATACTACCACTGCAAATGTTAGTTTGAGTCAATGGACGTATAGCCCATCTCCTGTGAACGGTCAAGAGATGGAAGTTACGGCTGCCTTTGTATCCAGTGGTATTTACAAGATTGTTTCAGAAGCCTATAAAGATGGTTTTTCCACCACCGTTGAATACTATCTATCGGGGGTTTCTGTTTTTTTCAGTAACACTGCAACAGCAGCAGGTGAGATTGAGACTTATAATAAACCTCTTGAAGACATACTATTTCCATGTAAATACGACGCGGGCTATCCTAATTTCCCTTCAGCCGCGGACTTAGAAGATTTTTATGGAAACCGTAATCCTCCGCTCTCTCATAGTAGTGCTACGCAGATAGACACGACCGGCAATCCAACGATTGGAAATCTGGGAGATTCGGGTATTTATTACGACAATAGCATTACTATTAAAGGTGAGGGAACCGTAACATTAAACGAAAATATATTCGTTGATGGTGATTTAGACTTTGCAGTAAAGGAGTGGACAATTAACCTGAATGGAAATACTATTTTTACCACCGGAAATATAAAACAGATACAAATGAAAGGATATATTAACGGTCCTGGTTGTATTGTTGCAGTAGGAGACATAAGTCTTTTCCCTAAGAGTACAGCCGGATTTGAGGATGAATTCGTTTTCGTAATGTCGGTTTCTGGTTCAGTTACATTAAAACCAAACAGCTACTTCTATGGTTCGGTCGCGGCTGGTGCCGGTGATGTCTCGTTAGAATTGCAACCGGGTTGTAAGGTGATACATACAAATTTACCCATGGGGGGACTTGACTTTCCTGATGACCCGGATACGTATGAGTGGTCAGTAAGCAACTGGAAGGTTGACCACGAGTCTGTATTGTTCGTTATCTCCAGAGTGCTGGCTCCCGGCGAGGTGGGTATACCCTATTCTCAAACACTTATAGCGAAAAATGGCGTTAAGCCGTATACCTGGTCTGTGACTGGCTTGCCGACAGATTTAAACCTAGAGCCCAGCACGGGCGTCATTAGTGGTATACCATCCTCAGCTACCGTATTTCCGTCCCCTGTTTTTACTGTTACAGTCACTGATGCGAACGGTAGTACTGCTACACAGGATTTGACAATTGCTATCCATCCAAATGTAGAGATTCCCGTGCAAACATTGCCTTATGGTACGGTTGGTTCAGATTATTACTATGAGCTGGATGTCGAAGGAGGAATTGGACCTTATACATGGTCACTCACTTCAGAAGGCTTCCCTGCTTTGAGTGATTGGGCAAATCCTGTTGATTTGGCCGATGGCATTATTAGTGGAACACCAACAGCTGCAGGGACTTATCAATTTTCTATCAAAGTTAGGGATGGACTCAATGCAGAACATGGTCCTGTTATATTGCAAGTCACCATAAATTAACTAAACATGAATTAAATTAACCAATACTATACAAAATGTATGATAAAATTATAGTAGAGGCAGTGAGAATCTGCAGGAGTAAAGGTAATACAGAATAGAGATGGTTACCACGAGTCTGGACTCAAGTTCGGCGCTGAAAACCTTAATTACACAGTATCTGGAAAAGCGCGGTTATAAGACGACCGAAGGTGTTAAAATCCTTGGGAAATCGGGGGCGGAGCACACCTTCGATATGTTGGCGCGGCGCGATGCCGGTTTTGTTAGCCATTCTCTTGGCGTCGCCCTTGTTCCTGAAACTGATGAGAAAACACAGATAAACTTTCTGCATAACTGTGCCAACCGGGCTTACGATGTCGGGCTGTCGGGGAGTATTCTCATTATCACCTCTCCACTTAGCGAGGAGGCAACACGGCTAGCTCAGCATCAGCGTATGAAAATCATCAACAGCGAAGAAGTTCGGCTTCTTGTGAAAGAAGAACCACCTAAGCAGATTAAACTAGCCAGGTCGGATAAGTTCCAGAACACAAACCAGTTAATGAAAGCCCTGGAAAATTTGGCTTATCGAGTCGAACGCTCGGTCAAAATTAAGGGGAAATCAGGGACTGAGTACAGTTTCGACATCGTAGCCTACGAAGATGACAATGTTACTGGGCACAGGCTGGTCCTAGATTTTCTTGAGGAAGAAAAAGAACTAGGTCTGGAGCGGGTTTCGCTTTTCGAAGTTAAAGCTTACGATATTGGTGTCAGCGATAAAGCTATCGCTGTTTCCGTACCGCTGAGTCGTGAAGCCAGATTATTTACTCAGAAATATGCCATCCAGGTTATTCAAATTGAGCAAAAAATTGAGCAAAAACCGACTGTTCAACCGGTGCTCCAGAAAGACTCGAAAGAGATAAGTGCCCCACCGAGGAAGCCTTCCAAGGCAGAAGAGGGCAAACTATCCCTAGTGCCGACGGGCGGCAGACCGTCAAAGCTTGTCCCTGAAGCCGAGGCAATAAAACTAATCCCTGAAGTGATGGCAAGAAGGCTCAACATCATTCCCATATCTGTCTCCGGCAATACTTTGACAGTGGTTATGGCAGACCCCACTGATGTCTTTGCGCTGGAGGCTATTGCTGGTAAAACCAAGATGATTGTCAAACCCATGGGGGGTAGAGTCGACGAAGTCAGAGAAGCCATCGACCTCAACTATAAGAGTTACGGTGAAATTGAAAAACAGATTTCTGCCGTCTCGATTTCCGATGAAGTTACCGATGAACGCCTTGCCATGGATGCCGCTTTTGACGCGCCGCTGGCACAGGCGCTGACCATGATTGTCGAAGAAGCCGTCAAGACTCGTGCTTCAGACGTCCACATGGAGCCGGAAGAGAATAGATTGAGAATCCGCTACCGCATTGACGGCATTCTTCACGAAATGATGTCACTGCCTTTGAGTGTCAACCGTGCGCTGATTTCACGTATTAAGATTTTAAGTGATATGAATATCGCCGACCACCTCAGACCGCAGGACGGTCAGTTCTCCTTCGATGCCAAAGGACGCTCTATCGATGTGCGTGTTGCGACAGTGCCATGTGTCACAGGCGAAATGGCGGTTCTGCGCTTACTCGATAAATCAAAGGCAAGCCGGGGTCTTGTTGAAGTCGGTTTCCTGCCCGAAAGTCTGAAAATCTATGAATCAATGCTTGCCGCTCCTTACGGCATGATTTTAAGTAGCGGACCCACCGGTTCAGGTAAAACCACGACTCTGTATGCCGCACTTAATAGCCTCGACCTCATTGGTAGAAATGTCATTACCATCGAGGACCCGGCAGAATACCGCTTCAAGAATATTAACCAGATTCAGGTCAATCCTGCGGCTGGTATCACCTTCGCGGCTGGCTTACGGTCAATACTACGTCTCGACCCCAACATTATCATGGTCGGTGAAATCCGTGACGGTGAAACTGCTAATATCGCGACTCAGGCAGCTTTGACAGGTCACCTGATGTTGTCTTCCATACATGCGAATGACGCCGCGACCACTATCTCCCGCCTTATCGACTTGAAGGTTGAGCCATTCCTCATCGCCTCCTCAGTCCTCGGAGTTTGCGCTCAAAGAATGGTACGTCGCGTCTGTCGGGATTGCGGGCGGATAATTGAAGCGCCGCTCGTGGAGCAGTTGGCTTATGAGAAAGCGACCGGGGAGAAACAGAAAGAGTTCTTCTATGGCGTGGGTTGCGAGGCGTGCTCATATACCGGCTACGTCGGCAGAGTGGGTATTTTCGAAATCCTGCGGATCACTGATGGCATCCGAACAATGATTGTCAACAATGCCAATAGCAGTGAAATTCGCTCGAAAGCTATCTCCGAAGGGATGGCCACCTTGCTCAAGGATGGAATGCTTAAAGTGCAGGCGGGCATTACTACCCCTGCGGAAGTCCTGCGTAGTGCATATGCTCCGGACTAATTGTTGTTGAGGTAATAAAATGGAATTTCAATATGAAGCGTATACCGCTGAGAAAAAACTGGTAAAAGGCAACCTTGCTGCGTCTAGTGAAGAAAGGGCCATCGGGCAACTGACAGCTGTAGGCTACCAGGTACTCAATATCAAAACGCTCAGTCCTATTATGCGGCTATATAAATCTCTGAACGTGGGTTTTACACCGCAGGTAAAACCAAAAGAAGTTATCATGTTTTCTCGCCAGCTGGCATTACTCCTGGAATCCGGCATAGACATTGTGAGTGCCCTGGATTTATTCAAGTCGCAGGCAACTAATCCCACTTTTCGGAAAACTCTTGAAGAAATTATTGCCGACCTCCGCGGTGGCACTTCCTTTTCTGTGGCATTATCCAAGTTTCCTAAGGTCTTTTCAACGATGTACTACCGGACAATTGCTGCCGGCGAACAAAGTGGCAACCTGGATGCGGTCCTGAGACGAATGGCGGAGTATATGGAGAGAACGGCGGCAGCCGCCAAAAAAGTGAAAGGTGCACTTACTTATCCTACCGTTGTCATGGTGATATCTATCATTGTCGTTGCCGTGCTGGTATTCTTTGTTATGCCCACTTTCAGTAGCCTCTATAGCACTATGGGCGCTGAACTACCGGGGATAACAAAGGCGCTTTTGAATGTTGCTGGGGGGGCGGCTGATTACGGAGTGTATTTCCTGCTCTTATTAGTCGCCGCGGTCATTGGAGTTGTTCTTTATATTAAAACTCCCGCCGGGAGAATCAACTGGGATAGATTGATGCTTCGTTTGCCGGTAATCGGACCGATTATTCGACTCAATGAGCTTTCCCGTTGTTGCCGTACCATCTCGATGTTAATTAAGGTCGGTTTGCCGCTCCCCGATATTATGACGATGTGCATTCAGAGCAGTGGCAATAAGATTGTGGTACGAGCTCTTACTGATGTTAAGCAGGAAATGCTCGGGGGAGAGGGTTTAGCCCAACCAATGCAAAAAAGGGAGATTTTCCTCCCGTTGATGGTGCAGATGGTTGCCGTGGGCGAGAAAACCGGTAACCTGGGCAATACATTGACGACAGTCGCCGATAGTTATGAAGCAGAAGCTGATGACAAGACTGCGACCGCAACCGGACTATTACAGCCTATAATGACTATTGGCATGGCGTTGGTAGTCGGTTTTATTGCAGTGGCGATGGTTTCTGCAATGTACGGTATCTATGGACAACTAGGTGGCTAGGGAGAGGATTGTCATACTGAAAATTCCGATTGTATCGGAGTGAATGTGTCTAATCGCTAAAGATGCTAGATTCTTTGTTCTGCCTGGTGTCAGACTCAGAATGATAGAAATAGAATACAATGCCAGGGTAAAGGAACTGGCAAATTTTCTGGATAAGGAACGGTAAAATGAAATCAAACAGAATATTATGGCTTGTCTTAACCGGCATCATTATTATCGTCCTCGCTGGAGCAGGCATTATCTATGCCGCGGACTCTAGGGAGGTCAACAAGCGGGAAGAATTGAATGATTCCATTGCCAAAAATCAGGCGACTCTAGCCCAGGGTCTCGCGGCGAAAGAGGCAAAGAAAGCCGAGGCAATTGAACTGGAACAACGACTTGCCGAAGCCAGACAACTTCTCGAAGAGACCAATTTCCGCGATTCTGCCGAGAGCATCGAGTATGACCGGATTCTGTTCTCGATTGCTAATAGTAGCCGATTACAGATAACCGGTCTGAATGCTACTTCTCCTCTGGATATGAAGGAGACCGCCGTCACTTATCAGGTCACGACGTTTACGGTCACAGTGGAAGGTATAACTCCAACGGCCATCTTTAGCAGTGGTCTGGACTCCACAAAGTACATCGACGATGTCGTGGACAATATCCTGGATTTTGTTCACGCTGTTGCCACCAGTGCTGATTTCGATACTGCCATGATTCAGTCAGTCGCTATCTCGCCGCCGGAACCGATGACAGATGAGGATGTCAGTAAACTGATTGAAAGTATTAATAAACGGGTCGAATCAATGCTGACGAAGGAACAGAAAGAGGGATTAACCGAGGAACAGATAGCCGCTTTGGTGCAGGGCAAACTGGCAGCCATGTCGCCAAGTGAAATACAGTGGCTAATGGAAGAAGCGGGTGTGGACAAAGTAACGGCGACAATAACCATTAAAATCTGGACTTATAAGGGGGCATGAGCTGATGGCTAAGAAAGTAACGACCCTGTATGTTGAAGATAGTAGTATTAAATTACTGGTTACAAGTGGCCGGCAGGTAGACAAGTGGGCGAGTGTTCCCCTGGAGGCGGGTCTGGTTAGTGGTGGTGTCATCCTCAATGAAAATGCGGTGGCGGGCAAAATTAACGAGCTGTTTACAACTATCAAGCTTGTGAAAAGCGCCACCACAGGTGGAGGGGGTCTGGGCAAACGCCTGGCGAATATCTTTGGCGGGCAAGGCAAACTTATTATCGGTTTGAGCGGGCGGGATTCGCTATACCGTGTAATCGCTTTACCCACCGTAGCGGATAACGTGCTTGCGGAATCCGTGCGCCGTGAAGCTGGTAGAGTCTTGCCGGTGTCTTTGGACGAGTTGTACCTTGCCTACCAACGTATCCCCGGTTTTGCCAACGAGAGCCGTATTTTTGTGGCGGCTTTCCCGAAAAACACCGCCGATACTCTGTTCAGAACGCTGCGCCTTGCCGGCATTACACCGCGTTTCGCAGACCTGGCGCCTTTAGCTCTGTGTCTCTCAGTGAATGAACCCAGGTCGATCGTTGTCGATGTCAGGCAGGATAATCTCAGTCTAATCGTTATGGCAGGCAGGGTACCACAGGTCATACGGAGTCTGGCTCTGCAAAGCGAAGTAAAGACAATCTCGGAGAATCTGCCGACCATTATCGAAGAGTTTTCCCGGACGGTTGCCTTTTATAACTCCAGCCACCAGCAGGAACCCCTTGATTCAAGTGTACCGGTGTTCGTTTCTTCGGACTTGGCAGATGCACCGGATAGCTGGAAAGCCCTGGTGGGTAAACTGGATTCTAAGGTCGCTGTATTACCCAGTGTCATCCAGTATCCCGCAAATTTCCCCGCGAACGAGTTTGCCATCAACCTGGGGCTGGCGGCTAAGGAACTTAACCTGGACAAAGAAGCCGCCAACTACTCACTGGTAAATTTGAATGCCTTACCGGCTTCACTCTTACCAAAACAATTCAATGCCTACCGCGTTTTAATCCCGGTGGTTGCCGTAGCGGGTATTGCCAGTCTTGTGTTCTTATGGATGATGTGGCAAGATCATATCACCGATAACAAAGACCTCGAATCTCAATTGACTACCACGCAGGCACAGATTGCTGGCAATGCTAAGGATATCGCTGATCTTACGGAACAGAACCGTAAATTGGAGGCGCAGATTCAGCCGATACTGGACTATGCTGGCGTATTCAATGTCAAACTGGATACCCTCGAGGCAGGGCGGACGCTCACCGATAGTGATCTGCACCAGATTGTGGCCTTGGAGCCGGACGCGGTAGCCGTGACCGGGGTAACATACAACACCGGCGGCGCGATTACAGTGAACGGTGTCTCGGCAGATTACCGTCAAGTCCTGAACTACGCTCAGAATCTGCGTGATAGCGGCGGTTTCACTACCATCGTCACTACTATTAAGTACGAGGCGGAGTATACGGAAGCGGGCGAGCTGGTTGCTAAATACACGTTCAGTTTCCAGATGAAATAGATTCCATCATCCTTTTTAATAATCATGACCCCCGTTCTCTTGAGCGGGGGTCTTTTTTTATCGTACTTTTTTGAGTCTCCTTCCGGCACTAACTCATGCCCCCATATCATCCCGTATCAAGTCTTGTCCCTTCACTAAGTTCAGGGCAGGCTCTGAGTATATCGAAGGAACGGGTTCAGCCTGAAGGGATTCACCGTGAACGGGACAGGGTATGGGGCAAGCCCAACCCCCTCACCCCAACCCTGTCTATCCCTTATTCTACATTCCTGTCATTCTCCGTGAAAACGGGGAATCCAGTCTTAGGGTGGGTGTAGTTGAAGAGAATCAAGGTAAAATCTACCGATGTGTTCATTCTTTAATTTGGATAAATTATAGCCACCCAACTGAAAAATAACCATTGTTATCCCGAGCATTGCCAAACACTGCTAATGTCTACCTGTTCAGGATGCTACATATTTCCCTCTGCATTCTAACTGTCTTTGCGAGCCCCGACATGTTCTGAGTTTATCCCTTCACTTCATTCAGGACAGGCTCTGAGTGAAACCGAAGGATGGCAATCTAGAGGCTTACGGGCAAAGAGAACGGTTTTAATCTAATAAAAACGTAGTTTTATCCCACAGCCGTTTTAGATTGCTTCGTCGTGCGAGATTATGGAAAACTTCTGGCAAAGACTACTTGGGGTAGAAAGCCTGAAAGAAAAGCGTACTACAGGGGGGCAATCCCTAAAAATGGGCAAAGAAAAACCCCTCCCGGTAAAGGCGAGGGGTTCTTCTGCAACGAATCTAAATCACTGTTATGATTCTTACTTTACGGAACGTCTTCCCACTCAGTACCACTGAACTGTATGGTAGCCGGCCATGCAACAGAACCGGTCGAACCGGTTCCATTGGTTGCGCCTGTAATTAATCCGGTAGCAGTCCAAGTATACATGCCTCTTATTCCAGAGCTTCCAACCATGTACTCAAGAAGAGCATCTTCGCCGGCTGCCGTAGTGGTAACGGGAACAGCCCCGTCATTATCTGCTTGATAAGCAGCGAGCGCAGTTCTGACACTGGCTAACTCGGCGTTAGCGGCTCCGACATTACCTCTACCTATAAACTTGGACAGGTTTGGGATGATTGCCGCCGCCAGCACGCCCAGAATGACGATGACAATCAAAAGTTCAATGAGTGTGAAGCCCTTCTGGCCTCCCTTGAATGATTTGGATACCTTTGCCATGAACCTTTTCATCTATAGTTTTTCCTCCTTTTTTTCTTTGTGGCTGGTACTAAGATTTAGTACGCCATCTATATATAGGGCACACAATCAAATCTAACAAAACCTTACAATGGTGTAAATCAACCAATCGGGCTAATTAGGCTCAGACGTTGGTACTAGGCAGAGTACTAAGGAGAGGTTCAAAATCTCCCTTAATCCCTCTTTGCGAAAGAGGGAAAAATATAACTCTCCCCTTTTTAAGGGGAGATTGATAGGGATTATCCAACAGTGTCACCCTAAGCCCTTCAGGGTGAACCCCTCATTCATTTGTCATTGCGAGCGAAGCGTGGCAATCTCCGAGTGGCGGGGACTCCTCCACCCAGAGATTGCTTCGTCGTTACTCTCCTCGCAAGGACGGATAGGGTCAGGGTGTCGCAATCCACCTCCTTTGTCATTCTGAGTGTAACGAAGAATCTAGTCACCGACTCTCTATGTATTACAGTGTGGGTTGCTAGATGCTTCGCTTTTTATCTCGTAAGAATTAAATAAGGCGAGGGGCTCAGCATGACAAGGGGGTAGGTAGGACACATCCCCACCCGGAGATTGCCACGTCATCCCGACTTTGTCGTGGATTCCTCGCAAAGACAGGATGGGTAGGGGGAATGACGGAAGACCATTATCGAACAAAGTTGAACATAATTGAGCACAATCCCTAGTACTATTATCCTTCATGTATACTACAGGCTGATACCATTGACAATCACACTCAAAAGTGGTATTATGACAATTCCGTGGATATATAATGAATAAAATACTTGTGACTACTACCTCTGTAATTAAAGGTATCAAGCAAAACCTGCGCATTGGTTTTCTAAAAGACCAGCGAGGGGTCAATGTTGTTGAGTTCCTGCTGATTGCCGCTATTCTGGTGGTGCTAGCACTTGTCATAATACCCAACCTGAATATGTTTCTGGGGACAGATAAGAAGATTGCCGCTGCGAATACTGAAGCTCTGAACATGCGTGCCGCCGCCCTGAACTATTTTAATGATGAGGGTGTATATCCTGAAGACTCGGATATTCTCTCCAGTAAAGATTATATCGGCGAACCTAGGGCTTATTATACCTTTAACAAAGGTACGGGTAGAATAATGGATGCCACCATGGATACTATTAATCACCTGCCCGCTGACCCGTGGAAGGGCATCCACTGGGATTATACTTCAGGGAGCTGGGTGAAGGAATGATACCGCGAGAAAGTATGAGAATGGAACGGCGGCGGTCCAGCGTTGAGGTAATCGCCGATATCTTGCGGCTGGGGCAAGCAGGTAAGACGGAGATAATGTACAGCGCCAATATGAGTTACTTCCAGTTGCAGAAATACCTGAATTACCTGCTGAAGCTGGGGCTCATCGATAAAGTGACTGTGGGCAATCCGTCCGTAACCTATCGCGTCACGGAGAAGGGACTGGCTCTGCTGAAGAGTATTGAAAGCGTGTTGGAAGTATTGCAACTGACGGATGTCGAATAACATATAGCATATTATTTTTTTTGCCTTTTAACAGACAGATTCAGGGTAAATAGAATCGGAAAGGAGAGCCCCTTTGACTGATAGCAAAATACTGGTGGTACCGGCGGACCTGGTTAAAAAGATTGACGACAATCGTGGGGATGTGAGCCGGGCGGAATTCCTGGAGGCGTTAATTGATAATCTCGTAAAGGAAAAATCTGAACCTGAAGACGCAATGAAGTATGCCACCACGGAAGAGCTTTCCTCTTTCGAACAGGATATGAAGCAGTTACTGAAGAGTTTCCTGGATTTCTTTGTGAGCTACGGGCTGGAACTGGGTGAGAACGGACAGCAGGTAGAATTGGAGAAATTCACGAGCAAACTGAAGGGTTTGCAGAAAGACCTGGGTGCCGATAGCGGCAAGGGGGGTGGCAAAGCCACCATTAAATGGAAGTAGCCGCTTAAGTATAGCTTTCACGGAAAAATCGAGAGAGAACCCCTCCCCTAAAACGGAGGGGTTTTTTATGTCCTAAATGTCGTTCCTGCACACGCAGAATCCATCATACCGGCATACCTTACGAATGGTAAGAACTTTACTATCCCTTGTCGAGAAGAAATTCATGGGAAGCAGGGACGCCCCTTCACTATGAAAATGACCCCCACTCCATTATCTTTGCGAGCCCCGACATGTTCTGAGTTTATCCCTTCATTTCATTCAGGACGGGCTCGTGAAACCGAAGAGCTTGTCCTGAGTATGCGAAGGAATGGCAATCCAAAAGTCTCGTGAGAAGCACACCGTCACGCAAATGCAGTTTTTATTTGGCAGGATATTCGTTTAAGATTGCTTCTTCGTCCTAATCAAATGAAATGAGTCGAAGGACTTCTCGCAAAGACAAACGACGATTGCAAGGGATTTTTTATACCTGCGCATGCGTAATAGAACATTGTTCTAGTATCCAATACCTTCCTAAAGCCAGAATAATCTGCGATAGTAGTTGCGAAGGTATTGTTATGTTATACACAAAAATAGACATCGTCCGAGCCATCATACTACACATTTCCGCTCTTATTTCAATAGAGAGTGCTTGTATAAACACGCCATTTTTTACCAATCGTTACATATGCAAACAATTATTGCCCCCGTTGAATCAGGCGAAAGTCTGAGTCCTACACATAAAGGAGGAAAACAAAATGACTACATTAGGTGAGCTATTCCGCAATGGCAATCATGAGGAGTTGTGGCAGAGGTGTTGTGGGTTCATTGACCTGAGCATTGAAGAGTTTATGAACATCCAAACACGGTTATTAAAAGAACAGCTGGCACTGCTGAAGAAGTGTGAACTGGGTCGCTATATTTTGAGCGGTGCTAATCCCGAAACCGTTGCAGAGTTTCGCGCGGAAGTGCCACTGACAACTTACGCTGATTATGCCCCATATCTTTTGAAACGCAAAATGGATGCGTTGCCCAGGAAGCCGATTTTATGGCAGTACACCTCCGGTAAATATGGCGAATATGCTTACCGTTGGGCGCCGGTGACCGCGCGACAGCTTGAAGAAATCGAGCCGTTAATCCTGGCGATGGTGTTCTTTTCTGCATGTAAGCAAAGAGGGGAAATCGCTTTTAGACAATATGATAAGGTGCTCTACGGAATGGCGCCGCCACCGTATGCAACCGGGTCGTTAGCACGCGCTTTCCCGAGGGGTTTGTTCGACTTTCTGCCACCAATAAATCAAGCAGAAGAAGCGCCTTTTGAGGATAGGGTACAGCAAGGTTTTAACATGGCTCTGACCAAAGGACTGGATTTGTGTTTGGCGATGTCCAGTGTAATGGTAGCTATGGGCGATCGCTTTGGTAAAGGAAACGGTAGTGCAGACCTTGTGAATTTGCTGAGACAACCCAGGGTTCTCACCCGGCTTGTTAAGGGAGTAGTAAAAAGCAAGCTGGCTGGTCGATCTATGATGCCTAAAGACATCTGGTCGTTGAAAGGCTTAATTACCTTTGGGATAGATGGCTCGATATTCCGGGAGAAAATCAAGGAGATGTGGGGAAGGTATCCTCTGGATTTCCATGGTTGCACCGAAGCACCTCTGCTAGCAATGCAGACGTGGGACTATCAGGGTATGACCTTTATGCCCAACCTCAACTTCCTTGAATTTATTCCGGAAAAGGATAGCATAAAATCCCGGGAAAATCCTTCTTATCAACCGCCGACTAAGTTGATTGACGAGCTACAACCAGGCAACTATGAGCTGGTGCTTACGAGTTTCCATGGCGGACCTTTTATCAGGTACAGACCGGGGCATTTGGTAAAAATCACGGCGCTACGTAATGAGCAACTCAATATCGACATTCCCCAGATGGTGTTCCTTACCCGCGTCGACGACCAGATTGATATTGCCGGTTTCACTCGCCTATCGGAAAAAGCTATCTGGCAAGCTATCGAAAATACGGGTTTAGCTTATGAGGACTGGATAGCCCGTAAAGAAAGCAACGGAGTGTCGGCACTACATTTGTATATTGAACTTAAGGACAACGGCGGTTTAACGCCTCAGCAGATGTCCGCGCGCATCCATGAAGAATTGAAGAAGTTGGATGCCCCCTATGCCGATTTGGAATCATTCACCGGTCTAAGACCGCTGACGGTTACGCAACTGCCCCGGAATGCTTTCCAGAGCTATAAGCAAAGACAACAAGCCGCTGGTGCCGAGCTGACACAACTTAAACCGCCGCACATCAATCCATCTAAAGAAACTGTGGCATTTCTGGTCAATCCTTCTGTTACGGTGACGGCGACTTCAGGAGGAATGGTGCCGGTGTAAATATACTGTAAGTTTGAGTTGTCTCGTTGTTAACATGACTGATATGTTAAGAGGGACGAGGTAATTACATTGAGCCAGATAATTAAATTTCAAGAGGAGGAAAAATGATGGATATATTGCTTATTGACCCACCTTATATGAGTCTAAAGGGAGTATCTACAGATTGTGGGTATAATGTAGGTCTGACAGGCTTGGCAGCTTATCTCCGCCAGAAAGGTATTGAAACAGCAGTTTTAGCCGGAGACCTATTAGAACCGCCGTCTAATAGAGCATGGACTAGCTATCATTTCAATGATTATGCTGTGGCACAGCGAGATTATGAGAGGATTGTAAGTGATAAGACTCATGTTGTTTGGAAAAAATTGGCTGGTATCGTGAGTCAGACCAATCCAAAGGCTGTGGGAATATCGTATTATACACCGTTAAAGTATACCGTGGAGATGGTAGCTCATCTGGTTAGAGGGATAAATCGAGATATCAAGATCATAGCCGGTGCTTTTCAACCAACATTTTGCCCCGAAGAAGTAATGCAGAACCCAGATATTGACGTTGTAGTTAGAGGAGAGGGAGAGATTCCACTCTTACGCCTCATGAAAGAGCTAAAGAAGGATAGTCCAAAATGGGAGAAAGTACCCGGAATCTACTACAGAGACAAAGACGGCCAGGTGCGGAATAATCCTGGTGTAGATCTGATCAGTAATCTTGATGAACTACCATTTCTCGCTAGGGACTTGGTGTTGAATTGCGATTATAATGTCTACCGGGGCCATTGTATGTCTTCGACTCGTGGATGTCCATATGTATGCTCTTTTTGTGCCGATAAAAGAATATGGGGAGGGAGGGTGCGGCGTCGTAGTGTGGATAATTTTGTGGAAGAACTGAGGCTCTTACAAAATACGTATCAGGTCGATTATGTTGATTTTGTTGACGGGACTTTTACATTTGACCGGAAGTATTTAGAGGCATTCTGTAATAAAGTTATTAGCGACAATTTAAAGATAAACTGGAGATGTACTGCTAGGTTTGACAATATAGACGAAGACATAGTTAAGCTAATGAAAAAGGCTAACTGTTGCGGTATGTTATTTGGTTTGGAGTCAGGTAGTGACCGGATATTGAAGGCTATGAATAAAAAGACGACTATTAAAGAGAATGTTAGAGTGAGCGAAATGGTCTATGACAGTGGCATTACTGTGGCAACTTCGGTATTGTTTGGTTTACCGTATGAAACTAAAGAAGATATGGAAGCAACTCTGGAACTAATGAGGAAAGTTAAGACCAGCGGTTTTGACGTAAATAGCTACACCCCGCTACCCGGCACCTCACTATATGATTCCATGAGTGAGGAGGATAAGAAAAATATTGATTGGCGAAAAGTGGCTATGAAATCCCACGATAATTACTTCTCAAAAACTATGTCACAAAATGATTTCAGGAACTATCTCTCTCAAGCGTTTGAGATAGCAAATGAGGCGTGGAAGCGAAGTATAGCCTCCAACGCTCTGCATGCAAGATGAAATAAGAGCCTGATAAGAAGTCTGTCTCTTAATGGATAGTACCAGACCAAAGTGCTAGCCGCTTTACGAGTATGGCTCGTGACCCTATGGTACCGTTCCAAGAGTAAACCGCTGGTCCAACAAGTCAATATAGGTATAACGAGGAGCCGTGGCAATTTCTCTTTTCTTCAGAATTATATTGATTGCCTCGTTAGCTGCCAGGATTGAAGCTAATCCAACACCGATACTTATAGTGGGACCTGGCCTTTCCCTGCCAAGGATTGTTCTGTAAGCTTCATGTGTTGCAGCTGGGATGTATGAAGGCAAGATTGGTAGAACCCTCTCTAAAGGCACATGTAGCTCTTCAATACCATTCAAGTCCACGTCTGGAGGTAAGTTGTCATATTCTTCTAGTGTCAGCCCTCGAGGACCGAAAATCACTATCATTGCGCCGAATCCAATAGCGCTGGTAAAGAAGTAGTGTATACCCCGGTTACGCGCTGCTCTCTGAAGGCTGATAGATTGTCTAAATAGACCGAAATCCATTTCATCTATCACCAAATCGCTATCGCTCACGAACCGGATGGCATCAGATTCGTTGATTATCCCCGCCGTGCTGTAGTCGATCTTCGCCTGTGGATTAATATCCTTAATTTGGTTGAAAACTATTTCAGCCTTATTGTATCCTAAACTCGTAATAGAAGAGCCGAATTGACGATTGAAGTTGCTCTTTTCGAAAGTACCGGGGTCAGTTATCTTTAGTCGTCCTATGCCAATCCTTACCAGCCTCTCTGCGAGCAAACCGCCGACACCACCAACGCCAGCGATTGCTATCGTCGAACTTCGCAGCTTTTCTTGTTCGGATTCGCTCAAGATTCCTATGTTTCTGGAGTAGATTTCACTATAGAAGTTGTCCATGGTCCTCCTGCAGTGGCCTTACATTCCTGACAGACATTGTACACGAATCAACCTTCGTGCTATTACGCATGAATAGTAATCAGTAGCAGTCAGTATAATAGGGCACCTGGTACTTGTCAAGCACAATGAGAGAACTGTGGCGCTTTAGTCTCTTATTAGCGTGAATAAAATTTAGCATCAGCGCCCCTCTGCTTTCTGGTTGACAGGCTTGAAGCTATAAGCGATAATTATGCAAAGAGCACTTGATTGCGGGAATGTAATATCTGCTTCATTTGAATAGAGGAGACAATCATTGAACTTATGGGCAATTATACCGCTTGCTAGTTGCGTAGCTTATGCGATCCTGTTCGTACTGGTCGTGCAGCAGGCTAAAACACGGGTGGAGAAGATATTTTCTCTGTTTCTTTTCGCTTCAGGACTGTGGAGTTTTTTTACTGTCATGCTTGATATAAATCTCTCTGCTTCTACTCAGTATCTGATTTTCTGGAACGGACTTCTTGCCCCCGCCATCCCATGGGTAGCCGTGGCTTACTATCATTTCATCCGGGCTTATAATAATAAAGCGGCAGGGATAGGAGTATATATCGGGTATGTGTTTGTTCTCACTATGTTGGTGCTTTCTCTGAAAGGTTATGTTGTTAAGAACGCCAGCCTGGTCAATGGTTACCTGCAACACGAGATTCACCCCTGGGACTATGTAATAGCTAGTGCCCTCATTCCCATTCTGATTACCACTATTGTCATGCTGGTGCAGAGGTATCGCCGCTCAGTAGATGCCATCGACCGAAACAAAACGGCATACTTGATGACTGGCTGGTGTATTCTGTTAGTTATCAGTTATATCACTCCCTTCACACCAGCGCTGGCTGGCTTGCCTACAGACCACATTGGTAACCTGATTAATGCTTGTATTATCGCTTATACCATTACACGGTTTCGCCTGCTTGATATCAGATTTGTGATACGTAGAGGATTAGCATATGCTCTCATGCTCATCCCTATTTCTGTTCTGTATATCGGCGGTCTAGTGCTTACAGCAAACACTGGCTTACCATTCTATATTATCTTGCTACTCGCGGCTGGTTTAGCCATACTATTCGCACTAATAAGCCTCCCCCTCAGACGTCCTATCCAGGCAGTCGTGGATCGTTTTTTTTACGGTGAAACATATAGCCATCGCCAGACACTGCTTAGTTTCACGACCAGGATGGGCAATGTTCTAAACCTGGAAGAACTTGCCGGGGAAATGCTGCAAATGTTATCAAAAGCCATCCGTGTTTCACGGGCAGTATTGCTCTTTGAAGATGCGGGTAGCGGTTATTTTATTGTACGGTTCGTTTATCCGGAAACGGAAAATAAGTCAGATAATGAATTTAAACTTCTTTTTGATAGCCCGGTGATAACGTGGTTGCAGAAAGAGTCGCAGCCTCTTACTTTGAGACAAATTGATACTGCCCCACAGTTCAAAGCATTGTGGGAAACCGAAAAAGAAAATTTGCGTAATTCCAATTTGGAACTTTTCTGTCCTCTGAAGAGCCACAATAAACTAGTAGGTATTCTTGGCTTGAGTAAGAAGTACTCAGGTCGCCTTTATAACCAGGAAGATATGGAGCTTGTGATGAGTGTTGCGAGTCAGGCGGGTATTGTCATAGAAAATGCTCAGCTGTATGACCAAGCAAAGACCTGGGCAATTACAGATGGATTAACGAAGTTATGGAATCACCGCTACTTACATGAGCGTCTGGATGAGGAAATCGCGCGAGGCACGCGATTTGGGGCTGCCTTCTCAATTATTATGATTGATATTGATTTTTTCAAAACATATAACGATACTTATGGGCATCTGGCCGGAGATGAAGTGCTTGCCAGTATCGGCAAGTGTATTCAGAGTTCAATCCGGACAATTGATATGGCATTTAGATATGGCGGTGAGGAATTTGCCGTCATTCTGCCCGAGACAGTGCTTGAAGGCGCCTATGTGGTGGCAGAACGTGTTCGCGAGAAGATAGAACAAAGATTTCGTAGCGGGCGGGTATCTATAACTGCAAGCCTTGGTATTGCTTCTTGGCCGACTGATGGTGTAACGAAAGAGCAAATTCTTACGTCCGCTGACCAGGCGCTATACGCTGCCAAAGAAACAGGAAGAAACAGAACCTGTGCCCCATCTGATGTCAAGAAACAGGGATTAGTTACCATAGGCTCAGAGTCTGCAACACAACGGATAGCTATCAGTATGATTTTTGCCCTCGCAGCAACTGTCGATGCTAAGGACCATTATACGTATGGCCATTCAAGAAAGGTCAGTCAGTATGCAGTGGCGATGGCGGAGGCTTTGAACCTCTCACAAGAAAAAATCACTGTCGTGCGAAATGCCGGTCTTTTACACGATATCGGGAAAATCGGCATCCCCGATGCTATACTCAACAAAGAGGGGACGCTTGATGAGCAGGAATGGAGACAGATCAAAACTCACCCCGAGTTGGGAGTGGAGATACTCAGGTATGTCGTTGAGTTATCTAATGCCCTGCCGATCATTTTAAATCATCACGAACACTATGACGGTAGTGGCTATCCCTCGGGTATAAGCGGTAAGCAGATACCTCTCGAGGCGCGTCTTATCGCTGTTGCTGATGCCTATGACGCGATGACTTCACTCCGTCCTTATCACAGCCAGCGTTCACCCCAGGATGCAATCATCGAACTAAGGCGCTGTACCGGGACTAATTTTGACCCTGAGTTGGTAGACCTTTTCTGTAAAATTATCCAGCCGATGGTACTGAAGGGCGAAGGCGAACGATAAATCACCTGACGCTATATTACTGATATGGTGTGATACCTCGCTTGTCAGGCGTAAAGCCAGAACTGAAGTAAGACATATTAAACAAATTTTGTTAACTGCCCTGGATTACTGCTTTTCAGCGAGGCAACTTCCCGGCTGACTATCTGGCTCCTTACAACTTTAGCCAGTGCCTGTTCCATGGTTTGCATTCCTTCCTTGGTGCTTAACTGCATAATATTTGGCAATTCATAGCTTTTCCCCAGGCGAATGAGATTTCTGACGGCTGGTGTGGCGATAAGAATTTCAAAAACTGCTATTCTTCCAACACCCTCGATACGTGGTAGAAGGCATTGTGTCAATACTGCTTCTAAGACTTGGGAAAGCTGGAGTCTGATTTGTGCCTGTTGATTTGCCGGGAAAATATCAATCATACGGTCGATGGTTTGTGCAGCATCCGTAGTGTGCAATGTACCCATCACCAGGTGTCCTGTCTCGGCGGCTCTAACTGCTGTGGATATGGTCGTTAGGTCTCGCAATTCGCCGATGTAGATAACATCGGGATCCTGACGAAGTGCGTGTGAAAGAGCAAGGTCAAAAGACCTAGTGTCTTCACCGAGATCGCGCTGAGCTATGATGCTTTTTTTATTGCGGTGCAAATATTCTATAGGGTCCTCAATGGTAATGATGTTCCGGCTCTCCGTCTCATTAAGGTAGTCTATCATCGCCGCCATGGTAGTGGATTTCCCACTCCCAGCGGGTCCGGTCACTAGGATGAGTCCCCTAGGTGTCAGAACCAGTTCTTTGAGAATTCCGGGTAAGCCCAGCTGGTCAATGGTAGGAATGGTAAAAGGCACTAAACGGATAGCGAAAGCTAATGTCCCTCTTTGTTTCAATACGTTAACGCGGAATCGTCCAATTCCGGGAGCGCTATAAGCAAGGTCCAGTTCAAGTTCTGCCGCGAATATTTTTCTATGTTCCGGAGTACTTATAGATTCAAATATCCTCTCGATATCATTAATTGTCAGTGGTGGTGAGTCTGTAACCGCGGTTAGTTTTCCATCAATCCTGAGAATTGGCGAACTACCAACTCTTAAATGTAGGTCGGAAGCATTCTTCTCTACCATTATTTTAAGAAGCGTGTCTATTTCCATGCATTCCTACCTCTTATACGGAATTTATTGTGCTTGGATAAATACGAGTGGTAGTACCTTATAATTTATCAGTATATGGAGTACTATTGAATAGTACTTTTCTACCAATGATGCGATATATGGCAAGATAATTTCTTTATAGTTTTGAATTTTCATAATATATAAAGCGCTATCGGCTTGAGAATCTCTCATTTATTATATTAACGATGTTGACTGGAGTCTGTCAGTTTAGACACGAAATTGCCCGTCTTCTTCTATTCTGGTATCATTGAATTTCTAGATGCATATCAAAATTACTTTCCTTGGGGCAACTAAGACTGTCACTGGTTCGCGGCATCTTGTTGAAGCCAATGGTCTTAAATTCCTGGTTGATTGCGGGTTGTACCAGGAGCGCGACCTGAGAGTTCGTAACTGGGAGCCTTTCTTTTGTCCTCCGGCAGATGTCGATGCTGTACTCTTGACTCATGCTCATCTCGACCATTCGGGATTTATTCCTCGGTTCGTCAATGATGGTTTTAGGAGCTGTATCTATTGTACTCCCGCGACCGCTGACATAACCAGGATTATGCTTCTGGACTCCGCGCGCATTCAGGAGCAGGATGCTGAGAATAAAAAGCACCGTCATCGGAGAGAAGGCAGGGAGGGACCATATCCGGAAATTCCCCTTTACACAGAGGCAGATGCCAGGTCTTGTTTCCCTCTTTTCTCGCCGGTGTCTTATGGTCAAACCGTTGAGCTTGGCGAAGGCGTTACCTTCACTCTGTATGATGCGGGGCATGTTCTCGGGTCAGAGATGATTGAGGTCAGGGTGCGTCAAAAAAGGGAGCAAAGGGTACTGCTTTTTTCAGGAGACGTGGGGCGTGTGGACAGACCTATTCTGCGAAACCCCACATTCTTTGATAGAGCCGACTATGTTGTGACCGAATCAACGTATGCAGACCGTGTGTTTCCGAACCCAGACGAAATGATGGCGGAATTCATTGAGGTTATCAGAACAACCACCGCGGCCGGTGGCAATATTGTTATCCCCAGTTTTGCACTGGAGAGGGCACAGGATATCCTCTACTACCTGAGCAAAGCGATGGGTGCCGGTCAATTGCCATCATTACAGGTCTATCTTGACAGTCCGATGGCGGTCAATATCACCGATATCTTTGAGCGGTATGCTCACCTCATGGACGAGGAGACAAGACGTCTTATCAGTCAAAAAAAGTCACCGTTTGATTTTCCGGGATTGCACCTTGTCTCGTCTGCGAGTGATTCCCGCCAGATTGAACAAATGGAGGAGCCAGCCATTATCATTGCAGGGTCGGGGATGTGTACTGGAGGTCGTATCAAGTATCACCTCATCTCAAATATCACCCGTCGAGAGAGCACAATTCTCTTTGTGGGATATCAGGCAAAGGGAACGCTCGGACGGCTTATTGTGGACGGGGCAAAAGAGGTGCGTATCCTGGGGAAAAACTATCCCGTGAAAGCCAGGGTTGTTCAAATGAATGGCTTCTCTTCCCACGCAGATAGCATTCAACTTACTCGCTGGCTCTACAATCTCAAGCGGGCGCCCCGTCATGTTTTCGTGGTGCACGGTGAGGAAGAGGCGGCAAATCACCTTGTGGAAACAGTCCGGAAAGATAAGGGTTGGACCGTGACTGCGCCTGATTATCAGAACGAGTTCGTGCTTGATTAATTGCGGCTGATGGCTTTCCTGCCGACGACTTCCTGCTTGATGTACCATCTCTGCACAGTTTCAACTACGGATGTTGGGTCGTCACAGATACGAAGCAGGTCGAAATCTTCTTCAGAGATATAACCGCTGGTAAGCACGGTACCTCTTAACCAATCGAGGAAACCTTTCCAGAACTTGCTATTGTAAAGAATGATGGGAAAGGGTCGTATTTTATGGGTCTGCATCAGGGTCAGCACTTCCGTAACTTCGTCCATTGTCCCCAGACCGCCGGGCATGATAACGAAAGCAATAGCGTATTTCACAAGCATAACCTTGCGCACAAAGAAGTGCTTGAAAGTGATTGACTTATTGGCATAGGGATTACATGCCTGCTCTATCGGTAACTCGATATTAAGTCCAATCGATTTAACCCCAGCTTGCGCTCCACCCTTATTAGCGGCTTCCATGATGCCGGGACCGCCGCCGGTAATAATGTTGAAACCAAGTTCACCCAGTCGGCGGGCGATTTCTTCAGCCTGGCTATATAGTTCGTCGTCAGGGGAGAGCCGTGCCGAACCATAGATACTCACCGCCGGCTCAATTCCGGAAAGTTTATCAAAGCCCTCCACCATTTCCCCGATAATACGGAACATGCGCCACGATTCTTCTTTAGCGAGTTCATTGATTTCATATTCGAATGGCATAGTACGCCTCCTTGCAGGTAAGTAGATATTACCATATTTCATAGAGACATTGACACTACCAGGGCTTCAGGGTATTCTTGTTTTCAATACATTATGAGAAAGGACACGATGTCAACTGAAAGCAATGCGTTAGTCTTCAGCGCCGTTTTCCTGGCGAAGAATCCACCCAACGACAGGGGAATTGCACAACTGGCACAATGGGGTAAGAAATTCTACACCATGGGTCTGGTGCAAGGAGGGGAGGGCAATCTCAGCGTCCGCACGCGGCTCGGGTTTATCATTAGCGGGACGGGCGTGGCACTGGACGCTTTGACCCCGGAAACAGTCGCCGAGGTAACTGGCGTGGTTTATGGGCTGAATAAGACCTCGGTCTATGTCAAGGGGCAGGTCATTCCGTCACGCGAGACTATCCTGCACTCGCAGATATACGAGGCGCAGTCGGCTGTCAATGCTATCTTCCATGTCCATGATGCTCTTGTGATGATTCAGGCGGAGAAGCTGGGTATCCCGGTGACTTCTGCAGAGAAAGAAGCGGGGTCGCAGGAGCTAGCGCAAGAAGCGGTAAATTTGATCAAGTTCAATAAAGATATACGCTACTTCGTGCTTAGGAACCACGGTATCATTGCTCTGGGTACGACTATGGACGAAACTGGTAAGTTGATAGAGGAGATGAGGAGGAAAGCGGGGAAATAACCGGTATAATCGACTCCAATCTTTTTAAGAGGATGCGGTTGACTACCAGCTTCCAGTTATTTATAGTGGATTTATATCGGAGTTCAATCGAATAAGACAATGACAGTATACAAACCTGAGAACTGTACAGATGAAGCGCAATTTGTCCATTACTGCGACCTTTGTAGTTACTCGAGCAATTTCAGCGACTACTGGTGGCCCGGGTGTTATCACTGGGAGGAATGGAATTACACTCTTTGTAACGATTGCCTGCGCATGTTAGCGCTGCAAGCAAAAACAAATAGGGAAGCATCGCTTACGGATGAAATTAAGGCACATCATACTTTGAATTACTAAAAGATATACAAGGGAGGTTGTTATGGTGCGGAGATTTTTCATCACGGCAATTTTGGTCATAACCTTTGGGATTTTACCGGGGTGTCAAGGTGGCACGACCACCCCTCCGGTTGTCTATTCTCAATATGAATTGGAATATCGTCTTATATCTAATTTCGGTGATGCGTTTTACTGTGACCCCGATTTATACCCTGTGGCACGCTTGGGGCAAGAAGAACAGAATGCTCTGGAGCAGTTTTCAACCATCAGAAATAACCAAGAAGAGTTTTCAGCGATTCTGAAACAACTCTGTTTACAGGAGAAGGCGGACTATACTACGGATGAAAAAGTGCTTATCTATCGTGAACACAAGAAGCTTACATCGGCGATACAGATGACTGCTTCTGGAGACACCTACAATTTTGCCTTGCGGGTGGGAGAAGGGCAGGGTGAGCGCATCGAGGGAACAGTCACAGAATCGGGGCAGATAAAAGTAACGAACCGGGAGGCCAGTTTTAATACATGTCCCATCTGCCTGTCAGTCGGAACTCTCATTGATACCCCTGACGGACAAGTGCAGGTGGAGCAATTGCATAAAGGAATGTCTGTCTGGACAATCGATGAATCGGGTCGACGTGTCGCTGCCGTAGTAATGGACACAGTTTCGACTCCAGTGCCGGCATTATTCCAGATGGTCAGGATTACATTAAACGATGGTCGGGTAGTGACCGCATCGCCGGGGCATCCTACAGCAGAAGGGCAAGTATTAGGTGATTACCAGACGGGCGATACACTGGATGGTGCGTTAGTGATTATAGTGGAGCGAGTGATTTGCGACAACAGTATGACCTACGATATATTACCTTCCGGTTCGACGGGTCTGTACTGGGCGAATGGGATTCTATTGAGAAGCACACTTTGGAAGAAATGACATTAGCTCAATCAGCTTTCATGATAGACTAAAGTTTTATAGAGCACTACTGTCATAATGTTTTATTTTGTTAAGGTGATGCTTCTCACGCGCACGTTGCAACTCAGAGAGAGCCGATTACATAAAAGGCTGGTTAGAAGGTAGAGGCGTAACCAGTTTTCGTTGGGTATGCTACGGTCTGCTTCTTTTTTGAACTCTTCTCTTAGCTGTTGCTTTGTGAAGTAGACTGATTCATACATACTGTTTAATCCGAACCTTACTTTTCTTATTCATAACTAACCTAATTTTACTTTAACTATAGAAAATATAAATAGTAATTTGGTAGGAGGTCGGATATTACTTAAGTAGTGTTGAATATACCTGAATGGGGCGAATTGAGGTCATGGTTGTGCCATCAGGAATAAGGTGGGGAAAATGGGACTTGGAATTTGGCATTTGTTATTTGAGGTTTCCCTTCACTGAAGGGCATGGTATCCCTGGAGCGATTCGAACGCTCGACCCGCTGCTTAGAAGGCAGCCGCTCTGTCCAACTGAGCTACAGGGACATGTCAGTCACACGTAAATTCTACGATAAAACGAGTGGCAAAACAAGTCGTAGACCGACTGCTTTAAGTTTAGAACATAAGACCCACGTCGTGCCGGATACTGCCAGAACAAAGTGAGTTTTTGAAAATTGAGAACCGTAAGAACCGAGGGTTACGGTTCATATTGTTTCAGTCTATCTGGGTAGTGATTATTTATAAAAATTCCTGCTGAATACCCGCCAGCTTGCTGGCGGGATGAAAGCAGTTCACTCTAAAGTGAAAATAAATTACTTGCCAAGTAGATGAATAAGATGTTATAAAAGCGGCATGGGTATTAGGCGAACTAGACATGCCGTGTATGACTTGAAATACCATCTCGTATGGATACCAAAGTATAGAAAACACATTTTGGACGACGAAGTTTCGGATTATCTGAAAGAGGTTTTTAGGAAAATAGCTGAGGAATATGGGTTTAAAATAGACACCTTGGGAATTATGGAAGACCACGTTCATATTTTTGTTGAGGCTCGACCGAAGTATTCTCCCGCACAGATTGTACAGATAATGAAAAGTATCTCGGCTCGGGAGGTATTTAAAAAGTTTCCTAAGTTGAGAAAGAAGCTTTGGGCTGGTGAATTGTGGAATGACGGATACTTTGTTCGAAGTGTTGGTGATAAAGTAACCGCTGATGTAATTCGAAAATACATAGAATACCAAGCCCATGAAGACGACTCCAATCAACTAAATATGTTCTCCACCTAATATGATGCCCCCCAGCTTGCTGGGGGGTTATTCACTATACAACTTTTCACACGTCTGACACATGTCAAGGCAAGGACATTGACACCCGTTGCTGCGGGGGATAGAATTTTGGTGTCATATTTTATATGTTCGAGCAATTTATAGAGTCGGAGAAGAGACGTTGAGTGAAGTCATAGAACTAATCTTGGAAGGTACACCCGATATGATTATTGAATGCGTCACGAATCTTGTGAGGAAATTGTACTCTCAAGGCGAATGGTATAAGAGTATTCCTAAAATAGGTGATGCACCCGACTACACAAAACGGGATAGGACATACTCTGCTGCACTCGAAGTCTTTGTGATACAAAAGCCCTTGCTGCGTGAGGATTACGATGCGAAAATAGGGACTATAAGTCTTCAGCTTCTTCCAAACGAGCGCACCTTGTTGAGCTTTCAAAAATCTGAAAACTCAGACTCTCCTTGGGGGCATTTTATAAAATATCTTTTTGGGGAACTTGAACGATTGGGTTTTATTCATTTTGAGGAGGAGAAACCTCCTATTGGTTTCAGAAGAAATGTCTGATAAACCATCTGAGTAATTGAGTCAGGTTATCCCACAATGCAGAACCCTCTCGACATTACTAGGATTACCGTCAGCTCGTCTTAACGGTAAATGGTAACAGAATTTATAGGTCCACCATTACCTCTTCGGAAACGGATTATTATGACGCACTACAGCGTAAAGGTGCCTTTTACCAGCGCCACATCCCGACAATTGCCCCGATGCATAACGCCGCGCCGGCGATGATGGCGCCCGTCCATCCCATCAGTGAGAGGCAGGTGACAATTATTCCTGCAATCACTACCCCGATGAGGATGGAGGTAAAGGCGCGCCAGAAAGAGAATCCCAGTATGGTTGCCGCCAATGCTCCGGTCCAGGCTCCGGTGAATGGCAGAGGTATACCTACAAAAATCGCCAGCCCGACATGCTTGTATTTCTGAATCATCCCGGTCCTCTGCCACGTGCGGTCGAATATCCAATCGACCAGACGGCTGGTTAGCTTTATTTTTCTCAGCAGTTTCACAAACCCGTCCAGAAACAGCAGGATAAATGGGACAGGGAGCATATTTCCGATAATCGAGATAAACAAAGCGTAGTACCAGGGGAAATCGAATACGTTGATGGCAACCGGAATAGCACCGCGCAGTTCAAAAATGGGTGAGGCGGAGATTATAAGGATGATAAGCTCGCGGGCGATATCTAATTTAAGGAGTTCGTCCAGTGACATGCTTCTCCCGTATATTGCTTGATATTAGGTTGAGTGTACCAGATGGTGCTTGTGCCGTCAATCGGTAGTATATCACACCCGCTCGTTTTCTCCATTACAATAACACATATGAGGTATATTTTGGGTTATACTATAATAAATAGGAGGATGTCACTTGTCTTGACAATCGTGCGTGGACATTGTTACGATTAGGGCAATTAAGACATGACCAGATTACTGGATAGCATCGAGAAACCCGGCGACCTGAGGCAAATGACAATAACCGAACTCGAACAGCTTGCTTCAGAAATCCGGGAAGAACTCGTTTCGGTTGTTTCGACGAATGGCGGACATCTTTCTCCGAATCTTGGTGTCGTCGAGCTTACGATCGCGTTGCACCGTGTTTTTGATAGTCCCCGGGATAAAATTGTCTGGGATGTGGGGCATCAAGCCTACGCGCACAAACTACTCACCGGACGGCGTAAAGAGTTCTCAACTCTGCGGCAATTCGGCGGGCTTTCCGGTTTCACATCACGAGTGGAAAGCGAACATGACCCCTTTGGCGCCGGTCATGCCAGCACCTCCATATCTGCTGCGCTCGGTATGGCAGTCGCCCGTGACCTCGCCGGTGATGATTATGAAGTAATTGCCGTGATTGGTGACGGCGCAATTACCGGCGGCATGGCGCTGGAAGGACTGAATCAGGCGGGGCATATCGGTTCCCATCTGATTGTTATTCTGAATGATAATGACATGTCCATTTCGCCAACAGTAGGCGCCCTTGCCCGTTTGCTGGACAAAATCCGTTTCGACCATCGCTATCTGATTGGTAAACAGAAAAGCGAGCGGCTCATCACCCGCTTGCCGTTAGGTAAAAAAGCGTGGCGCGCCGCTTTAAAACTTGAATCACAGATAAAGGATTTCGTCAAGCCCACCACTCTCTGGGAAGACCTGGGATTCACCTATATGGGACCGGTAGATGGTCATAACATCAGCCGACTGGAGAGCGCCCTTAGACGTGCTCGCGCGTACCGCTCCAAACCGATTCTCGTCCATGTTGTCACAACGAAGGGCAAGGGCTATCCTGCGGCAGAGGGCGATGCGGTATATTTCCACGGCATACCTGCCAGGGGAGGCAGTAAGAAAGCCATCCCGACCTACAGTGATATCTTTGCACGGACAACCCTGAAGTTGGCAAAAGAGAACCCGCGCATCGTGGTTATCACGCCTGCGATGCCGGAAGGAAACTCATTGAACATTGTTCAGACAGAACTCCCTAACCGTGTCTTCGATGTCGGTATCTGCGAACAACATGCCGTCACCTTTGCGGCAGGATTGGCGACACAGGGATATATCCCCATCGTGGCTATATACTCTACCTTCCTCCAGAGGTCTTTCGACCAGATAATTCACGATGTCTGTCTTCAGGAATTGCCCGTGGTTTTTGCCATCGACCGCGGCGGTATTGTCGGTGATGATGGCAAGACGCATCAGGGTGCTTTTGACCTGTCCTATCTCTCCTTGATTCCGAATCTCATCGTCGCTTCTCCCAAGGATGAAAATGAGCTACAGCATTTACTCTTTACCGCGAGCAAAGTCGGCAAACCAATGGCGGTACGCTACCCGCGTAGCGCCGGGGTTGGTGTGCAACTTGACGGGGAGCTTCATTTGATTCCCATTGGAAAGGGAGAAATTCTGCGACATGGTGTCGACATCGGGATTATTGCTATCGGCGCTACCGTGATGCCTGCTTTGGAAGCGGCTTATCAATTGAAGAATAAGGGAATTCAGGCAACGGTTGTTAACGCGCGCTTTGCCAAACCGCTCGATGCAGAATTGATTCTGAATGTTGCCAGCCAGACCAAACGTCTGCTCACTGTTGAAGAAAACACACTTGAGGGTGGTTTTGGGAGTCGTGTTAATGACCAAATCAAGCAAGCTGGTTTGTGTGATGTTCAAATAAGAAGTCTTGGCTTGCCTGATAAATTCATCGAGCACGGCGCTCAGAGTCTTCTGCGCGCCAGGTATGGGTTGGATGTCAAAGGTATTACCAAAGAGGCGCTTGCATTCTTCCCTGTCTATGACACTGCTAAAGCCACACGGCTTTGATAGGTTTTATCCCCGGCGATTTGATGACCCATCAGCTGACCAAATAACTTGTTAAAAGGTGACTAATGGAGAAAAAGACTGTCAGGGATATTGATGTCATTGGAAAGCGCGTTCTGGTAAGGGTTGATTTTAACGTTCCCATTGATGAAAAGACCGGCGCAATTATGGACGATAGCCGTATACAGGCTAGTTTACCCACGATTCAGTATCTGATGAACCATGGGGCTAAAGTGGTTCTCTGCGCTCACCTCGGAAGACCGAAAGGGGGACCTGACAGGAAGTTCAGTTTGGTGACAGTAGTTCCAAGAGTAGCCGGTATGTTGGGAAAGTCGGTTGCCTTTGCCGAAGATTGCATTGGTTTGGAGACGGAAAGCCAAATCAATACTATGAAGAATGGCGATGTTCTGCTGTTAGAGAATGTGCGTTTCCATCCTGAAGAAGAGAAAGACGACCCTGATTTTGCCCGTGCACTGGCGAGACTGGCTGATATTTATGTGGACGACGCCTTCGGTACCGCTCACCGGAATCATGTCTCAATTGTCGGCATCACCAAATATCTTCCCGCGGTGGCGGGTCTTCTGCTGGAAAAAGAACTGGCGACATTGGGCGGCTTGCTCAAACATCCAGTGCATCCCTTTGGTGCGTTGCTTGGTGGCGCTAAAGTGAGCGATAAGGTAGCCTTGATGGAAAACATGCTCGACAAGGTGGATGTTATGCTGGTGGGTGGGGGGATGGCGGCGACCTTCCTGAAGGCTAGCGGCTATGAAATCGGGCAATCGTTATTCGAAGAAGACAGGCTTGAGACTGCCATGAGTTTGATGAAAAAGGTGACCAGTAATGGCGTGCGTCTACTTCTGCCTGTAGATGCCATCGTCACCGATGAGGCCAGCGATAGAGGCACATATCAGGTTGTGTCTATCGAAAATGTTCCCAGAGATAGAAAAATTGTTGACATTGGCCCGAAAACAATCGAGAAATTTGGCTCGGAACTAAAAAATTGCCGGACAGTGTTCTGGAATGGACCGATGGGTGTTTATGAAATTTCTCAGTTTGCCCATGGTACCGAAATTATGGCAAAACTGCTGGCAGGCCTGAAAGCGTCGACTATCATTGGGGGCGGTTCAACGGCAGAGATGGTTATAAATATGGGACTTGCCGGGAAGATGACCTTTGTATCTACCGGTGGTGGTGCTTCCATGAGTTTCCTCAGCGGCGAGAAATTGCCCGGGGTCGAAGCTCTCTTGAATAAATAATGGTCAGGTCGATTGATGTTAACACAGGAAATGATTAAGTCCCTTGCTAAGCCAACACCGAGTAAGATTGTTCTGCTGGTGCTGGATGGGTTGGGTGGTTTGCCTGATTCCAAGACCGGTAAGACTGAACTTGAGACTGCTAATATCCCCAACCTCGACCGACTAGCAAAGTTGGGCGTTTGTGGACTGAGTATGCCGATTGGTCCTGGTATTACGCCGGGGAGCGCTCCAGGTCACACGGCTCTCTTCGGTTACGACCCGGTGGCAGTCAGTATCGGGCGGGGAGTACTGGAAGCCGTGGGTGTCGATTTCCCAGTGAAGCGTGGCGATGTACTGGTACGCGGTAATTTCTGTACGGTCGATAAAGCCGGCAATATCACCGACCGACGTGCCGGGCGTATTTCCACTGAATTGAATGCCCGCTTGTGTCCTCTGCTTGAGATGCAGGTTCAGGATGTGCGTGTTCTTACGGCGCCGGTCAAGGAACATCGTTTTGTTATCGCTTTCCGTGGCAAAGGTTTGTCTCCCGAAGTCACGGAATCAGACCCGCAGATAGCGGGAGTATCTCCTAGTCCCTTGACGGCACTTTCGTCTAAAGCGGCAAAAATGGCGCGTATTGCCAATCAATTCGCCGAATTAGCCGGAGCAATCCTGAAGAACAAGAAGCCAGCCAATATGATTCTTATGCGCGGCTTTTCTCAGATACCTCGCCTCTTGAGTATGCAGGAAATCTACCAGCTCAAGCCGGCGGCAATTGCTACCTATCCGATGTATCGCGGGCTGGCGCGACTGGTAGGTATGGACATTCTGCCTACGGGCGCTACTATTAAGGATGAGATTACCACGCTCAAGAAATACTACAAAGACTATGACTTCTTCTTTCTGCATATCAAGAAGCCGGATGCAGCGGGTGAGGACGGCGACTTTGCTCGTAAAGTGCAAGCGCTGGAGGAAATCGACCGATTTATACCATCCATTATGAATATGAAACCAGATGTCATTGTGGTCACAGGCGACCATTCAACGCCGGCGGTGCTGAAAGGGCATAGCTGGCATCCCGTCCCAACCATTCTCTATTCCCAGTTCTGTCGTTTTGATGCCGTTACCGAGTTCTCGGAATCAGCGTGCCTGAGGGGCGGATTGGGTATTTTCCCGGCAACGCACATTATGCCACTCGCTATGGCAAACGCATTAAAGTTGAACAAGTACGGCGCTTAACTCCCCAGAACGCATTGAACTGCTCTCCGGGATGCCCCTAAAACTTAAGTCCATATCTATTATAACTGTCTTGCTCATTACACAAAGGCTCATCTTTCAATTGTTTACCGCGACAGGATGAGGACGGACTTACTCAAATGCAGTGTGTCTGCAATCCTATGTTATACTGATTTATTAAATATGAACATCTTGTCACAACAACTCAAGAACAATATTTTCAAGCGATTCCCGTCTGGCGTCTGGCTGATGACGGTAGTAGACATGTTTGTCACTATCGGCTTTGCCATTGCGCTTCCTTTCCTGGCGCTTTATCTGCACAATGAGCGCGGTCTCTCGATGAGTGTGGTCGGGACGATATTTCTCATCAGTGGGTTGTGCACTGCTGGAACTAATATGATTGGCGGGATGCTCTCCGACCGTTTCGGGCGCCGGCGACTTTTCATCACTATTACCACGGTCAGTATCTTCGCTTATGCGGCGTTGTCTGTCCTCATCGGAGTTTCTGCGCCCATCTGGCTCATCGCGGTTGTCTATATTGCCGCTCGAAGCATCATCGGCACTATAAATCCGACGGTTATGGCTATTGCGGCTGACCTGGCTCCTAAAGACCGCCTCACGGAAACCTACGCGTTTATCAGGGTCGGGGGAAATGTGGGTTTTGCGCTGGGACCTGCTCTTGGGGGTTATTTGATGACGTTCCTTACCTATGGCTGGCTTCTCAGTATTTCGGCTTTGACCTGTCTCATCGTGGCTTTACTGATTTTGTTCTTTCTCCGTGAATCATTCACTGGTGGTGGGGAAAAGGTAGATTTGCGTAGTACGCTGGCAGTGGCACAGGACCGTCCCTTCCTTGTATTCATCATGTTTAGTCTGCTTCTCATCCTCTCCGTGGCGCATCTGGGGAGCACACTCTCAGTCTTTTCTGTTGACCGTATGGGTTTTACCACCGCTCAGTATGGGCTTCTTCTGACCACCAACGGCATCATGGTGGCACTTACTCAGTACCCGGTCGCTTACGTGGTCAACAAATTCTCCAAGTCAAATGGATTAATCCTGGGTAGTATGTTCTATGCAATCGGGTATCTCACGCTCGGTTGGATTACAAACTACAGTTGGGCAATAATCTCTATGGTCATCATCACCAGTGGTGAGGTAATTTTCTCTCCGATTTCTTCTGCTGTCGTCGCTGAATCCGCGCCGCCGGACAAACGCGGTCGGTACATGGGTTTTTTTGCGCTTAGTCAGACTATCGGCTTTTCATTGTCACCGCTTTTTGGTGGTGTGCTTCTTGATGTTTTCCCCGCCAACAATATTGCCCTCTGGGGAATCATCGCCTCCGTGGGATTGGTGGCAGCTGTGGGATTCTGGCGTTGGGGAAAGATGAAGCAGAAATAAATAATTGAATCCACTATGACCAGTGGACTTCCTTAATAAAAGAGAGTCCGATAGAACCATTGGTTCTATCGGACTCCACACCACCATCCCTACCCCACACCGCCCGATATTATTTTATGATTGCATTTCCCATCAGGCTGTGACTGAAGTTACATTTGTAGATAGATCGTTTATAGGGTATCGCCCCTATTAACCGGCAGTGCTATAATTGTGTCAGGATGGATACGGGAGGTGGCTATGCGCCCCGCATTGCTCTTTGAAAAACTCCCTGACTCCAGAGTCCGGTGTCGTACCTGCCAGTGGTTTTGCCAGATAAATCCCGGTAAAACCGGAGTTTGCCACATGTATGCAAACCGGGCGGGTGCTCTCTACAACCTGAACTATGCCCGGGTTTCTTCGGCGGCGGTAGACCCGATTGAAAAAAAACCGCTCTTTCATTTTCATCCGGGCACACTGGTCTATTCATTGGGTGGGTGGGGTTGTAATTTTCACTGCCAGGATTGTCAGAACTGGGAAATTTCCATGGTCAAGGATGTGCTTCCCGTCTCACGGGAAATTACGCCGGAGCAGGCGGTTCAGTTTACCAAGCAATATGGGTGTGACGGTATTGCCTGGACATACAACGAGCCTTCCATGTGGTTCGAATACACGTTGGACTGTGCGAAACTTGCCAAAAAAGAAAATCTCTATACTGTCTATGTGACCAATGGCTATCTCAGTCCGGAAGCCCTGGATACAATCGGACCTTATCTTGACGCCTGGCGTGTGGATGTCAAGGGTTTCACCGATGATTTATATCAGAACCTGGCAAAAGTCGCCAACTGGCGTGGTATTCTTGAGGTTGCCGAAATGGCTAAAAGCAAATGGAACATGCATGTGGAGGTTGTGACCAATATCATTCCTTCTATGAACGATGACGATGCACAGCTGGAGGGCATTGCTCACTGGATAAATGATAAGCTTGGGGATATGACACCGTGGCATGTGACGCGCTTCCATCCCAATTATCATATTGCCAATCTACCGCCGACTCCAGTAACTACACTGGAAAGAGCTGTGAAAATCGGGCGGAAGGCAGGACTGAGATTTATTTACGTGGGTAATGTCTTCGGACATCCCAGTGAAACTACAGCGTGTCCCGGTTGCGGGAAACTGGTGGTGGAACGCATGGGATATGAGACACACGTTATCGGGCTTGAAGGCTCATGTTGCCAGTTCTGTGGCGCCGACCTCAATTTCAGAATGGCAGGTAAAGGAGGTGGTCGCACATGATACGAGAACCGGCTGTCGCCGGACGTTTCTATCCCGGCACGGCGAAAGAGTTGAAAGCGCTTATCAAAACAATGGTTGATGAGATGGTGGTGAAGGAGGAGGTCATTGGCTACTATGCGCCTCATGCCGGATTTGTCTATTCGGGACCGGTGGTGGGTGCTGTGGTCTCGCGGGTCAAACCTGCGGACACCTACATTATTATGGGACCAAGTCACACTGGCATGGGCGCATCTTTCAGTATTATGACAGAGGGTAGCTGGCGAACGCCTCTAGGAGAGGTGGAAATCGACTCTACGCTGGCAAAGCAGATTCTTGTCGGGTCTACTTATCTGAAAGAAGATATCCTGGCGCATGTTGAAGAACATGCTATTGAGGTGCAATTGCCCTTCATCCAGTATTTCGGGAAGGATTTCAAATTCGTGCCGATTATACTGCAACATGCTACCGGCGCTATCTATAAAAACATCGGGAAGTCAATTGCCAGAGCGATTAAAGAATCCGGTAAGCAGGTTGTCATCGTTGCCTCCGGTGATATGACGCACTATGAATCGCAGAAGTCGGCACGTGCCAAAGACATGCGGGCAATCGAAGCGATGTTGCGACTCGATGCCGAAGAATTGCTCACCCGTGTTCATGAAATTAACATTACGATGTGCGGTTACGCACCGGCGGCGGTGCTTATTTTTGCCGCGAAAGAGCTTGGTGCCGAAAAGGTGGAGCTGGTGAAATACCAGACCAGCGGCGATATAAGCGGCGATTTCTCCAGCGTGGTTGGCTATGCTGGCATTATCTTTAGGGCTAGGAATGAATCACCACTAGTCAAGCTGGCGCGTGAGACAGTTGAAAACTACGTAACGCAGGGAAATGTTCCTTCTCCGAAATCGCTGACGCCGGAAATGAAAGGCAAGGCGGGAGTTTTTGTTTCCATTCATAAGGGTGACGAACTGCGCGGGTGCATCGGTACGATAGGACCTACTGAAGAAAATATCGCCAAAGAAATCATACAGAACGCCGTCAGTGCCGCCACGAAAGACCCTCGCTTTCCGCCAGTTTCTCCAGACGAACTGCCCGAACTGAATTACAAGGTAGATGTCCTGACAGAACCCGAACCGATACAGAGCATAGACCAGCTTGACCCGAAGAAATACGGGGTGATTGTTGAGGCGGGGTGGCGGCGGGGTTTGCTTTTACCTGACCTTGAAGGGGTGGATTCAGTCGATTATCAGATTGAGATTTGCCGTGCCAAGGCGGGCATCGGGCAAAAGGAACCGGTGAAGCTCTACCGCTTTGAGGTGAAAAGATATGTGTAAACATATTATTTCATATTCCTTTCGTAAAGGATAGTATAGGTATATGCATTCGCTCGATAGCCCACGACTCAAGATTACTAGAGCAAAAGATGAAATCAACCGACTTGGGTTGATGCAAGATGCCTTTCTCGCAAATACCCATTATAGTGTTGTCAGGGCAGAGAAGAATCTGGTATCTGGAAAGGATGTCCTCCGCATCAAAATAGATGGTTCTCCACCGTCTCTTGAGTGGGGTGTCTATATTGGAGAGATTGCCCATAATCTCTGTTCTGCCCTTAATCATCTTGTCTACCAACTTGCCCTCCTGAACAGTTCTAACAAACCTGAAACAGTTGCAGGGGACAAAAGGCTTCAATTTCCGATTTTCTTGACTGAACCAGAATTCAAAGCTAAATGGGGTGAGAGTATGATTAAGTTGCTTAAACCTGAACATAAGGCAAGTATCAAGAGGTTGCAACCATACAATAGCAGTGGTAGTTCGTTGCTCAAAACCATAGATTTGACCAAATGGAGTGGATGCAATAGCCCCCTCTTTTGGCTCAAAGAGATTAACAATGCGGATAAGCATCGGATTATCCAAGTCGTGGGAATCAGACCGTCTTCGTTTGGAGCCATCTATTGGGGGGAAAGAACTAATCCTTTCACCTATGGGGGTTTTAGCATATTGGAGGATGGCGCAAAATTCGGAGAGGCCGACTCGGACGTGCAAGTGGATACGCAACTCCATCCTCTTATAGCTTTCGCCGATGGTTGTGAGGCGGTCATTAACCGACCAGTCTGCCTTTTACTGGATTTGGTTGCAACTACTGTTTCGGAAATTGTTGATAGTTTTGCATCTGAATTCAAGTGATTTATCCATTAATTCCCCTTCTACAGTCGTGGTATACTTACCCTTTGAAAAGGGAGAGTGTGAATATGGTAGTGTTATCAGAAAGGGAAAATATAATGCTCAAAGACCTGGTACTACAGTGCCGTAGCTATCGGCGCTTCTATGAAGATGTTGTTATAGATATAGGTATGTTACGAGAGTTAGTGGACCTGGCGCGTAATACCGCCTCCGCTACCAACCGTCAGCCCCTGAAATATATTCTTTCGTGTTCCAGAGAGTGGAATGCCCAGATTTTTTCTTGCCTGCACTGGGCGGCAATGCTAAGGAATTGGCCCGGACCGGCGGCAGGTGAGCGTCCCGTCGCCTACATTATCGTGCTCGGTGACAAAGGGTTGGGACCTTCTTTCGGTGTCGACCACGGCATCGCGGCACAGACTATTCTCCTCGGCGCTACGGAAAAGGGATTCGGTGGTTGTATGATGGCGGCAGTGGATAAAGATGAACTCCGTCAATTTCTGAACATCCAGCCAAAATTTGAAATTCTCCTTGTTATCGCTCTGGGGAAACCCAAGGAGAGGGTTGTTTTAGATGAATTACCACCCGGTGTCGATACCGCCTACTGGCGTGACAAAGACGATGTTCACCATGTCCCCAAGCGCCGTCTTGTAGATATAATCGTTGCCGAGTATTAGAAAGGAAAACCAATGCTCCGTCATAAAGCTAATTGCCTTATTTGTGGCTCTGAACTAAAGTATACGACAGCATATCGCCCGGTGATTTGTGCCCTCTGTGGGCAGAAGTTCGATGCCAATGTACAGTGTATTCAGGGGCATTACATCTGTGATGCCTGTCATAGCCTGCCAGCCAATGATTTCATTGCACGGTTCTGTATTGCCAGCGAATTAAAAGACCCGGTAGAACAGGCAGTAGCATTAATGCGCGACTCACGTATTGCCATGCACGGACCCGAGCACCACTTTCTGGTGCCGGCGGTATTGCTCTCCGTGTACTATAATGTCATGGGTAATCAAACCGCCAAAGAAGAGAAGATAAAAATCGCTCAGAAGCGGGCGGCAAATGTTCTTGGCGGTTTTTGCGGATTTTACGGCGATTGCGGTGCGGCGGTGGGAGTGGGCATTTTCATCAGTGTGATGACCGGAGCAACACCGCTTTCCACTAAAGAATGGCGGCTGAGCAACCTGGCAACAGGACGGAGTCTGATTACGATTGCCGAAAATGGCGGACCGCGGTGCTGTAAACGCAATAGTTTTCTGGCTATTCATGAAGCGGGAGAATTCGTTAAGGAGCAGTTTGGTGTTACGCTACCCATTAACGGTACTGTAAAATGTGAGTTCACCGACTTGAATAAGCAGTGTACTAAGGAGCAGTGTAGGTTCTACCCGCAGAGAGGAATGGATGCCGGATAGAGTAGGTAAAAAAACTTCTGTGTCTTCCCCGAATCTATTTGAGAAACAGTCCGAAGACTTAAGAAAGCGGGAAGCGCCGCTCGCGGCACGCATGCGTCCGATGACCCTCAAGGAGTTCGTCGGGCAAGAGCATGTGGTAGGTGAAGGTCGTGTGTTGCGGAAGGCGATTGATTCCGGACAACTTCCTTCGATGATTCTCTGGGGACCGCCCGGAAGCGGCAAGACTACTCTCGCTTTTATCATTGCCAATACTACGGACTCCCACTTCAGTTCGGTGAGCGCTGTTACGGCGGGCGTGGCTGACCTGCGCCGCATTATTGACGAGGCAAAAGAGCGGCGGTCGCTCTACCAGAAAAAGACCATTCTCTTCATCGATGAAATCCACCGATTCAACAAAGCCCAGCAGGATGCGGTTCTGCCCTATGTAGAAGACGGCACGGTCACGTTTATAGGTGCTACTACGGAAAATCCCTCGTTTGAAGTCATTGCACCGTTGCTTTCGCGATGCCGTGTTTTCACCCTGAAACCATTGTCCGAGGAAGAAATTCAGACCATCATTGAACGTGCCTTGCACGATGAAGAGCGAGGATTAGGCAGGATGCGGGTGGAAATCAAAGAAGACGCTCTGAAGCAGTTGATGGTGATGTCGAATAGCGATGCTCGTATCGCTCTCAATGCTTTAGAGCTGGCGGTGATGACCACACTACCTGATACCGATGGCGTCCGCCGTATTTCACTGGAAGTAATCGAGGATGCTCTCCAGCAGAGGTCGTTACTGTACGATAGAGCAGGCGAGCAACACTACGACCTTATTTCAGCTTTACATAAATCATTGCGTGATTCCGATCCGGATGCCTGTCTATACTGGTTGGCACGGATGCTGGAGGCGGGCGAAGACCCATTGTTTATCGCACGGCGACTGGTGCGTGCCGCTACCGAGGATATCGGCATGGCAGACCCGCAGGCGCTGGTCGTGGCGATGGCGGCACAGCAGGCAGTGCACTTCATCGGTATGCCGGAGGGGAATCTGGCGCTCGCTGAGGCGGCTGTATACCTAGCGACCGCGCCTAAGAGTAACTCGCTCTACACTGCTTATTCCGGCGTCCAACAAGAGGTGAAGACGGGTAGAAACGAGCCAGTACCGCTCCACCTGCGCAATGCGGTTACAAAACTGATGAAGGACATCGGTTACGGGAAGGATTATAAATACGCACACAACTTTCCGGGACATGTAGTGGAGCAGGAGCACCTGCCGGATTCACTGCGAGGCAAGCGGTTTTATTTTCCCGGAGAATCAGGTTTTGAGAAGGAAATTACCGCACGACTGCGTGCCTGGCGGTTGCTGAAACAGAGAAATGCCCAAAATCAAAAAGAAAATTGAAATGAAATCAGAACAGGTGTCAATCCCATGCGGTGAAATAAGTCTGGAGGGAGTTCTGCATCTGCCCGATGATACCTCTCCATATCCGGCTGCTGTTGTTTGCCATCCACATCCTCTATATGGCGGCGATATGGATAACAGCGTGGTCGTGGCGGTTTGTCAGGCGCTGGTAACGTGCTCAGTGGCGACTCTGCGGTTTAATTTCCGTGGCGTCGGTGAGAGTGGTGGCAAATTCGGTGGGGGAGTAAAAGAAAGAGAAGACGTGAAAGCGGCGCTGGATTATTTAGTGACACGGCGGGAAATTGACACCAGAAAGTTGGGACTGGTGGGGTATTCCTTTGGTGGCATGGTCGCTTTTTCGGTGGCTCAGGAGGATGCACGTGTCAGGAAATTGATGTTGGTGTCTCCGATGTTGAATGAAGAAGGCTGGGAAGAACTAAAAAGCTATCCAAGACTCAAGCTTGTCCTGTTAGGCGATGCAGACACGGTTGTACCTTATGTACGCCTGAAAAAGTATTTTATTTCCGACAAACAGTTTAAAGTCATAACAGGTGCCGACCATTTCTGGTGGGGATTTGAGGAAGAGATTAGCAAGAGGGTTGAGGGATTTTATAATTTGAGGTAGTTTAAAGGGTGGAGCACACCCAGGCTTGTGTCGGTAATAGATGGTACTCTCCCATTTCCCGTTTTCTTTCAGGAGTGAATTCGTCGACTTTGCCAATTCCAGGAATAGGATTGTTGGTCCGTATAGGTCGCAGGACGTGTACCCGCTTCACCCATGGCTTTGCCATCAACGTATCTGAAATTTGTGTGAGACGTGCCGCTGTTTCCACTTCCAAGAGAAAATCATAAACTCCAGAGACTTCCTCCACCCGACTGATACCGGGAATTTGTCTCATCTCTTCATCGGGGCGAGAACTGGAATCTGCTCGTACATTAACGAGGAAAAATGCCTGCGCTGTCATATTACTTCTCAAATCATCTCTTTACTGTGCAATGTATCATGTGTGCGTATTCAGAATCATCTGTAATCTAGCTTAATGTTCGGGAGTAGAAACTTATAAAAAAATGAAGGTGAAGTCAGTGTTTCTCTCTATCATTTTTCCTTGGTGGTACGTATTCTTGCTTATTACGCTCGGCTTGAATCTTTGACCAGAAATGATATAATTGGCATTGACATGGACAAGATAAAAGTTATGCTAGCCGAAGACCATGTGGTCGTACGTGAAGGCACCCGCGAGCTGATTCAGCGTGAGGATGACATGGAGGTGGTGGGAGAAGCAGGTGACGGCGAAGAAGCGGTCGCGCTAGCGTCCCGCACCAAACCGGACGTCATCATTATGGACGTCAACATGCCCAAGCTCAATGGTATTGAAGCCACCAAGCAAATCAAAGCCATGATGCCTTCTGTGGCGGTGCTGGTGCTTACTGCCTATGATAATGACCAGTATGTCACGGCGTTGCTCGAAGCTGGGGCAGCGGGCTACCTTCTCAAAAACATAAAAGGCCGGGAACTGATAGACGCCGTCCGTGCTGTCAATGCGGGTGAATCTATTCTGTCTCCCAAGATTGCGCGCAAAGTGCTCAACAGGTTTGCAGGCTCTGGTACAAAGTCAGAGGGGGAGCCGGTCGCTAATATCCTCAGTGAACGTGAACTCGAAGTCCTCAAGCTGGCGGCAAAAGGATTGAGTAATCGTGATATTGCCGAACAACTTTTCCTCAGTATCCGCACGGTGCAGGCACATCTGGGTAATATTTTCAACAAGCTGGATGTCGGTTCCCGTACCGAAGCGATTCTTTATGGTTTGAAGAAAGGTTGGTTTTCGGTAGAAGACCTTTCTTAATGGCAACTGAAGGGCGAGTAATGTCAGCGCAACCCCGGGGTAAAATTCTCAGAACGCTTCTAAATTTCCACTTCTGGATTCTCCTCGCTATCTTTATCATCCTGACCCTTCTGCATTATTCCACACCAATTGGCGGACTAATCCCTTATGAAGAACTGGGGCTTACCAGACATACGGTAGACCGTGTCCTATTCTTGATTCCGATTGTTTATTCCGCTATCATCTTCGGATTAAGAGGCGGGATGGCATGTCTTGTCATCAGTATAGCCATCATGCTCCCCCGTGCTATCGCTGTCAGTGCGAGCCGTACGGATGCAATCATTGAAGTCGTGGGTATATCCATTGTTGGTTTGCTGGTCAATGGATGGTTCGATACACTTCAAAAAGAACAGAAGCGACATCGGCAGACCATCAAGGAACTTGAACTTACGCAAGAGGAACTATTATTGGAGGAGAGACGGCTTGCCGCATTGAACAGTATCTCTCATAACCTCAGCCGGATTCTTGATTTACAGCAAGCTCTTGATAAAGCATTGGAAAAGATAGTGGAAGTAATGAACCTGGATATGGCTCTCGTCTTTGTGCTGACCAAGGCTGGTGATGAATTAAATCTGAAAGCATTTCACGGAGTCTCTGAAGAATTTGCTGACGGCGTCCGCTGGATGGGAGTAGGAGAGGGATTGAACGGACGGGTGGCGCTAACAGGTGAACCTTTAATTGTAGAAGATGCCGCTCATGACCCACGCCTGACACGCGAGGTAGTTGCGAAAGAGAGAGTGGCAGCGCAGTTGATTGTGCCAGTGAAATTAAGAGACAAAGTAACCGGAACACTGGCAGTGGGAACACGCGGACAGAGGCGTTTCGTACCTGATGAGATTGAGATGCTGATGACAATCGGTGATGAAATGGGGGTAGCGCTGGAGAATAACCGGCTCTATAGGGAGCAGTTGTTCATGGCGGAGCAACTAAGACAATCGGAACAAAGCTATCGGGAGTTGTTTGAAAAAGCCCAGGATGCTATTTGGGTGCATGACCTTGATGGTAATGTCCTGACTGCCAATGAAGCCGCCGCGCAACTGGTAGGGTATCAGATTGAAGAACTGCTCAATATGAATGTCAAGTCTTTTCTTGATGAGGAAAGTCTAACAATAGCCAAGGAAGTCGGGCAGAAACTTCGGTCAAAAGGGATAATGGCCCAACCTTATGAACAAAAGCTCATTAAGCGGGATGGCAGTGAAGCCAGCCTGATGCTTACCACGAGTCCGCTCATTCGTGATGGGAAAGTCTATGCTTTCCAGCATATTGCTCGCGATGTTACAGAGCAGAAACGGATGGATGAAAACCTGCGTTTCTATGTTCAACAGATTACCCGTGCTCAAGAAGAAGAACGTAAGCGTATCGCTCGGGAACTCCACGATGATACGGCCCAGCAACTCATCGTACTTTCCCGGCAGTTAGACCGACTGATGTCTGCTCAGCCACCTCCGATGCAGGATATGACACCCTTGGGAAAACTTTCGGAGCGTGTGGATGCAGTTCTTGATGGTGTGCGGCGGTTCAGTCAGGACCTCCGCCCTTCGGTGCTTGATGATTTAGGCCTCATCCCTGCCCTTGAATGGCTGGCATCTGATATGACAGAACATTTTAATATCTCTGTAGGTGTGGAGATTATCGGTGCGGAGTGGCGTTTTCCACCGGAGAAAGAGTTGCTTCTCTTCCGTATCGTTCAGGAAGCGTTAAGCAATGTTCGCAAACATTCGGGCGCACAGAGAGCCTGGGTAACAATCGAGTTTGCGGATAAAAAGACGATTCTCACCATTAAGGATAGTGGTGGAGGTTTTAAGCTCCCTGAACGCTTAAGCGACCTCACTGGTGCGGCGAAATTGGGACTGGCAGGGATGGCAGAGCGCGTCAAATTACTGAACGGTGAATTACATATCAGTTCTGAACTGGGTAAAGGCACCACCGTAACAGTGGAAGCACCGGTATAATCGGCCGTCAAAGTACAACGGATACAGTCAGTTAGTTATATATCATATTTATTTTATCTATATTGTTTACAGCTACTGTCGCACATGATTTATTTCAATCGCGCTACTTATTGTGCCCCTTTGCTTTTTTAGCCTCTGCGGAGAATCAACCTGGGATGAGTCACCATGTGCCGTCTGGGTGAGGAAAATCATCAATCCGTAGGATTCTAACCACGTTCAATTTTGATTGACAGTGGAGGGTAAGGCGTAAGTGTTATTGCTTACTGTGCAATAAGTCAATAGGTGTAAACCACTAGACAGCCGTAATGATAATAGGTGTTTGTTTGCTGAATAAATAAGCCCAATGACAGAAGTTTGCTTTATTTCTTAAATTGTAATATTGAATTGACGACAGGGAATATGGCCCTAGCGAATATCTCAGTTATAACAAAGCGAACAAGAGGAAGGATCGAAGAGGGGAGGTACTATCATGTCGTGGCAGGTTATCGTAGCTTTAGTCATTGCAGTTCCGGTTGTTCTGCTTCCCGTTGCCTTTGTCTGGTTTCTGAACACGGGTGGTGTCTTTGCGGCAATGAGAGAGATGCGTGCTAAACGGGCGATGCAGGCAAAAAAGGTTGAAGCAGAGAACGGTTCTACTAAATAGCTTGAAATATGGATGACACCGAGTTAGGGTGGGATTTAAGGCGTGCCGATTCAGGAATGGCGAGTGTGGCGCTGCCTTGAAGACCACCTATTTTTATATAGTTTAGCAAAGGCTTTGCCGAGGGGATGCAAGCGATTTGCGAGATATGAAGGGAGGTGGAATAGTGGTCACAGAAGTTAAACACAATACGATAGCAAATAGGGCGCTTATCCATGAGATGCGGCAGGCTGGTGCTCCCATGCGGGAGATTGCCGAAAAGGTCGGTGTTAGTAAGGAGCGGGTCAGACAGATACTAACCCAGAACATAGGCTCCACGAAGCACGAGTGGTTTTCTACGCTACAACTTTGTGAGGAATCCGGTTTACCGAGAAATCGCGTCTTGGAACTTCAAAAGCTGGGTGTCATCACACCAGCGTTCGCGTGGGGTATTGGCAGGCGTCGTTATCTCCTGTGGTCCCCGGAAGCTGTAAAAGTAATTACTGACTATTACAGCACGCATTATTTCTGCCGGGTTTGTAATAAAGCGCTACCCAGGAAACGGATTCTTTTCTGTTCAGATACCTGCCGTCAAGAGCGGCACAAGTACAAGTATATGACTCTTGAAGAGAAGAAAAGGGTCCTGGAGAATATCCGCCGATACCGTGAGAGGAAAAGGCAGGAAGCTCAGGCGCTTATTTCCTCAGTTTTACCGGTAAAAATGCCTGTTTCGGCACCGACGTTAGTTAGTGCGGGTAGTTGATTAAAATAGTCTGGTGGATTACTATAAAAGCGCCCCTGCACTCTACGTATGTTTATTTTTGAGGAGGAGGTGTCAATGCCAGTAAAGCCGATTCTTATTGTGGATGACGAGCCTATCGTCAGGGAGTCCCTCAGGGACTGGCTTGAAGATGCCGGGTACAAGGTAGTAACTGCGGAAACCGGCGAGCAAGCATTAGAACTGATAATGACAAGGGATTTCAGCGTCATAATTCTGGATATCAGGTTGCCGGGGCGCACGGGCATTACCGTCCTCAGAGAAGTAAAAGAGAAAAAGCCGGATATCAAAGCTATCATTATCACGGCATATCCTTCATCGGATTTGACTGCTGAAGCCATGAAACTGGGTGCAATTGATTATCTTGTTAAGCCCATTGCCCCAGATGACCTGGAAAGACTGGTTCGGGAAGCAGTACGTAAATCCGCGAGCGAGAACCAGGGAGGTGGGAAAAGATGAAAGGTAACTCTGTTCTTATTGTTGATGATGAAGCGATTGTCCGTGAATCTCTCCGTGATTGGCTTGCCAATGCCGGTTATGATGTGGCAACGGCAGAGACAGCGGAGGAGGCTCTGGAGACGATTACCAAGCGCGATTTCAGCGTTATGGTATTGGATGTCAGGTTGCCGGGACAAACCGGGCTTTCCATTCTGAAGGAAGTAAAGGCACAACGTCCCTGGATTAGATCTATCATTATCACGGCATATCCTTCTGAAGAAACCACGAGAGAAGCGACTCGTCTGGGTGCTATTGACTATATGGTTAAACCCTTAGCACCGGACGACCTCGAACGTCTAGTTCGTGAGACTATCGAATCGGTGGGTAAAGAACCTACGGTTATCACCCCACCTAAAGCCCCGCGCAAAGCCGTTGCCAAAGCCATTGAAATCAAGAAATCAGTGGTGGTAAGCAAGCAGAATTTTAAGAGCCTGGTGAATAATCTTATCAAGACAATGGATGTTTACGGGGTCAAAGCCAGACAGGGTAAGTATGTATATGACAACATCAGCAATGCGAATGAACTTGTCTTGAATTATGATGTGACTGTTTTACCACCCACCGCATATCTCTTCCCACCCCGTGAGACAATTCTGAAGTTCAAACTGGGTGATACCGCCAAACCCGAGCCAGTCACTAATAAAACCCCGCGCGCAATTATCGGAGTGCATCCATACGATATTAAGGCAATTGAGATGCTGGATGAGGCATTCATTACTGCTAATCCCGATCCAAACTACATTGCCAGGCGGCAGAATAGCCTTATCATTGGGGTCGATAACCTTAACCCGTCACCGAAGTCATTTGCACCTAGCATGGGAACACACATTGCTGATAACGGCTTTGACCTCATGCTTACGGATATAGGTACAAAATACATGGTTACCATTGGTTCTAAGAAAGGTGGTGACCTTCTCAAGAAATATGTGACGGTAGCTGAGCCAACGGCGGATGATATTGCCAAACAGAAAGCGGTTCTTGATGAAGCGCAAACGAAGTATCAGCTCCATCTTGATGTGCCTCGTGAGAGACTCCCGAAACTACTGGAAGATAGCTACGATGATGTCTACTGGCAATCACGGAGTGAGACCTGCTTGAGTTGTGGTTCGTGTGTAATGGTCTGTCCCACCTGCTTCTGCTTCGATGTGCAGGACGATGTCGCTCTGAATCTCAAGGAAGGTCAGCGTATTCGCCAGTGGGATGGTTGTATGCTGGTTGATTTCGCCAAAGTAGCAACGGGTGAAAACTTCCGCCACGATAAGGCGAGTCGTTTCCGACACCGCATCTATCGTAAGGGTAAGTATGTGCTGGAGCGGTACGGTCGGATGGGTTGTGTGGGGTGCGGGCGCTGTGCCAATGCCTGTCTGGCGGAGATTGCCAGCCCATTGGAAGCCTTTAATGCCATTGCTGAGTCGTGGCAAGCCAAACAAGCCGCCCAGCGTATCCTCAGGGAAGCCCGCCCCGAAAGTGAGCTTTATGCGCCGCGTCCTGCTCAACTCGTGCGGGTGGAACAGCTTGCCGCTAAAGAAAAAGTCTTTGAAATGAAATTCCTGGATGGTAAAGAACTGGGACACCAGCCTGGTCAATTTGTAAGTGTGTCAATCATGGGTATTGGTGAATCCCCGTTCGGGGTTGCCACTTCGCCGACGCGCAAAGGGAGCTTCGAGTTTGCCGTGCGTAATGTTGGTAGTGTCACAAATGCCATTCATAACCTGCAGAAGGGTGCTGTAGTCGGTATTAGAGGACCATTCGGGAATGGTTTTAATGTGAAGGCGTTGGAAGGTAAGGATATTTTGTTCATTGCTGGTGGTATTGGCCTTTTCCCGGTGCGGTCACTGATTCAATATGTAATGGACAATAGGAAGCAGTTCGGTAGGGCGATTGTGCTTTTTGGTGCGCGTACACCGGCGGAGAGATTGTTCGTTGAGGAGCTTGCCACCTGGAAAAACGACCCCGCTCTTGAATTTTACGAGACCGTTGACCGCGGTACGCCGGATTGGACAGGAAATGTAGGTGTTATCACAACGCTCATCCCGAAGGTCCAGCTTGACCCGCGGAAGACGATGGCGATTGTGGTCGGTCCGCCGATTATGTACCGCTTTGTCATAGTGGAATTGAAGAAGAAAGACCTGCCTGACGAGAACATTATCATGTCGCTGGAGCGCCGGATGAAGTGTGGTGTCGGCAAGTGCGGACACTGCCAGATAAACGGCGTGTACGTCTGTCAGGAAGGTCCCGTTTTCTCACTGGCTCAATTGAGAAATCTGAGGGAGGCAGTGTAATGAAACCAAAAGTTGCGTTCTTTGACTTCACCAGTTGTGAGGGGTGTCAGCTGGATGTGCTTAATCTCACCGCAGAGGAGTTACTTGACCTGCTGGCCGCAGTTGACATTGTAAACTTCCGTGAAGCGATTTCTAATCGGTCAGACGATTACGACATTGCCTTTATCGAGGGAAGCATCAGTCGTGAAGCGGAAATCCCGCGACTTCAGAAAATCCGGGCTCAAGCGAAGGTGCTGGTGGCACTCGGCGCTTGTGCCTGCATCGGCGGGGTCAACTGTCTGAAGAATCACCTCCCGATGGAGCAGGCGTTAAAAATGGTGTACGGCGATGCCGCTAAAAACTACGACACCATTCCTGCCCGTCCCATTAATGCCGTTGTGCCGGTTGATTTCTATGTGCGCGGTTGCCCGATACAGACCGGGGAACTGGTTAAAGTGGTTAAGGCATTGTTACTGGGGAAGAAGCCTGATATTCCCAACTACCCTGTCTGCACCGAATGCAAGATGGCAGGTAATATTTGCGTCTTCGAGTTAGGGAAAACCTGCATAGGTCCTGTTACCAGAGCCGGATGTAATGCCATCTGTGTAACTGGCGGCCGGCAATGCTGGGGCTGTCGCGGTTTGGTTGATGAACCGAATAAGAACTCTGAAGAAGAGATACTAAAAAAGCACGGATTGACACCGGAACAGGTAGTGGAGAAGTTCAAGATTTATAACACATATGTGGAGGCGAAGAAATGACGCAGGTTAAGATAGATGTCCACTATGTGACGCGTATCGAGGGTCATGGTAATCTTATCCTCGATGCCAAAGACGGCAAGATTGAAAAACTGCTGTGGGAAGTGCCGGAATCACCGCGATTCTTCGAGGCGATGCTCGTGGGCAGGCACTACGATGATGTGCACCATATCGCCTCGCGCATCTGTGGTATCTGCAGTATCTCCCACACTACCGCTTCCATTCAGGCGACGGAAGCCGCATTCGGCATTAAGCCGTCCGAACAGACTATTCTCCTCCGTAAACTGCTCTTTGATGCGGAAATGCTGGAGAGCCATGTGCTCCATACCCTTTTCCTCATTGCACCTGATTTTCTCGGTGTGGACAGCGTTATTCCCCTGGCGGCGACACATCCGGATGTCGTGGTCATGGCACTCCGTATGAAGAAGCTTGCCTACAATCTGGCGGAAGCTCTTGCGCAGAGAAAGACCCATCCGCTTTCCTGCGTGGTCGGTGGTTTTACCAAAGTGCCCGACCTGAATGAGCTGAAAGCCCTGAAAAAACGGCTGGTGGAATGCCTTAAAGACCTCGATGTAGAGACATCTATCTTCAAGACTCTGAAGATACCGGATTTTATCCGCCAGACGGAATACATCGCCCTCAAAGACCCCAAGGAATATGCCTGGATTAGCGGGCAGATTGCCTCTTCGGATGCGCCGGCGGTACCGATAGACAAATACCTGGGTGTCACCAATGAGTTCTGTGTACCGACTTCCACCGCCAAATACACGAAGAACAAGCGTGATTCCTACATGGTTGGAGCGCTTGCCCGTTTCAATCTCAATTCAAAGCAATTATCACCACGTGCGAAGGCAGTGGCAAAAGAGCTGGGCATCAGCGCTCCCTGTTTTAATCCTTACATGATATCCGTGGCGCAACTGGTCGAAACTTACCATGTAGTTGAAGATAGCATCAACCTCATCGACCAGCTGGTGGAGCGTGGTGTGAAGGAAGAGCCGGACAAGGTGAAGCCGAAGGCGGGTAGGGGTGTGGGTGCGGTAGAAGCGCCGCGCGGTATCCTGTTCCACGATTACACCTACGATGCCAATGGAATCATCACGAAAGCGAACTGTATCATCCCGACCAACCAGAACCATAATAATATCCAGAAAGACCTTGAGGCGCTGGTACCGAAGATACTGGATAAACCGCAGGCTGAAATACAGAAGATGATGGAGATGCTGGTGCGGGCTTACGACCCGTGTGTTTCCTGTTCTACCCACGCTTTAACTGTCACATTCAAATAATCAAGGGTAGTAGTCTATTTTTGAAGCCCCCTTTCAGATAGAGAGGGGGCTCCTTTTTATAGAAGAATATCTAGATAATCAAGTGTCAGTTTTCAAGTCTGTAACGCATTATACGCTGTGTTTATCACTTACTCCGCCTCCGAAGAATCAAAGTTTTGGTCATAGATGGTCACTCCCATAAGTAGAAATTTATGGGAAAGGAGCTGGAGGCGGCTTTGGAGCGTTCGGGTCGGGAGGTGGTAAGTGGGACTCAGCCCAACCCCACTTGCTACTATCTTTGTTAACGCTCAAATAGATGCCAGAAAATCCATCGGAGTTCGTTTCTGAATCTACGCACGTGACAACAATCTCCCAGTCTCCCTCCTCAGGTATGACTATGGTCGCCGAACCAGATACCGGAATACCCTTCTTTAAGGCGCCTTCCCATTGGAGTTTGCCTTCAACTAAGACAGTATCCAGTGGTATATTTTGCCAGCTTATTTTGCTGTATGCGTACCGATAAAAGTCTATCCGGATATTTACTGTGCCCGTGTCATACCCTGATAATACCGACCAGGTCAACACTATCAGCTTACCGAGTTCAGGAGGACGAGGTAAACCGATGCCGGTGTCCAACTTGTATCCAGAACTACCAAACGATTCACCTGACACTGGACAGTAATCTTTCATCCATTCAAGTTGCCCTAGCCTATCGGCTTCAGTGCCAAGTATGCCTGCTTTATCTACAGCAGTCCCAAGGTAAATCCTGTTATACACTTCTTGTTTACCATTCGCATCTTCCACCTCGGCATAGCAAGTAATATCCCAGAGTCCAGGCTTGAGCAGTTTTATCGGTATCCTGAAATCCAGGGGACTTTCTTTTGTAAGCGCACCCGACCAATTTTCGGTATTCCCTGATGACACCTCAGTTATCGGTACTTCAACAGGATTTATGTATTCCTGGTAAGTACCTTCAGTATTTCTCCACATAAATTTGAACCATACCTTCTTCACGTTTAGAGTTGAAGTTCTGGAAGTCTTGATGAGAGTTGTCAGTTCTGCAGTCTCGCCAACTTTCGGAGCAGATGCTAACTGTAAATCTATTGAATAAGGGGGTGCGCTAGATGTTACAAGATTATCATTTTCACTTAATTGGGAAGTGACGTAGATTGTTTCTTCTGTCCTGCTTGGTTTTGGTGGGGTTTCACACCCAGACAGTAATAATGTAGCCACTATCACAACAGAAACCCACACTGTAAATAATCTCTTTATTTTCCTTTTCAACTTTTCTTTCCTATTTCAACTGTAATTTGAAATACCTTTATTAATATATACGGAAATAACTGCAAAACATTACATCCGCCATTATTATTTCAATATTTAGGCACAAATCACATCCCTCTCACTTTTGCTGCCTGGTGTAATTTCGGGAGTTGGTAAATGCCTCAAATTAGTTTTCCTTATCAGTTGTCAGAAGTGGGGTAACAGAATCAGGTAGAGGTTATAGTCCAGAAGTGAATTAAGTAGAACTGAATTTACATAATTCGTATCATAAATGAAACAGTTTGTCAATAGTCTGTCGGCTCTATTCAAGGTATGGGGTTTTGTCTCTTGTCACTTGACCATGTTTGACAGTTGATTGTTGATACTTACTGCGGAGTTGAGGGGAGGATGACCGTAAAAGTACTCCCTTTGCCCCATTCGCTCTGTACCTCTATTTTACCCCCGTGCCGCTCCACAATACCGTAGGACACAGAAAGACCTAATCCCACCCCTTTCACTTCGCTTTTGGTGGTGAAAAACGGCGTGAAGAGCTTCTCCATGTTCTCCGGTTTGATGCCGGTTCCCGTGTCTGTGAAACTCGTTCGCACAGAACCGTCGCTGGCGGATGTGGTGATGGTGAGTTTGCCACCTTCAGACATTGCCTGGATGGCATTGACTACGAGGTTGACGAAGACCTGCTGAATCTGGGCAAAATCCGCCATAACCGGAGAGATGGGATTTTCCTCTTTTCTAATAACTGTAATTTTTTTATTTTCAGCCTGATGTCCTACCAGTGTCATCACCTGGTCGAGGATATCATTCACTTTAACGGGTTTGAGCGCTGGCTCGGTCTGACGGGCGAAATCCAGCAGACTGCGTACGATATTCGAGCAGTAAGTCACGGCATTTTCTATCTTGGCGAGATTAGTAATCATCTCGTCTTTGTTAAAAGCGCCGCTGGTAACTTTCTTGGCGAGAAGTTTACTATAAACGAGCACTCCAGCCAGAGGATTATTGATTTCGTGGGCAACTGATGCGGACAACTGCCCGAGCGCATTCATCTTCTCCGCCTGAATGAGTTGTCTCTGTGTCTTCTCAAGTTGCTCAATGTACTTATTCAATTCCTCGTTAAGGTATACAATTTCGCGGTAAGATTCGAGCTGTCGTTCCAGGTAATTGAGCAGGGTGGCGCCTAAACTGCTGATGAGGAAAGCAAAGAGGGCAAAAAGTAGAGAACGCACTACAGCATAGGCATCATGTTCCATTAAGAAACCATGAGGTAGGACGATTGCCATGAAAGCGACGCCGCTAATGAGAACGCCGCGAAGTCGGTATGTGATTGCGGCAAACATCATTGGGTAGAAGAAGAGGATGATGTAGAGGTCGTGGTAGGACTTCAGGACATTGTAATAGATATAACCGAAGGCAAGCATCACGATGACAATTATCCAGAAGTTGGGATTGCGAATGCCGCCCTTCGCCTTCATATTCAGAAGGCGCTCCAGTAGCTGGATTTGCCTATCGTATTTTTTATCCGGGGCGGGTGGTTTTTCCACGCGTTGTGTCGTGTTATCTCTCATTTTTATCTTCGTTTATTATACACGTTTTACAGATGGATGTAATCTGAATTGGTGATATTCAGCTAGGTATTTTGCACAAAACGCCCGTTCCACAAGCTAGGTATTTCCCTGAACGTAATTTAGGTGTTGCAACGGAAGTCGGCTTGACAAGGGGGGTGTTAGGATGACAGTGGGAAGAGGGGGAAGGGAGAGAAAAGGAAATAAAGGAGGACGACGATGGAAGGCACTGTAGTACTGGCAATGGCAATCGCAATCCCGGTCATTCTGTTCCCGGCGGCATTCGTCTGGTATCTCAACATCGGTGGTCTAATGAAAGCGTACAAGGAACAGGGTGTAGCTCGTGAGGCGACCAGCAAAACCAAGTAACTGAACAAACAATGAATAGAGAATGAAAGGAGGTGAACCACGATGTCAATCCAGGTAATTATAGCTCTGGTTATCGCAATCCCGCTTATTCTGTTCCCAGCGGCGTTCGTCTGGTATCTGAATCTCGGTGGGGTCTTCGCTTCCGTGAGAGAGGCAAGAGCTGCTAGGAAAGCCCAGAAGATGGCTGTAAAAAGCAAATAAAGGTGATAGAATGAGGTGATGAGTCAAACGAATATACGAAACTCTGCCGGAAATGGCAGTAATAAAGAGAAACAGAGTAAAGTCAGTATTTCTGAAGTAGTGAAGGCGGGTCTTAAAGACCCCATGTTCTACCGACTCTATATACTGGGTTTACTCTTATTCTTTTGCACTCTGTTCTATTACTTCGGCGAGATTGTCGACTATTTTAAGTGGGATGAACTACGCTGGGATGTCTTCTATGTTGTTCATGATGTCCATCGTCTCCTTTTCTTGGCGCCTATCATTTATGCGGCACATGTCTTCGGATTGAAAGCGACTATTATAATCACTCTTGTCTCCGGTGGTATCTGGATGCCAAGGGCAATATTTATCTCGCCCTATCCCTCGCCGCTTCTTCGGGCGATACTATTCCTGGTGGCTGAAGGCGGAATCGGTATCCTGACGGCAATGAACTTACGGCAGAACCGTTTAATCAAACGGCTTGAGATTGAAGTCAGGACAGACCGGGATAGGCTACAGGACATCCTGAAACGGATGACGGATGGCGTAGTCATTATTGGTCCGGATTATAAAATAAAATATGCCAATGATGCTATGAAAAAGGTATTTGGTGAGGGGAATAGCTTACCATGCTACAAGTATATATACCATTATCTGGAACCCTGTGGTGATAAGTGCCAGCTTCAGGATGTGATAAAAGGTAAAACTGCCCGATGGGAATATTCTTTTCCGGATGGTACTACCTATGAAGTAGAGGCATCGCCCTGCTTAGATTCAGAAGGGGTGATGTGTCAGCTGTCAACCTACCGCAATATTACCCACCTCAAGAAAGCCCAAAAGGTCTAGATTCCCTTCTTTTCTTCTTAAAGCTCTGGTAATAACATGCTTTTTGAATAGTCTATCTCTTAAGCCAATTGTATTTCCCTGCTAGCAATCTTCGAATTCTACATCGAGATAGTAGCGTTGTCACGTATTTTATCATATAATAAACACAATCAAGACCTGAAGGGACCAAAGACTTGGATGTTGAGTGGATACTGGAGCTTGTTCTTTTCAGTATTCTTCACTGGATTCTCGCCGGTATCGTTCTCAACGATATCGCTAATAGAAAACATGTCCTTGGTGGGCATAAAGCCCCCTGGGTCATTATCGTTATTATCCTCACTTTTGTAGGTTCGTTACTTTACCTGCTCTGCCATCCGCAAATCCTCGGTGGCGATGACGAAAGATAGTTGCTTAACACAGAAATGACGCAAGCTTTGTCTGTCTGTATCTTCACGGCTGTCTGGATACCTCTTCGTGGTAGCTTTGTTGTGACGTCCATTTTACGTGAAATTGTTGTGTGGACTGTGGTTTTATTTCTTTATTGTCAGTTCTAAAAGAAAAGAATCCGGATTATCCGAAATGATGCCGTCAACGTCCCACGTGAGAGCGGTACGGATGTCTTCCGAGGTGTTGCAGTTCCAGACTATAAGTGATAAATCGCGGTTGTGCAACTTACCTACCAGCGTCATTGTGATGGTGCTAAACATAGGTAGCATAACCTGTGCTCTGGTTAAGGTCATCAATTTAATGGCATCTTTAGTTGAGAAGCTGGTGAGAATACCACGTCGGATTTCAGGTGCCAGGTCTGCCAGTTTGGTAATCAGTGCGCTCTGAAATGAGGAGAGGAGCAGTTCATCAGGGGTCGTCATCGCTCGTACCATTTCCAGCAGACGGTCAAGAGAGTATACCAGCTTCAACTCCAGATTCAGTAGAACATGACCGCGACATAGTTCTAGAGTCTCTTCTAGCGTTGGAATCCGGTATTGTTCACGGAGTCGTACCTGCTGGACGTCCCTCAGGGACATTTCGGCAATTCGTTTGCCTTCAATATCGTTATCGTGGATGATGATGAAGTGGTTATCGGCGGTTTCATGGACATCGCACTCAATGCCGTCCGCACCCAGTTTAATGGCGGCGGAAAAAGCTTCGAGCGTGTTGTCCGGGAACTTTCTGGTAAAGCCGCGGTGGGCAATATTCAATGTCGGCATGAGCCTATCCTTTCGCCAGTTGCGGTGATCTATTCCGATTCTGGAGTTCTGGAATGAGTGCAAGTTGCCTGGCAGTCTCCTCCCTGGCGTGCCGTATCATCTGGGGTATCCGGCGATAGCTTCCCCAGCGATAGCGGTTCATTCTTTCCAGTGTGATTACATAATCTGCCTTTTCTAACAGTCTACTTTTAATAGCATGACTGCGAATTTCAGTGGTACGGGCGATGATTTCAAGGAGATTGGCAGGCTGCTGGTGGGTGAGAATTGTCGGGAAATCGAAGACCAGAACAGGAGAATCGGCTTTGGTGATTGCCTCCAATGGTAGTTCGCAACAAAGGGTACTGCTTACCAGTCGACGTTCACCGAAGCTAACCGGTGGGAAAAGTCCGGGAAAAGCAATACCTGCCTTCATCGCGTTGCTTAGTTTGCCGCTATCGATAATGAATAATCCCTTTTCATCAAGGTCAATCGTAGAGATAGCAAGTGGGATTTCCAAATCGGAAAAGGTCGTCTCACCAAAGACATCCAAGATTAAAGGCTCGATTATATCCCATGTCAGAATACTGACACGTCTCAGATTGGAGCGACAGTACAAGCGTTCGCGCAGGAAATAGCCGAAACTATCCACGATGCGCCGCCGTTGTGTCTGGAAAAGTTCTGATATTTGCTCCATGCCCCAGAGGGCATTATGGTTGCTATCAAAAAAATCCACAAACAAATCGGTGAGTTCATCCGGGCTTTTACCCATGGCATATTGTCCTGCCACCAGGGCGCTGGCGCCGGCAGCATAAATCTTTTTGACCTCTATGTTGTGGGTGCGGAGTGCCTGGAGAATGCCGATACTAGCGACACCTTTCACACCCATTCCGCCCAATACCAGTGTTACCGGTTTAGTGACCACTTTTCTCCAGTCTCCTCAAAAGCATGGGAAGAAGCCGTTTTGTGACTTTGTAGCCGATTTCTACAGCGGTATTAGGATTGTTGAAGCGTTCTGTGGCGTAATTTCTGAAATTGATACGGATGTGAAAATCAGACTCGGCTATTGCCCAACGTTCCAGGCGGCGCTGTTTCATGGCTTCAATACCGTTCAAAACATCCATACCGTTCTGAAAAATGGCTTCTTCTATGGAACGAAGCTCTACCGAGATTATGAAATCGGCACCCTGTTTACGAAGTTCATAAACAGGGATATTGGCGAGTACCATGCCGTCTACAAGGAGATGTGTTCCTCGTTGGACGGGTGGGAAGATACCTGGAATCGACACCGAGGGGAGGATACCTTCAACCAGCTTGCCTCTCTTGATAACGACGGTTTTACCCGTAATAAGGTCGTGAGTAACAGCAGAAAAGGGGATTTTCGTGTCTGCGAAGGTGTGTTCTCCAAAGATAGCACGGAGCGCCTTAAGATTATTCCGGTGCGATTGGATGGAACTTCGCAGAGAGGCAATATCGCAGACTGCTTCAGTCAACCATTTCTGCAGAAAAGTCTGGCTCTCTGATTGATGGCGGAAGATATTAAAATAGTTGATATTCACCTTTTGCGTAACCTGTTTGATGAGGGCTGTCATTTTATCCAAATCTTTGTACAGGGCGTAGCCACCACCCATCACCGCCCCGATACTGGTGCCGTTGATGACGTCGATAGATATACCAGACTCGGTCAAGGCACGGATTACGCCGACATGTGCATAGCCGCGTGCGCCACCACCCCCCAGCGAAAGTCCAATCTTCATATGTCCGCTACTCAATTGTCCAGTCTCTATAGCCCTGCCGTATGACTGCCAGGTACTCAGCTGACGGTTTCGTTTCATCGGACTGACGGCGTTTAATATAGGTTATCGCTTTGCTGGCTGAACCATCCTCCTTGATAACGAGGACATTGATATGGTCGTAGGTAGTAGGGTAATCTTCGTATCGGTCCAGTCGGCGCAGGTCTTTTTCACTGATTTCATACACAGCGCCGGCAACTTTTTCACCACGGATGGGTTTGATACTTGCCGTGCCGCTTTTCCACTCCCGTGACCAGCCGGTAAAAATTAGCTTGTAGTTTGGTAGAATTGCCTGAAATCTGGGTTTGGCATCAGGACAACGCTGTTTCATTTGTTGTTTATTAAGGTTACTGCCGTAAGCGAAGTAATCCATTTGCGCTCTCCCGACAATATATGTGGGAATGGTCTCTACAGTTTGTGTTCCCATTATACCCTATACAGACGGGGAGGAAAACAAATTGGAAGTAGCTTGAAGATAGCCTTTGCCATTCTCTGAAATTCGGGCTACAATCTTACTAGCAAAGATAACCAGAAGTTATCAAAAAGATAAGGCAGGACACTATGATAGTTGAAATGAAAACCGGTGCCAGCAAGCCCGAAGTTGATGCCGTGGTGCAGAAAGCCAAATCACTGGGGCTGGGTGTGCAATTGAACCTGGGCACGGATAAAACGGTAGTGGCTCTACTGGGTGGTCATACGGGACAGCTTGCCACCGACCTCTTTGCAGTGCTCCCCGGAGTAGAGCGGGTAACGCGCATTATGAAGCCCTACAAACTCTCCTCACGGGAAGTAAAACCGAAGGACACAACGGTCAAGGTGGGTGGGGTGGAGATTGGAGGGAAACGGATTGTGGTAATGGCGGGTCCCTGCGCTGTGGAGAATGAAATACAATTGATGGAAGCGGCGCGGCAGGTAAAAGCGGCGGGTGCGACTGTTCTGCGCGGCGGCGCTTTCAAACCCAGGACCTCGCCTTTTAGTTTTCAGGGATTGGAGGAAGTGGGGCTGGCACTACTGGCGAAGGTAAGGAAGCAGATGAAGATTCCGGTGATAACAGAAGTTGTCGACCCACACGAGGTAGAAATGGTAGCAAAATCAGCCGATATTCTTCAGGTAGGCTCGCGTAATATGCAAAACTTCACTCTGTTGACAAGTATCGGCAAGAGCAAGTGGCCTGTGGTATTGAAGCGTGGTTTCTCCTGTACCGTTACCGAGTGGCTGACGGCGGCGGACTATCTGCTCGCCGAGGGTAATGCCAATGTCATTCTCTGTGAACGCGGCATCCGAACTTTTGAGGATAGTACCCGTTTCTCACTGGATATCTCGGCGATTCCAGTTATTAAAAGAGCCAGCCATCTGCCGGTGATTGTCGATCCCAGCCATGCGGCAGGGCATCACGACCTTGTCCCGGCACTGGCAAAGGCGGCGGTGGCGGCAGGCGCCGATGGCTTATTGATTGAGGTGCATCCCAATCCCGCCGAGGCGCTAGTTGATGGATTGCAATCGCTTAACCCGGATGAGTTTACAAAGTTGATGGCAGAGCTGAAAGTCATCGCGCAGGCGGTGGGGAGAGAGATCTAGGATAATGACCAATAATCAAGAAACAATAACCAAATAATTTCTGCTATAGATCAGATAACGTTTAGAGATACATTGTACCTCTTTGCAGGACGTTTAACCTAACGTCTTACCATGAAAAAATCTGGAAATTGAGAATGCCTGACGTTACACATCATTTGTTAAAACGTTGAGCAATCGATATTCCTGGTAAAAGAGGTAAAACGATGGGTATGTTATTACTACTATTATCGAATTGGTTCATGCCAAAGTAAGGATTAGCGCCCGCACCTTAAACCAAGGGACGTAGTATTTCATAACGAGTTTTCGGCAGTGTATAATTTTGGCTACGCTGTTGAAATTACTAACTTAGTAGTTTTGTGACAACTAACACATTCCCCCACTCTACGTATAAATAATGGTGTTGTAGCTAATGCCTCTGTAACTCTTTGAGCTTGTTGGCGTCTCGCTAAATGTACTTGCTCTCTTATACAGTCATCACAAAAGCTTTGATTTCTATTTCTTGTTAAGAAGTCAGTTACTTGCTCAGCGATATTCATTTCTACCTCCAAAAGGTTTTCTGTTTTATGTGTGACATTCTATCATGCATTAACTAAAACCGCTCAAGCATTGTCAATTATTCTGGTTTTCAAAATGATACACTAACGGGTTTTCACTTCAAACCCAAGTTTCTTTAGAATATCTCTAGCTCGGTGTGCTGTGAAATAGTCTTCTGTGAATTTACTTGGATTTATCTTCTTTAATGCCTTTCTTACCACCTGCTTTATAGGAAACTCCTGAATTTTACCTTCTCTGTCAGCTAGTTCAACGTAGTATTTTCTGATTGTCTCCTGCGATTCCAAACTTTCAGCGGCTTCTATTATGTCTTGACTAGATAAGTTGTAAGTTATGCGTTTGATTTGGAAGTTAGCCGTTCTTGCTCTCGTGATTTGATTGACAGTGTCTCCCTTGTCCATAACCAAGGCAAGGTTTAGTTCAGCTCCACAATTTGGGCATTTATACATTCTCTTCTCCTAGCATAGTATCTATAGTCATAACAATAGCATACAATTGAACTAATTGTCAAGGGGCTAAAAACCTCAAACTTAAGGGAGCTTTATTGACTGAGTTTTACCTTTTGAATTGTGGTTTTACCTTTTGAGCTTTGAGATTTGACTTGATAAAATTCTTGCGGCTTCGTCTTTTCCCAACCGTCTTGGATTTGCCCCACAGCTTTAACATGAGATATAATTTTATGTTAGGTGCCTAATCATCGCGGAGAATTGACCTATGCTGAAATCCCATTATTGCGGTGAACTACGGAAAGAACACGTTGGCAAAAAAATATCTCTGGCAGGGTGGGTAGACCGACGGCGCGACCACGGCGAATTGATTTTCCTGGATTTGCGCGATCGCAGTGGTGTCGCTCAGGTAGTGTTCAATCCGCAGGTCTCTAAAAAATGCCATCAGATTGCCGAACAGGTGCGTAATGAGTATGTACTCCGGGTTTCCGGAGAGGTGTCACTACGTCCGAAGGGGACTGAGAATCCGAAACTGCCCAGCGGTGATATTGAGGTCATTGCCGCTGAAGTGGAGATTCTGAACGCCTCTAAGACGCCGCCATTCTATATTAACGAAGAGTCGGAAGTCGATGAGGCTGTCCGTCTCAAATACCGCTATCTCGACCTGCGCCGGACGCGGATGCTGAACAATCTCATCCTGCGTGATAAAGTGATTAGATTTTTCCGTCAGTTTCTCCATGAAAAAGGGTTCTTGGAAATTGAGACTCCCATTCTCATTAAGAGCACGCCGGAAGGTGCACGTGACTACCTTGTGCCCTCCCGTATCTATCCCGGCAGTTTCTATGCTCTGCCGCAATCACCCCAGCAGTTGAAGCAGTTGCTCATGGTGGCAGGTATTGAAAAATATTTCCAGATTGCTAAGTGCTTCCGTGATGAGGACAGTCGCGCCGACCGCCAGCCGGAACACACCCAGCTCGATATCGAGATGAGTTTCGTCGATGAAGAAGATATCCTTCAACTGATGGAAGAGCTTTTCACCGGCTTGATTGAAAAGGTCAAACCTGACAAACGCGTGATAAAACCATTCCCGCGTATCAACTATAAAGATGCTATGGAAAAATACGGCTCGGATAGGCCTGATTTGCGTTTCGGCATGGAAATGCGCGACCTGACGGACATCGCCGAGAAATCAGAGTTTACCCTCTTTAAGAAGATTGTTGCCGATGGTGGTAAGGTCAAGGGTATCTGTGCTCAGGGTTGTGCCGGCTATACCCGCAACCAACTTGAAGAACTGAATAAGTTCGTACAGAGTTACGGTGCGGGTGGCTTGCTCACCTTTGCCTTGGGTTCTGCACCCGGCGATATCGGCGGTCTGACACAGGACGTGGTGAAATCGGTTGCCGCTAAATATATGACCCTGGAACAAATCAAAGAAATGGCACAGCGTTTTAATGCGAAACTCGGTGACTTGATTCTGGTAGTAGCCGGAAAACCAAAGGTTACGGATAAGGCTTTAGGGGAATTACGACGTGAAATGGGACAGCGCCTTAAGTTGGCCGACCCTAATCTGCTCGCCTTTGCTTTTATTGTAAATTTCCCGCTGTTTGCCTGGAACGAGGAAACAAAACACTGGGAGCCAGAGCACCATCCTTTTGTATGGCCCTGGCCCGAAGATGTGCCGATACTGGAAAAAAGTCCGGAGAAAGTACGTGCCCATTGTTATGATATGGTCTGCAATGGGCTGGAACTGGCGAGCGGGAGTATTCGTATCCATAACCCCGAGCTTCAACGTCGTATTTTCCGTTTTCTCGGCTATAACGATGCTGAGATTGAGGAGAAGTTCGGCGGTTTCTTGGGTGCGTTTGAATATGGCGCACCGCCGCATGGCGGCATTGCTCCCGGTATCGACCGCATTGTGATGATACTCGCTGGAGAACAGACTATCCGTGACGTCATTGCTTTTCCCAAGAATCAGAGTGCGATGGATATGATGCTGGAAGCGCCGTCGCCTGTACGCGAACAGCAATTGAAAGAACTCCATTTGCGGCTTCGCGAAGACTAATAAAACAAGGACTGGAAGTGAAAGTAACCACAGAAAAAACTGAAAACAGACAGGCATTCCTCAAGATTGAAATGGAACCCGTTGAGATTGAAACAGGTACAGAAACCGCTTATCGCCGATTGGTGAAAAAGGTAGAGGTGCCGGGTTTCCGTCGCGGCAAGGCGCCACGGGCTATTTTTGAGCGCCATTTCGGAAAAGACCGCCTTTTCCAGGAAGCGCTGGATGACCTAATCCCGGACGCCTACAAGAAGGCAGTAGACGACCAGAAACTGGAGCCGATTGCCCAACCACAGATTGAGGTCGAAACAGAAAGCCCTCTCGTTCTCAAGGCGGTCGTGCCATTGAAACCGATTACTACCGTGGGTGATTATCATACCATTGACCTCAAGCCACGGGAAGTTGAAATCACCGAGGAAATGGTTGATCAGGTTGTGGATAGATTACGGCATCAACATGCCACCTGGGAGCCGGTGGACCGCGCTGTCGCCATCGGTGACATGGTGACAATTGACTTAGAGAGCACGGCAAAGGGCGAGGCATTCATTAACCGCAAAGGTTTAGAGTACCAGTTGCTGGACGAGGATACGGGTCCCATACCGGGATTTGCCGGGCAGATGGTGGGATTAAAGAAGGGCGAAGAGAAAGAATGGACTCATAAATTCCCCGAGGATTATTTCCGGAAGGAGCTTATCGGGTGTGACGCCACTTTCAAGGTCAAGGTGAATGAGGTTAAGCAGGAAATTCTGCCAGAAGTGAATGACCAGTTTGCCGTGCAGGTAAATGCCGAGTTCACGACGGTGGCGATTCTGCGACAGAAAGCCATGGAGGAGATGAAGGAGAGGGCGGAACACGAGGCAGAGCACGAGTTTGAGGATAATGTCATTGAAGCGGCGACGGCGATGAGTCAGATGGAGTACCCGCCGGTAATTGTCGAGGCGGAGATTGACCATCTTCTGGAGCGTAACTTCAGATATATCCAGCAGACCGGACAGGATATTGAGCACTATCTTCAGACTATCGGCAAAACGGTCGAGCAAATGCGTGAGGAATTACGTCCTGCGGCGGTGAAGCGCGTGGCAGAGTCTCTAGTGCTGGGGAAAATTGCAGAACAGGAAAAGATAGAAGTGACACCTGCAGAAATCGATACGGAGATTGAGGTAGCCGTCAATAATTCTCAGGAAGATAAAGAGACAATGCGACAGGCTTTGAATAGCGAGAACAACCGTGAAGCGATTGAGAATACACTCATCACCCGCAAGGTAATTAAATTCCTGACTGATTTGGCAAAGGCTCCCAAGGAGAAGAAGGAAGAAAAGTCTGAAGGGTGACAAGCAGGCATGGTTTTTCCAACTTCTGTATAATGGTAAGTAGAAGCCGAATAAAGTGTTAAGTGCAGAGGAGGTGCAGAATGGCTATTGACCCGATGAATATTATGCCGACTGTAATTGAGACCACAGCTAGAGGAGAAAGATATTCTGACATTTATTCACTCCTACTCAGGGAGCGAATTATCTTTCTTGGAACTCCGATAAATGACCAGATTGCAAATCTTATCATTGCCCAGCTTTTGTTTTTGGATAGGGAAGACCCTGATAAAGATATCAATCTTTATATTCATTCCCCCGGTGGTGTTATCAGTGCCGGTCTGGCAATCTATGATACGATGCAATTGATTCGCCCTGAAATTTCAACGATTGTTGTTGGAATGGCGGCGAGCATGGCTACGGTTCTCCTTTGCGCAGGTGCTAAGGGCAAACGTTTCGCTCTTCCCAATGCTACTGTCCATATGCACCAGGCGGTCGGTGGCGCTCAGGGGCAGGCATCCGATATTGCCATTGCCGCAAAGGAAATCATGCGTCTTCAGGATATCATACGTGATATCATCTCGAAGCATACCGGACAGCCCATGGATAAAATCACCCATGATACCGACCGTGATTTCTATCTGAGTCCTAAGCAAGCGGTGGAATACGGACTGATTGACGAAATTTTGGTCAAACCCTCGAAAGAAGCGGGCAAGGGTAAAAAGTAGTCAAAGCATCGCAAAATAATTGAGGGAGGAGTCAGTTATAACTCCTCCCTCGTTTTTGTTTCCTTTCTTAAGGAATAATAAAACCTGATTGAAGAATAGATGATGATACGACAGTACATTGTCATTAGTATAATTCCCAGAGAAGTACAGCCATTAGAATCGGGGAAAGGGGTGAGTGATGGATAAAATGATTGCCTTTTGTGGATTTATCTGCACGGATTGTGCTGAGTATCTAGCGACTCAAAAGAATGATGATAAAGAAAGAGAAAGATTGGCTGGACTATGGGCAGAAAGAAAGTACAGAGGGGAAATTAAGCCGGCAGACATTAATTGTGATGGATGTTTGTCAAAGAGTGGACGACTTTGGGTAAACTGTAGAAATTGTCCGATAAGAAAGTGTGGCTTGGAAAGGCATGTTAAAAATTGTGCTTACTGCAGTGATTATATTTGCACAGATCTAGAAAGTTTTTTTAGTACGTTCCCTGAAGCAAAGTCCAATCTTGAAGAAATCAGGAAAAGCTTGTAGGGTGGGTAAAACCCACCATCGTCATTGCGACTTCGATGGAATCGAGGGAAGCAATATCAGGGTGGGGAAGCCCCGCCTCCTAAACACTAAATCCTAATAAGGGATAGCGTCAAATTACGTCCCGGCTGAGTCAACACCGACCTGCCCGATGCGGGCGTGCAATGCGATGACGTCATCAATACCATTTATCCTGTCCCGTTCTGCCAGCCAGTGAAAGTGGGCGCGGTCACCAACTCCGCCCCTTTTCTCCTTTTCCTGCACCAACCGCTTAGCTTCCTTACGTCCGCCTTTCTTCCACGCCTGAAGGATGTCTTTAAGGTCACTGATGTGGGTGGAGGCAAGACCTAATGTTGCTGAAGAGAGGGTATGCCTGCCTCCATTAAACGCCACTGCCAGACCGCCCTGAGAATCAACCTGCGCTAGCATGTCCGCGTCCGCAATGCTGTCGCCCACAACCACCCACTTTGAAAGCGGCTCCTGGTATTTCTCCGCAAAGCGCTTCAGTGCATCGGTCTTGCGGCGTCCTCTGACAGGTTTAATCTGCCGTATTTGCTTACCAATTACAGTCGTTGGCAGGTCTGCCGAAAAAAATCTGTCCAGCGTTTGTTTAATCTGAACGACGTCACTGGAACTCAGCGCCACAATGCTGTCAATAGCTTGTCTGAACACAGCGGTTTCTTGTTTTGTCACCAGGGTGTGCATACTATCCAAAGGTATGGGTGTAGACGCCACGTTATGAGCATAGATGCCAAATTTATGCGTGATATGAATAGCGTACTGCTCATACTCGGTGGTAATGCAGAAGACCCTCCAGCCGTCCGTCAGCAATCCAGTAACAAGAGCAAGAGCACCAGGGGTGAGTGTGCTTTCACTTGCCACGCGGGTGATATCTGCTTCCTTCGTACCACCCAGCAACAACAGGATGATGAGCATAAGTACTGGTATATCGCCAGGTTCATGTTCGGGCGTTTTCGTTCTCAACAGTTGTTCATCGTACCGCTCAGCAATTTCAAGAACTTTACTACCATCCGACACCAGTTGCAGTAGGTCATTGACTTTCCGCGGTTGTTTCAATGGTCCCCCGAGGTCGAAGGCGATATAATTACTCATCCCCCATTTTACCTTATAGCAATTTTTTAAAATGCATTTTTTATTTTCGACCAGGTGCTGTGGAAATGAACGAAAGGGCTGGAGCGTTTCCCGTTTATTTTTGCTTTCTTTAACGATTCCAGAAATTCCTGCGGCGTGTTGAAATCAGGCATTTCTACAATAGTATTACCAATTTCCCCGATGGAATGAGCATCACTACCAGCAATGCCGGGCAAGCCGTGTTCTCTGGCATAAGCTTTTGCCCTGGTCGCCGGTCGTCCAAAGGGGCAGCGGGCATTAAACACTTCCAGAATATCTACCTGAGGAATGATTCGTGCCCAGCCTTCTTCATTCAGCCGTAAACCGCGCAGAGGGTCGAAGGGGTGAGGAATGGAGACTAATCCACCCTGCGCCCGGATGCTGTCAATAGCGCGTTCGATAGATAATCCGCTGGCAATATGTTGCTTTAAAAATAGCCCCATGACCTCGCCGCTGGGTGTCAGGATTTCCTCGGCGACAACGACTTTGAATGGAGCTATTTCCTTCAACTTGAAAGCGCCTTCCGTTGTGTCGTGGTCGGCGATGGCGACACAGTTGATGCCCAGTTCCTGACAGCGGAGAATAATTTCATCAAGCTCGTTGTGACAGTCCATCGAATACCTGGTATGAATGTGGAAATCACCTTTTAGCAAAATATCATATCCTTTCTCAAGGTTAAGGAATTACTTGTCGTGCCACTTTCTGGCGTGAGAAAGCAATTTTACCTTGCCGTTTTCCATCACCGCAAGGTCTTCAATCCTTATCCCTCCCCACTCCGGCAGGTAGATTCCCGGTTCGATGCTGAAAACCATGCCGTCGGTGAGTGCATCTGTCGTTGCAAGAGGGCTAAGCCGGGGAGCGGGGTCATGAGTAGCCAGTCCGACGCCATGTCCAAGCCCATGCCCGAACACATTCCCATAACCAGCGGTGCTGATGATACTGCGTGCCAGACTGTCTGCCTGAATGCCGTTCATACCGGCGCAAATACCATCGATGGCGGCTTCCTGAGCACGAAGCACAATATCATAAATCTTGTAGAAAGTCTTGTCTGGTTTACCCAGACAAATGGTGCGGGTTAGGTCACTACCGTAGTTTTTGAACTTAGCACCCATATCAATCACTACCGGTTCTCCGGCGGCGATGGGACGGTCGGTCGGTTGATGATGCGGTAAAGCCGCATTTAGACCGGCGGCTACTATAATCCCGAAGGGCATGCTCTGACTGCCCGCTTCACGCATCGATTTTTCCAGTTTCCAGGCGAGTTGTAATTCCGTGATGCCGGGTTTGAGTCTGGCGGTGACTGAATCGAAGGCAGCATCTCCAATTTCGGCTGCACGTTGTATGCATTCAATCTCCTCCGGTTCTTTGACACCCCTAAGTTTTTCTACGGTATTTTCCAGTGGGACAAGATGGAGGCGAGGGCGTTTCCTATCCAGAATTGCCACCAGTTCGTGGTAGAAATCAAAGGTTATATATGGAGATTCAAACCCCAGTCGCTGTATTTCATGCCCTTCTAGTAGTTTGGGAAACCATTCGTCTGTACGCCCTTTTATCTCAAAAAGGGTGAAGTGTGGCGATTGTTGCTTGACCTGCTCAAAATAACGGAAGTCGGTGGCGAGCACAGCGTCTTTAGGAGTGATGAACAGGTAACCGGCGGAGCCATCAAATCCCGAGATATAGTAGCGGTTTCCCGGCTGGGAAATAAAGATGGCATCCACTTCTCTTTTCGTCAATTCCTGTCGCAGTTTTGCCAGTCTATTTGTTGTCATCTTTCTCCTTTCCAAGCGCTAGCGGGTGGGCGGCGAGATAGACTTTCCTTGCCTGACTTTTACTGACATGGGTATAGATTTGTGTGGTAGATAGACTGGCGTGCCCGAGTAATTCCTGCACCACGCGCAAATCAGCGCCTCCATCGAGCATGTGGGTGGCGAAGGTGTGCCGTAAGATGTGGGGGTGTATCTTTCTGGGAATATTCGCCGCTTTTGCGTATCGGTCGATAATTTTCTGTATACGCCGGGCAATCAGACGCTTGCCTGACTGGTTGATGAACACCGCTTCGGTCTTTTTCTCACCGAGTAGCTTTATCCTCCCCTCCTTTAGATAGGAAGTCAGGGCTTTTACTGCGGGTTCCCCCATTAATACAATGCGCTCTTTGTTGCCTTTTCCCAGCACTCTTATTTCTTTTTCATGAAGGTCGACCTGGGTCAGGTTCAGACTGACAATCTCACTAACGCGTAAGCCGGAAGCATACAGCAGCTCAAGGATGGCTTTATCACGTTGACCTACGGGTTTTGCGGTAATTGGTGCTTCCAGAAGGCGGGTGATTTCGTCCGTCGTGAGTACGATGGGAAGGCGTCTATCCAGCTTCGGCGATGTAATCTTTTCCAGAGGATTCTCCTTGATAAGTTCCTCACGCTGCATGTAGCGGTAGAAGGAGCGGATAGCAGAGAGCTTATTGGCGATGCTCGACCGCGCGACACCCTGTTGCATCAACCAGTACATATAGTCGCGCAGAGTCTGTTTGTTAACCGCTTCTAAGGAATTTATCTTTCGGGCAAAGAGGAACTGAAAAAATCCTTTTTCTTTGCCTCGTACCTTATTACCGATAAGAGCGCTGAGATAGGTGCGGATAGTGTAGGGAGAAGCGTTTCTGCCTGCCTTGAGATAGTTTACATAACGGTCTACGATGGTCTGCATAGAATCAACTCTTATCCGCAGTTATAGCAACTTTTATTTCTGGAGTCGGACCACGGTACCGACATTTCAGACACCTGGCATGGTTTTCGCGGTACTCGGTAAGGAGACCGCCACACTTGGGACAGGGCTGGGATAGGGGACGGCCGCTGGTAGCGAAGGTGCAGTTTGGGTAGTTACTGCATCCGTAAAATCTTTTTCCTTTCTTATTCAACCGCTGGATGAGTTCACTACCACATTCCGGGCATTTAACGCCGGTTTTTATCTGGTAGCGTTTGGTGAACTTGCACTCCGGATAACCGGTGCAGGCGAGGAATTTCCCGAATCGTCCAATCTTGATGGCAAGTGGTTTACCACATTTTTCACACACTTCAGTAGTGAGTTCATCCGCGATTTTCACGCGTTCAATGCCTTCTTTAGCATTCTGGAGTGTTTTGTCAAAGGGAGTGTAAAAGTTCCTTACAACTTCTACCCACTTCTTCTTCTGGTCGGCGATTTCATCGAGGTTGTCTTCCATGCGCGCTGTGAATTCAATATCGACGATATCAGGGAAGTGCTGTTTCAGTAAATCAGTGACCAGCATCCCCAGTTCGGATGGTTTTAAGACTCCGTTCGTTTTGGTCACGTATTCGCGTTCTTGAATGTTGGCGAGGATGGGAGCATAGGTGCTGGGTCTCCCGATACCCCGCTCTTCTAGCATCCGGATGAGGCTGGCTTCCGTGTAACGGGGTGGTGGCTGGGTGAAACGCTGTTCTGTCAGGAGTCGAAGGAGTTTCAGAACGTCGCCTTTGTCTAGTGGAGGTAGTGTCTGATGACTCTCACCATTATCGATTTTGCCTTCATCACGCTGATAAATGGTGGTGAAACCGGGGAATTTGAGCACGGATGATATTGTGCGGAAGAGGTAAACTTCCCGCGAATTACCAGGTTTAGCTTCAATGTCCACTGTGGTGCTATCGTAAAGCGCTGCTGACATCTGGCTGGCGACCATACGGTTCCAGATAAGCTGGTAGAGACGGAACTGGTTAGCAGACAGGTAACTTTTAATCGTATCTGGTGTGCGACTGGTGTGAGTAGGACGGATGGCTTCATGGGCTTCCTGCGCGCCCTTGACCTGTCGCGTAAAGACGCGGGCGTGAGCAGGTAAGTAATCTTCGCCGTATTTTTTCTGGATAAAGTCCCGCGTTTCAGCAATCGCAGTACGGGCGACGTGTGTAGAGTCGGTACGCATGTAGGTAATCAAACCTGTACTTTCACCGCCTCCTAATGGTAGACCTTCATAAAGCTCCTGAGCGATTGCCATGGTCTGCCCTGCGGAGAGACGCAATTTGTACCAGGCTTCTTGCTGAAGCGTGCTGGTGATAAACGGCGGTGCCGGCTGGCGCACGACCTTGCGTGTCTTGATTTTATCAACGGTGTACTTTGCCTGCTCCAGCCGCTCTTTCAGTATATTTGCCTTTTGTTCGGTGTTTATTTCCAGTTTTGTGCCATCAATAAGCCCCACCAGTTGCGCACGGAAAGGCGGTGTTTCTTTCTTTTGTAGTTCCGCCTCGATGAGCCAGTACTCTTGAGGAATGAAACCTTCAATCTCCCGTTCGCGGTCGACGATAATCCTCAGGGCAACAGATTGTACTCTACCGGCAGAGAGACCGCGTCTGACCTTTTGCCAGAGAAGAGGGCTCAGTTTGTATCCTACCAGTCTATCCAGCACCCGACGCGCTTGCTGGGCATTGACCAGATGCAAATCAACCGAGCGAGGGTGTTTGAATGCCTGTTGAACAGCTTCATCGGTGATTTCGTGAAAGACAACACGGCGAAAGGGTATTTTATCCCCATTCATCACGGTTGCCAGGTGCCACGCAATAGCTTCGCCTTCACGGTCAGGGTCGGTGGCAAGATAGATTACCTTTGCCTTTTTACCTGCCTCTTTCAACTCTTTAACGAGCTTGCTCTTGGTACGGGGTACCACATAGCTTGGTGTAAAATCGTGCTCGATGTCCACACCCAGCTTACTACGGGGTAAATCACGGATGTGACCCATTGATGCTTTGAGATTGTATTTGCTGCCCAGTATTTTACCGAGCGTTCTTGCCTTTGCCGGCGATTCAACGATGACAAGTTCTTTCTTTGTACTACTCAACTTTTACTCCATAGGTTTCTCTGGCTTCGCGCGCCAGCACATAAGACATATTCCCCACCGACCGTATCAAACCTTTTAACTCCATCATTGCCAGTGTACTGCTCACGGTAGCAACAGGCAAGCCACTTCCGGCGCATATATTATCGATGTGTGCCGGTTCCGTGGACAACCGCTTCAGTAGAACCGATTCTGTCTCACTCTCCGGAATGATTTCCTTGAACTCAAGTTGCTGGGCGACGGCGCGTAAGTTCAGTTCCTCGAGAATATCCTGGCAATTTTGCACCAATTTCGCGCCTTCCTGGATGAGGTTATTGACGCCGCGGCTGGATGGTGACAGAATGCTTCCCGGAACAGCCAGCACATCGCGGTTCTGTTCCAGGGCGAGGTTAGCGGTAATGAGCGCGCCGCTTCCTTCCCCTGCCTCTGTTACCAGGACTCCCAGACTCATACCACTGAGGATACGGTTGCGTCGTGGAAAGTGGTCAGGCTTGGGTTTAGTCCCGAGTGGATACTCACTAAGAAGAGCGCCGTTTTCTATTATTCGGCGTGCCAGGTTCAAGTTCTCCGATGGATAGATAATATCCAGCCCGCAGGCAAGAATTGCAATCGTCCTGCCGCCGGCATCCAGCGCCGCCTGATGAGAAACAGAATCAATGCCCCGTGCCAGTCCGCTGATAATGGTGATGTTATTACGCGCCAGGTCAGACACGATTTCTTCTGTGACCTGCCGACCATAGGCGGTCGCACGTCGTGTTCCCACCACTGCTAGACACCACTCGTCGGCGGCAGTTAGTGAGCCTCTAATATAGAGAAGGGGAGGATAATCATAGATTTCTTTGAGCCGGGCAGGATAATTATCATCATGCCAGGTGAGCAACTGAACCCCATAGCGTTTCAGCTTTTCCATCTCGTCATCAAGCGCAATTTTCGGACGCCAGGTGGTGATGGCGCGGATAACGCTATCATCAAGTCGCGCCTGTCTCAATTCGCCGGCGGGAGCCTTCCATGCAGACTCAAGATTGCCGAAGTGGTTCTCAAGTTGATTGAGACGGACACGCCCGATGCCGGGGACAAAACTGAAGCCAACCCAATATTTAAGATCTTTTTTATTCATCATTACGATAATTGCTATTCTAACACAGCACTGAGTGAGGAACAATTAGAGGATAGAAATACGAAACCTAAAACCACAAATCCTAAATCCGAAGTAGTGACAAAGCTCGAATTTTTCAAGCTAAAGCGATTGGAAAGGAAGATTCGTTTAGAATTCAGGGATAAAAACTCAGAGTTTAGTAGTTTTAGTCTTTGGTTCCCCAGAGAAGTAGCGAACATACCAAGGTAATAACAAAGAGAGCCGCACCTACCCAAGCAAAGGCGGTGCTGAAGCTATACTGGTCAATGAGTTTTCCGATGATAGGCATAAGAAGTCCGGGACCGCCCCGGCTGGCGAAGTAGTAGATACCGAGAATTGTAGAGCGGTTGTTCGCATTGGCGTTACTGATAACGTATACCTCAGCTACCGGCATTGCCACATACATGCAGGAGCCCATTGCCAGTAGAACAAAAGGTAAAAGCCACCAGTAGGTGCCCAGGCTGAGCAAAAAGATAACTGGACCAGCGGCAAGACTGACCGCGAGCATGACAGGCACTTTCCCGATGCGGTCAGAGATATATCCACCAAGAGGACCTGCCCATAGACCCGCAAAATGAGCCAGTGCAAGGAAGGCAGCGCCCGCTTGTTCCGTACCGCCGTATTGGTCTACGACGAGTAGGGGAATAACCGAGATGCTGGAAAAAACGAAGACCTGCACTGCTGTGCCTAAGATTACAAAGGCTATCATACGTCGTAGATAGCCGCGTGAATTAATCCGGATGGCGAAACTTTCTGTCTGGACTTGTTTTAATGTATCGCCAAGGTTACGGCGCTTCAGAAGAGTGTAAAGGTAAATTCCAAAAGCAATAGTGGGAATCGTCAGTACAATAAACGGACCACGCCATGTCAAACTGGACGTCATAAAGAATCCTAGCAATGTAACAATAGCGGCAGTTAGTAGGGGTGTTAGAAAGTTGGCGAGTGTTCCCCCAATCTGGTGCATTCCCAGGACCTGACCCCGGTTTTCCACGGCGACGGTATCTGAAAGCAGTGGTGAGGCGGAAGGATGGTAACCACCACCGAGAATACCCATGATGAGTAAAGCTGCAAGCATCATGGCATAATTGAGTGAGAGACCGACAAAAAGACCGAAGAAAGCAACCCCAGCAACGCCGACGACAATCAGAAGCCTAGGCGCGATGCGGTCGCCGCCAAGCCATCCAGCCAGTAGATTACTCGCGCCGTAAGAAGCGTTATACGCACCATTTAGTGCGCCTATCTTTAAGTAGTCTAGACCGAACTGATCCCGGATGGAAGGTTGTACAGATTGGATGATAAATCCGGGTACATGGTGCATAAAATGCGCCAGAATGAAGAGTGGCACCAGCCCGGGGAAAAGCCCTTTGTAGTAGTTCTTGATTCTATCTATTGCGCTAATATCGGTTTTCTTCATTAATCAAGCCGGTGGTCCGGCGTCCAATCATACTTAATGGCGGAGAGGGTGGGATTCGAACCCACGGTAACCTTGCGGCTACAAGCGCTTTCCAGACGCTCCTGTTAGTCCACTCCAGCACCTCTCCGCGCCCGTTTACATTCAGTGAACCTTTGTTAAGTTTACGCTGTGTGGCTTCGCTTTGTAAAGACCATTAGCTATGCTCAGCAATCCTCCTGGCATTCCCCGGCAATCTTCAGCAGTTTCACAATCCTCTTTTCGTCAACGTCTTTGAGCGTGCGAACCTTGATGTGTCTCATTGTTTTTCCACTGCCTTCAAAAAGGGCTATCTCTTCTTTTGTCAGTCCATTAATTGAAAAACCCAAATTGACATGCTCTTTTAGAGCGCCAATATAGAATTTCCCGCCAGAAAAAGTAGGGACACCCCATTTCATTTCTTCTTTTATGTCCGGGTATGTTTTCAAGATAATTTCCCGCAATTTGAAACAGATTTCCTTCTGCGGCGATTTCTGTTTTTCTATGTATTCTCTAACTTTTTTGTCCATCGTTTTACTCTTTTACAAGTTGTGTATCAGAGAATAGACACAGGACTTTATGCGGTTCATTCTGTTCAGTGAGCACTAGTCATGGGAAGGAGCTTGATAGTGGGTATATGATATTTGGAATTTCCGCTGTTTACGACGGAGAGAGTGGTATTCGCTTGTCCCGAGCGACGTCGAGGGAAAACCTTTAACCAATTACATTCACTCGGAACGAGTTCTCTCAATTAAACGTTCTTTCATAATTTTAGACCACCCTTTGATTTGTTCTTCTCGTTTCCTCGCTTCAGACATATTACCGTATTTTTCTGAATAAACTAAAGTTATTGGTCTACGAGCAGAAGTGTATCTTGCTCCAGTTCCTTTGTTATGTTCTCTCAGACGCTTTTCTATATCAACTGTAATACCAGAATATAATGAGTCATCTCTGCACCTGACTATATAGAAGAACCATTCTTGGGTCATTATTTTCCTTCCACTATACTCAGGGTAAATCCTTCGACTGTTCTCAGGATAAACGGAGAGGGTGGGATTCGAACCCACGTCCCGAAAAATCGGGAACCGCTTTTCGAGAGCGGCACCATCGGCCTCTCGGTCACCTCTCCATGTGTTATACTTGAAGCTATTTTAGACTTATTGTTAAGTTCCGTCAATGAAGTAAAGCCCGAATGGTAACGTTTTGTTTCCGCACTTTGTATATTATAAGTGCTAATCGTTAGTCGGTCAAACCAATTAATTGTACACAAGCTAGCATTTATACAAATGCAGTAGCCTGAATGCCAAATGTAGAGTATAATTTAGAACATGATGAAAACGAAAAATTCTAAAAGTTGGATAGCCATACTAATCGTTGTCGTCTTGATTTTATTCGCGAGCTTTTTCCTTGTACTTTGGAGAATGAAAGTATTTGACACGGATACAACGAATGTTGAATTGGCACCTGTTTTAGCCTTAACGGGTGCATTGTTTACATCGGTGGTTGCCGTAATTGGAACTTTTCTAAAATACTCAAATGACGTACAAGCTGAAAAGAGATTAGCTCAGGAAGTTGTAGTTAAAGCGATACAATTGCTTGGTACGGATACGGGTATAGACGTTCCACAAACTCAACGAGCGGGAGTTCTGTTTGCCCTAGCGAACTTGGGACAATTGGAGTTAGCCATAACCTTGTTAGGTCAAATGCTACAGTCCGAACAACATACTATATTGGATAAGTAAATAGCTCCAGCACGGTATTCTCTTTTATTTGACACCGGCGGGCAGACCCCAGCCTGCTTTTCACCTGGTTCCCAACTTAGCTGTTAGATTCGAGTTCACCTCGATTCAATCGGGGGTCCCATCATACCTCATGCGGGTTTGGCCAGGAGGCAGGGGCACCATGTTGTTTACACGGGTTTGCTCAATCGAGCTCCCAAAATGACGAGCGGTGTCTCCCTGCCCACCTGATGTACG